>JAYVFU010000098.1:0-13547 GCA_043772865.1 Methylophilaceae bacterium
AAATTTACTTCTGCAATTTTTAAATGACCAATCGTTTGAAAATAGCTAGGAAAGATTTTCCCCAGTGAGATACCCACCACAATACAAGCAAGTACCCACCAAGTAAGTTTGCGTTCAAAAGTGCCAATTGTCGGTTTATTTGCTTGTAAATTACTTGGTGCGGTCATTATGTTTTATTCATCGATGGTTTTTAAATGATGAATTGTAACCATCAATTGCAATTATTATATATGTTGATCTACAGGTTTAGTCGTCAATAAGCTGGCGATAACAGAAACACTTAAAATAACGCCGATAACTAGTAACGAAATTAATGTAGGAACATGATACCAATAAGCCAAGAGCATTTTTCCGCCAATAAACATCAGCAAAAATGCCAAACCAAATTTAAGCAAATGGAAGCGATCTGCCATATCAGCAAGCAAGAAATAAAGCGCACGCAAGCCCATAATGGCAAAAATATTAGAAGTAAATACAATAAATGGGTCGGTAGTAATGGCAAAAATCGCTGGGATAGAATCTACGGCAAATACCAGATCAGATACCTCTATCAACAGCAACACTAAAAATAACGGTGTGAAATAACGCACACCATTTTGCATCACGGCAAACTTTTCACCGTGATAATCATGTGTTATGCGCAGGTGTTTTTTTGCAAACTTGATTACAGGATTTTGTTGCAAATCTGCAGGCTTTTCTTCTGCCATCAACATTTTAGCGCCGGTAAATAATAAAAATACGCCGAATAAGTAAAGTACCCATTGAAACTCACGTACCACCCATGCGCCGGCTAAAATCATGATGGCACGCAACACAATAGCCCCCAAAACACCGTATAACAGCACACGGCGTTGATTTTCGGGCGCTACTTTAAATGCGCCAAATATCAGCAAAAATACAAATACGTTATCAACAGATAGTGATTTTTCAATCACATAACCTGTTAAAAACTCCATACTTTTTTGGTTAGCTACGTCTGGGCCCAGTAAGCCAGTTAAATACCACCATAATAAAACATTGAATGCTAATGCTAAGCTTATCCAAACCACGCTCCAGCTGGCCGCTTCTTTAATACTGACTTTATGTGATTTTCTGCCACCAAACACAAATAAATCGAGTGCGAGCATGGCCAGCACAAATGCAATAAATCCTGCCCACATCCATGGCTGACCCACACTGACCATACACGTCCCTTAAATTTTATGAATTAAGTATTGATTAAGTTGATGCTTTTAGTGCGGCAATACGCTCTTCTAGCGGCGGATGCGTCATAAACAAGCGTTTAATACCCATTGCTTTATCGCCAGAGATGCCAAACGTCGCCATTTTTTCTGGCAAATGTGCTTGTTGCTGACCTAGCTTAAGCTTTTCTAGCGCTGCAATCATTTTACGACGCCCTGCTAAATTTGCACCACCAATATCTGCTCTAAATTCGCGTTGGCGAGAGAACCACATGACGATAATTGAGGCTAAAACACCTAATATCAACTCTGCAATAATCATCGTTACAAAAAATGCGGGTCCAGTACCGCGCCCAGTTTTAAAAATTACTTTATCAACCGTATGCCCAATCACGCGAGAAAAAAACATCACAAATGTATTCACTACACCTTGAATGAGCGCCAAGGTGACCATGTCGCCATTGGCGACGTGTGATATTTCATGACCTAATACGGCTTCTGCTTCATCGCGGGTCATAGAGCGCAACAACCCAGTAGATACCGCCACTAGCGCGTTGTTTTTATTCATACCCGTTGCAAAAGCATTAATATCGGGTGAATCATAAATAGCGACTTCAGGCATGCCAATACCCGCTATTTGGGCTTGGGCTTTTACTGTATTGACCAACCAAACTTCTTCAGCGTTAGCTGGGTTTTTAATCACTTCTGCACCTACCATGCGTTTTGCTGACCACTTAGAAATAGCCAGTGAAATCAATGAGCCACCCATGCCCATTACTGCGGCAAAAATAAGCAATGATTTAAGATTAAGCCCTTGCTCGTTTAAATAAGGCTCAACGCCTAGCAGTTTCATGGTGATGGAGAGCACCAATACAATCGCTAAGTTAGTCACTAAAAATAAAAAAATACGCTTCATATTCATTCCTTTAACGCTATTAACTTAAGAGGCTGATGAAAATACTGTTTAAATCAGCCTCTCTAAATATACATCATACTTTTGCAATATTACGTCTGTGGTTTAATTTCCATGCTACCACTGCTAAACATACTTAAATGACGATCTCTGTGATTTTGTTTGTGATCTTGTTTGCGCCCTAAATTACGTGCAACTGACTGGCTGGCGCGGCGTACTGCCCTATCTATGGCTGCATATAAATTATCTTCTGTATCTTCAATCACCAAACTAGGCGCGCCATTTAGTTTTAATACAAGCTGGCAACGTTTGTCTTGCCCGCCACGTGGGCCGTTAATATCTGAAAGGCGTACTGTAATGTGCTGAACATAATGTTGTGCAAAGCTCACAGCAAAGAAAATTCTGCGTTCGGTATAGGCGCGAATCGCTTTAGTTAAATTAAATCCACGTGCTTGAATATCGGTTTTCATGATGATTTCCTTTTCTTCACATTTGAACGAAATTTAGTTTAGAACAAAAATTTAATCAATAAAAATCGAATATACTTGATTTAATATTCGAAAAAACCGAAAGTAAACAATGGCTGCGCTCAATTACAAACACTTACATTATTTTTGGGTAGTCGCAAAAACTGGCAGTATTACTTTGGCTAGCCAGCGCTTGCACATTACCCCACAAACCATCAGTGGGCAGCTGAGTTTGTTTGAAGATACTTTAGGTGAAACACTTTTTAGTCGAATAAATCGACGTTTTGAACTGACCGACAGAGGTATGTTAGTACTCAGTTATGCCGATGAAATATTTTCGCTAGGTCAGGAATTGCAAGACGCTTTGCGTTTAGCGCCAATAGAACGACCTTTACAATTCAGAGTGGGCATATGCGAAGCTGTACCAAAATCGATTGCGTATCGGTTAATTGAGCCTGCATTACGCTCGCAAAACGAGCTTCGTATTATTTGCCGCGAAGGCAGTATGACTAGTTTACTGGGAGAGCTTGCAGTACATAAGCTGGATATTGTGATTGCCGATAGCCCAATGCCAACCAATATAAATGTGCGTGCTTTCAATCACTTACTAGGTGAGTGTGGGCTTACATTTTTTGCAACCCCAAGCCTTGTACAAAAGTTTGGTGACAGCACATTTCCACAATGCCTGCATGGCGCACCGATGCTATTACCTGGTGTGGACGATGCAGTACGCCCTAGGCTGATGCGCTGGCTAGATGATCAAAGAATTGTGCCGCGTATCATGGGCGAGTTTGATGATGGCGCGCTAATGAAAGTGTTTGGCCAAGCGGGGGTCGGCGTTTTTGCTGCCCCCTCTTCTATATTAGATCAAACGGAGAAACAGTTTGGCGTGATAGCGCTAGGTAGCACTAAAGAAGTCACTAAAAGTTTTTACGCGATATCTGTAGAACGCAAACTGACACACCCTGCGGTTATCGCCATTAGCGAAGCGGCAAGGCTTGAGATTTTTTCTTAATTATTCTGAGCTTTAGATATTGTTAGAGGCCCGACCCGTGCCGAATCAATCTTATATGTTCAACTGACATTTGTTTAGGGCTGGATATATTGCTTACGCTATGGGGTGTCGCTCCTACGCGAGCAAAAGCCACATCCGAAGATGTAGTTTTTTATTGCGAAAAATAGTCGCACTTCAAATTGTCACGATTGGCGCTTAAAATCAACTTTATAGATTTCGTGATAGTATGCCAATTATGTTGCATCGGGTACATTCTCAATTAATCGCAATATTTGCGCTGATATTCTTGTTTGGCTTAGCCCAGCAAGGTTCTGTTGCGCACGAGATTAGCCACCTTTCTGACTATACTAAGCAATCACAAACTAATCGTTCATCAAATAACCAGCCATCAAACAATCAGCAAGATAAATCTACACATTCTAATCTTTGTGAAAAATGCTTAAGCTTTAGTCAGCTTAGCGGCGCGGTGGCATCAAGCTATTTTGTCGCCCCCATATTTTCTAATGACTTCATCGACTTTACGGACGTTCAATATAGCGTTCAATCTCGTTTTTCCCGGCACTATGGCGCACGCGCGCCACCTCAACTGACTTAATTTTTACTTAAGTGGTTTTATCATTTGAAAGTGATAGCACTACTACATCTAATCATTCTGTCTAATAATCTATAGTTTTTCAGCTGCTTTTAAGCCAGCTATTTGCTAGAAATTAAGTTTATATGAGGCCACTGTCATGAATAATCCTGCTTTGCAATACCGCGTTGCGCCTATCGCACGTAAAAAAATCTATCTTATTATTAATCAATATTTTGTACCCAAGTTTTGTGCTAGTGCGCTGATATTATCTAGTACGCTACTCAGCCAGATAACAATAGCGGCAGAGGCTGAAAACACCACAAACATCAATGTAGATGCTGTATCAGTCACGGGAAATCCACTGGGCCTAAGCTCAGATGAGCTTGCGGTACCAGTGACCGTACTTAACGGTCGTGAGCTTTCTTTGCGCCGTGAAAGTACCATAGGTGAAACTTTAAATAGTATTCCAGGTGTGAGTGCCACTGGTTTTGGCCCGAATGTTGCGCGACCCATTATTCGCGGCTTGGATGCTGAGCGTGTTCGAATTTTGCAAAATGGCGTGGGTATTTTAGATGCATCATCACTTAGCTTTGATCATGCAGTGTCGGTAGACCCATTAGCCGTTGAGCAAATTGATGTGGTGCGGGGGCCAGCCGCTTTACTTTATGGGGGTAGTGCGGTTGGCGGGGTGGTCAATTCTACTGATAACCGTGTGCCAAAAGAGCAGGTAGATGGCGTGACTGGCCGTTATGAGGCGCGTTTTGGTGGGGCGGATGACCAACGTAATGGCGCCGTTGTTGTCGATGCGGGTAATGGCGATTTTGCGATTCATGCAGATGCCTACAAACGTAAAACGGATGATTTAGATATACCAGGCTATGCAGTATCACGTCGTAAAAATGAAGCAGATGGTACTACACGGGAAAATCGCGGGCGTTTAGTTAACAGTGATTCTAACGACGATGGTGGTGCATTTGGTGCTTCCGCCACGTTTGATAAAGGTTATGTGGGTTTTTCTTACGCGCGTACCAATAATGATTACGGTACAGTTGCCGAGCCCGGCGTGCATATTGATATGCACAGTGACCGCGTTGAACTGGCATCGGAATTTAAAGATATAGGTGCATTTACCGGTAATACGATTAATCGCGTTAAAGCGCGTTTAGCTTATACAGATTACATTCATCGTGAAATTGATGCCGGCGTTGTTGGCACTACTTTTAAAAACAATGGCTTAGAAGGCGCATTTGAGCTTAGTCACGAAAAAATTGGCAATATGCAAGGTGTGATTGGCGCGCAATTTCAAAATACAACCTTTGAAGCATTAGGTGATGAAGCGTTTGTACCTAGAAATACGACCGTATCACAGGGTATATATATATTTGAGGAGTTACCGCTGACAGGGTTTATTGACCCCTTAAAGCTGAGTTTTGGTGGGCGTTTAGATAATGTAGATCTTAGTTCTGCTGGAGGGGGTAGATTTGGCGCGCCGTTGACTAAAAGCTATAACCCTAATAGTTATGCGCTTGGTGGCATTTACACACTGACTTCTAATTGGTCGTTGGCCAGTAATTTATCACATAACGAACGTGCACCTGCTAATTTTGAGGTGTTTGCTAACGGCCCCCATTTAGCCACGGGGCAATATGAGATTGGTGATACTAATTTAAGTAAAGAGCGTGCTAACGGTATTGATGGGCAAATTCGATGGAAATCAGGCAAGGATAGTTTTAATTTTGGCGCTTATTACACAAAATTTAGCAACTTTATCGGCTTATTTAATACGGCAAATAAACGTGGCGTAGATGGCGAGATTAATCCAATAGATGCAAATGGCGATGGTGTTGCAGATATTTCTGGTGAGGATATTGTGCAAGAAGCGCAATTTATTGCGGTACCAGCCGTGTTTAAAGGGTTGGAGATGGAGGGTAAGTTTGGTATTGCCAATCACTTAGCATGGACTGTACGTGGTGATTATGTGCATGCCACTAATAGCAACACTGGTGATTATCTACCGCGTATTGCGCCTTTGCGTCTTGGTACAGGTTTGGAATATCAACTCAATAGCTGGACTGCACGCTTAGATGTGCTACATGCGTTTAAGCAAAACCATACGGCCGAGTTTGAACTACCGACTAATGGCTATACGAATGTGAGCGCTTTAGTGGCTTATAAATTACCTACAAAAATGCATATGGAAGTATTTGCTAAAGCAAGTAATCTGCTGAATCAAGAAATTAGAGAACATACATCGGTGTTGAAAGATATTTCACCAGCAGGCGAGAGGTCTATTTTGGTGGGTTTGCGTGGGGATTTTTAGAGTATTTATTTTAAGCTGAAACCAATCACTATCGTCATTCCCGCGAAGGCGGGAATCCAATTCAAGATTTAAGGCGCTTAATAGAAACCAAAAGTCAAAATGGATTCCCGCGTTCGCGGGAATGACGGTATTAGCGTTTTTTGAAAATTAAGCAAGATTTACGGTTGTGCAAAACTCTCAAATAAACCCCTAACCAATAATCAACAACACCCAAACCACCACCGCGTTAACCAATGCAAAAAACACGGCTGCACTACCAATGTCTTTGGCACGCTTTGCGAGTAAATGATGCTCAATAGACACGCGATCTACCACGGCTTCTATACCAGAGTTTAGCAACTCTACAATCAATACCAGCAATACACTGGCAATCATTATGGCGCGTTCAATACCGCTATGACCTAAGTAAAATGCGAGCGGTATGAGCAGCACAGACAGAAAAACTTCAGTCCTAAACGCATCTTCATGAATAAATGCCGCTTTAATGCCTTCACAGCTATAGCCCCATGCATTAATCACACGGCGCAGGCCAGTTTTACCTTTATACGGACTTTCCATGATGCCATTCAATCTACAAAATTTTGACTTTGTGAGTATAGCAAAGCGAGTGATTACCACCCAGCCTAAAATTAACTGTTTATTACATGAAACAAAATCAAGCAAGCGCGTGAATGTCGCAACAATACACGGCTTAAGTTATCATGACGTCTTAAGTTAATTGTTTTAATAAAGGCACACGATATGACCCGCACCGTACACTGCATCAAATTAAATAAAGAACTAGAAGGAATGGTTTATCCGCCTTATCCAGGTGAGCTTGGCAAACGCATTTACTTGAGTGTTTCTAAAGAGGCATGGGCGGCATGGCTTAAGCAGCAAACCATGCTGGTGAATGAAAATCGCTTGAGCTTGGCAGACCCTGAAGCACGTAGATACTTAACCGAGCAAACTGAAAAGTACTTTTTTGGTGAAGGTGCAGATACCGCAACGGGTTATGTACCACCCAGTAATTAACATGGTCAAACTAGATTTTTGCAAATCCTACCCAGCGCAGCTAAGTGTTTAAAGCAAATTAAGGCTGCGCCTCAAAAAATTCCAAAAGATGTTTAGGTAGCCATTCCACATGCCCAGGAAGTGGCGATGTAACAAAGCCTACATGCCCGCCTTCATCTGTATATTCTAAGCTGACAGTAGATGAAACCTCTGCTTGCGTTGGCAAAAATTCTGCCGGCATAAACGGGTCATTTTTTGCATTGATAATGATTGTAGTCAGTGTAATTTTGTCTAGCCAAGGTTTTGCTGCATTTTTTGCATAATAATCGTCAGCACTTGATGCACCGTATAAAACCGCAGTCACGGCACTATCAATTTCATGGATAGTTTTTGCAGATTTGATTTTAACGTCATCTAGTAAACCTGGAAAGCGTTTTGACATGGCCAAGGCTTTAGGTCGCATAGAATCAACAAAACGGGGGGTGTAAACCCAGCGATTAAAGCCCTTATCTAGAGCATTCGCTGATTCAGCCAAATCCATAGGTGCAGAAACCGCAGCGGCTTTGGTGATGACCTCACTAGCATGTTCGCCAGATTCGCCTAGCCATTTAAGCAGCGCATTGCCGCCTAACGATACGCCAACAGCGTAGATGTTAGCTTTAGGGGCGGCAGTACGCACGCGTGATAGCAAGGTTTCAATTTCAGGGGTATCTCCGGCATAGTAAACACGCGGCAAACGATTAGGCTCACCAGAGCAACCTCTAAAATGAATTACCACGCCACGCCACCCTTTGCTTTGAGTTGCTGCCATTAACGCTTTAGCATATTGGCTTTGTGAGTTACCTTCTAAGCCATGAAACAACACAACTATCGGTGTGGTTTCATTTGTATGGTCAACTATTATCGGGTTTGAGCTAATAGATGCAGGTATCGAGGCTGTACTTGGCAAATATGTATCTACCCAATCCACATCTACAAAGTCGCCATCAGGCAATTCCCAGCGTTCTCGACGATACTGCACTTCAGGTACCCTTGCAAATAGGGCTGGGTATATCGTTTGCAGGTGGCCGCCAGGTAACCAAAAAGGTGCTGAATAAGGTTCTGCACTCACAGGTTGTGTTGCAAACAATAACGTTAATGACAAGAGTAGATACTTCACAAAAAACTGAGAGTATTAAGTAAGATTTTTAGTTACAGTAGTTAACAACGTACCAGCAACATGCAACCTGTTGCCGTATGAATATCACGATGATAACCGCCTGCTGACGCGTGATGGTAATCGCCCGGGTAGCATAAAATGCCATCAAGCCAAACTTCACCTTCTACTACAAAAGATTCTTCATCTTGCGCGTGCTCATGATACGGAAGCGTAGCGTTAGCCGCCATTTTAATGAGCAATGATTTGCCAGTTTCGTTCTTATGTAAAAGTTTTACTTCTACACCATTTGCAATGGTTTTCCACTCGCCTTGGTTGGAAAATATAAATTGATGATGTCCTGCACCTGCTTGAATGCGGCCCATCAATTTTAGCTTAATGCGGCTTGCCACCTCTGGTGCTGGTGAGGTTGGCAATAGCTGGCTTGCAATGGACGCATTAATATCATCATCTAATATTGATTTGTATTGTTGATTAGATTTTTTCATTATAAATCCTTGTCTTGCACTAACGCGGCTTTTAATTTGACTTGCGCACGCTTTATATTAGATTTTACTGAGCCAAGTGGCATGGCCATTTGGTCTGCAATATCCTCATGGGTAAGGCCTTTAAAAAAGGCTAAGGCAATTAGTTGGCGCTGTATTGCACTTAAGCTTGCCATGGCCTGGTACAACGCTGAATCTCGCTCAAGGCTAAGTAAATGGTCTAATGGTGCAGAAGTTGATTCTTGGTGCGCAATCAAATCTTGTGGTTCAGCATACGATTCAGCGGTATCTAATCGCCGCAGCGCATCAATCGCTCGCGAACGGCAAATCATCATCAACCATGCCATGGTTGGGCCACGTTCACTATCAAACCTAGTGGCTTCTTGCCATGCTTGATAATAAGTATCTTCCACAACATCTTCTGCTAAGTCATGGCGGCGTGTAATTTTTAACGCCAGCCCATACACTTTTGATAATGTACAGTCATATAGCTCAGCAAGCGAGGCCTCATCACGGGCAATCATGCCTTGTACGAGCTTATAAAATCTATCAGCGCTTACATCGCTAGGCGTATTTAATTTAAGCGCAATATTTTCCATACCACTATCTAATAAAGCAAAAGAATTAGTATAACCTGTTGCTTCAATGGTTAATATTGCAGAACTCGTAATATTTAATGACATTATTTTTAAGATAAGTTGATGATGTTTAAAATGAAGAATTAATGCTATTTTTAGATAATTTAAATTTTTTGGTTAAATTTACTTAGCTAGTGTAGTTTTTGTAATATCGTGATTAGCAAACAGCAGCTTATTAGAAAAAGACTCAGCTTTTGCTTGGTTTTGAAAACCACACGTTAAACCTAGCGCTATTAATACACCGCCAAATATTAACTTATGTTTAAATGAATGATTCATTGCGGTACTCCCACTATATTTAACCTAGTAATAAATATTCATACTGTTTTTATGAATACCACCTTATACGAGTAAATGTAGCGGATAGATGCAATTGATTTGGATGTGCTGCTAAATTTTGTAGCGATAGTGAAATAGGTAGTTTATAAAGTAAGTGTAGGGAGCTATCAATAAAAAAAGCCGTCCATCTCTGAACAGCTTTTTTATTCACTAATCACTCGCTGCGTTTGCGAATATAAAAAACGAATTCTTTTATTGGCTCCGCGTCTTCTATTTCTTCTAACAGCAACAACTCATGCCCTGTCTGTTTGCAAAATGCGTGAAAATCTTTAACTGAACCTGCATCAGTTGCTGTAATTTTTAACACGGTTGTCGCTACCATATCGCTTAAGCCTTTTTTGCAGCGCAAAATGGGCAGTGGGCAATTCAAACCGCGCGCATCAATTTCTTTATCAAATTCCATGCAAGATCACCTAAAGACTTAAATTAAACTGACTAGGGTATTAACTTTTAGTTGCAAACGGGTAACCAGCCCTAGCCCAAGCTAAAACACCACCAACTAAATTATACACATTGGTGTAGCCTTTGCTAGACACAAAAGCTGCGGCTTGAGCTGAACGTACACCGCTATGGCAATAAAACACGGTAGGTAAATCGCTACTTAAAGATTCATATTCAACAGGCAACAAAGAAAGTTGCAAATGCCTAGCGCCAGCAATAATGCCACGTGCTACTTCATCATCATTACGCACATCGACTAATTGAATTTTCTTTTCGGCAAT
The DNA here is from genome assembly GCA_043772865.1 of Methylophilaceae bacterium. Taxonomy (GTDB): domain Bacteria; phylum Pseudomonadota; class Gammaproteobacteria; order Burkholderiales; family Methylophilaceae; genus JACMMS01. The sequence goes on from JAYVFU010000098.1 coordinate 10,804, forward strand.
CAGTGCATGTAAATCACTGGCTTCGATATCGTTATAACTACTCATTAAAACACCTTACTATCAAATAACTTAATTATAAGATAAGCCCATATTAAGCATCTTAATTATTTTTGTTTTGGTGTTTTCCTCTTACGGGCTAAATTGAATTACAAGCTAATCTTTCCCAAACAAATCTCGGCTGTAAACTTTACTTGCAACATCTTTAATATCATCAGTAATACGGTTAGCAACAATAACATCAGCCAATTTTTTGAACTCTGTTAAATCATTCACTACTTTTGATCGGAAAAACTCAGGTTCTTTCATAGTGGGTTCGTACACAACAATCTCTATACCCTTGGCTTTAATACGTTTCATAATTCCTTGGATTGAAGAGGCTCGGTAATTGTCGGAGCCTGCTTTCATGGTGAGTCGGTAGATTCCAACTACTTCGGGTTTCAGCTTAAGAATGCTACGTGCAATAAAGTCTTTACGAGTGCTGTTTGCATCTACTATTGCGCTAATGATGTTGTTGGGTACGTTATTGTAGTTAGCTAATAATTGTTTAGTGTCTTTAGGTAAACAGTAGCCACCAAAACCAAACGATGGATTGTTGTAGTAATTACCTACACGTGGGTCTAGCGATACACCTTCAATAATCTGCCGCGAATCTAGCCCCAGTGTGGCTGCGTAAGTGTCTAGCTCATTAAAGTAGGCTACGCGCATGGCGAGGTAACTATTAGAAAACAGTTTTACAGCCTCGGCTTCTGTGCAATCAGTAAACAGTACAGGGATATCTTGCTTAATTGCGCCTTGTTTTAAGAGATTGGCAAATACTTCTGCCCGCTCTGATTTTTCGCCTATGATAATTCTAGATGGATATAAATTATCGTAAAGCGCTTTGCCTTCACGTAAAAACTCTGGTGAAAAGATAATGTTAGGGCAATTAAATTCTTCTTTTAAGCGGGCACTATAGCCAACTGGCACGGTAGATTTAATAATAATCACCACCTGCGGGTTAATGCTGATGACATCGCGTATGACAGATTCTATGGATTTTGTATTGAAGTAGTTAGTTTCTGGGTCGTAATCAGTTGGCGTGGCAATAATCACAAAACTTGCGTTTTGGTATGCCTCTAATTTATCTAAAGTGGCTTTTAAATTAAGCGGTTTGTTTTTTAAATAATCTTCTAGTTCTTTATCTTCAATGGGTGATTGTTTGTTATTAATCATTTCAACTTTTGTTGCAATTACATCGAGTGTAACTACCTCATTATGTTGAGCTAACAATATGGCATTAGACAATCCAACGTATCCAGAACCCACAACGGCTATTTTCAATTAGATCACCTCTTTTATATATTAATTTTTACTCTATCAACAACGCGTAGGGAACAAACAACATTCATACCACAGTCATCTATGTAATACGGAAAAGTTAACCATGCTGTAAATACTTTAAATTATGCTTAAATTGGAGGCCCAAACTTGTCACCACGTTCTTATTCATTCATAGCTGAATTATTTGATAAACAAATCAGCCCCGTATACGCCCAAAGTTTAGGACTTGGAATTGTGTAGTAACAAGCTAAATACTAAATACTTTTACTGTAGGCACATCTACAGACTGCTCAGAAATATATGTAGCAGATTCAGCAATTTCATTTTCTTTATAGGTAAATATATGAGTATGAACTTATTAACTGAATTATATATCAGCACTTGTTAGGTTGGATTTATATCCCATATGCCCGTGAATACTGCTTTACAATACACTTCTGTATACTCAGTGATGATAGCTGTAAACGCTTAATTTTGTAGCGGCTTATTATTCATGCCCTAGCTGGGGGAGGGTTATTGTTGTAGCAATCAACTAAATAGCCTTTCAGGAGCTTAATACATAGGAGTTGTAAGACCCTGACTATAAAATAACTCATCAGGGTTTTTTAATACAATTAGCTCTATCTAAATAGATTTACGTCTAAAGCAAGCGAAACCAAATAAAGCTGAACCAAATAACCATGCAGATGTGGGAGCTGGTACAGCACTTATTTCGTTTATACCAATGACATAATCGTTAAAGTCAGCGTCATGAGAACCGCCATCATCAAAACCAACTAGAAATGCAAATGGATTACCTGTAGCGTCTTTAATAGCATTGACATTTTCAAGAAATAAAATATTGTCTTGAGGGTTAGTTGTGTTGGAAGCTGATGTCCCTCCATTGCCTGTAAAGCCAAAGTCAACTACACCTTTGTTTGCTATTAATGAGTAACTATCATTAATTTTTACTGTATTAGTGGCCGAACCAGTTGCTGCTGAGCCATTAAGAAGTAAATAATTAATATTGGCAGCTTCTTTGCCTAAAAATGTAAAATTAAGAATAGTATTTTGTGTGGTGTAAAGTTGGCCAAACATACCAGTATTAGTATTAGCAATATTGTTTGTACCGTTAAACATAGCAGAACCATAAGTGTTCAATTGCAAATTGCCCATAGTAATTGCTTGTGCAGATGTTCCAATTAACGAAAAACCTAATGCCAGTAAAATCTTCTTCATAATTGTTTCCTTTAAAAATATAAATAATTGGCTTTTTAAGCTTGGTATATTATTAAGGATTATCAAAATTTTGTTTGTACGCTAGCAAACAAAGCGTTATTAATAACAAGATTGTATTTTTTGTTTAATTAAACAATTTTTAAAAATACTTAACATTTGCAAAATGCAATAAAAAAAACCTACTTATTTCTAAGTAGGTTTTTTTG
>JAYVFU010000099.1:0-4411 GCA_043772865.1 Methylophilaceae bacterium
ATATTCTAGTCATTAACAAACCAGCGGGCATGGTTGTGCATCCAGCCGTTGGTAATTGGAGCGGCACTCTGCTTAACGCTTTGTTATATCACCACCCTGAGATTAAAGAAGTGCCACGCTGTGGCATAGTGCATCGCCTAGATAAAGATACTAGCGGCTTACTGGTCATTGCAAAAACTTTGGCTGCACAAACTAGCCTAGTGCGGCAATTACAAGCGCGTACCGTTAAGCGCGAGTATCGTGCGATTGTCTGGGGGCAAATCTGGCGTAACGGCTTAATAGATCAACCTATAGGGCGTGATCCACGTTCGCGTACTAAAATGGCAATTAATAAATTAGGCAAGCCAGCCGTCACACGTTATGAAGTGTTAGAGCGTTTTTCTGTCCATACCTACTTACGCTGTAATTTAGAAACTGGGCGTACACACCAAATTCGCGTGCACATGCAGCACTTAAAAGCGCCGATGGTAGGCGATAACGTTTATGGCTTTAGGGGGATTATTCCCATCCGTGCCATGACCATGACCTTGCGCGAAGCAGTTGATGATTTTGATCGACAAGCGCTGCATGCGGTTAATTTAGGTTTAATTCACCCAGAAACTAACGCGTTTATGGAGTGGCAAATTGAACTAGCTGATGATATGAAAGCCTTGCTCGAAGCCATGCGCTTTGAGGATGTTAAAGAGCAAGCGCTTGATGCACCTTTACCTTATGATTTTGGTGTTGATGAAAATGGGCTTTATATTGGTGGCGATGACGACCTTGATGATTTTGACGATGAAGACATGCTTGATGAGTATAGCGATGAAGAGTAATCGCTTATGAGCCAGCTAGATTTAAAATCTACATTTATCACCCCAAATTGGCCAGCCCCAACCAACGTACACACTATGCAAACTACGCGTATTGGTGGCGTTAGTCTTGCACCATACTATAGCTTTAACTTAGGCGCACACGTGAATGACAATGCCATTGCAGTGGCACAAAACCGCCAGTTGTTAAGCCCTTATTTGCCATCTGAACCCGTTTGGATTAATCAGGTTCACGGTATAAAAGCGATTGATGCCGCAATGGCAGGTTGTGCTATTGAAGCTGATGCTGCTTACACAATTAAAGCTAATACCGTTTGTGTGACTATGACCGCAGATTGTTTACCCGTTTTACTTTGTGATGAAGCGGGGACTATAGTAGCTGCTGTACATGCGGGCTGGAAAGGTTTGCTAGATGGTGTGATTGAAAGCACAGTACAAAGTATGCAATTGGCAATGCCTAATCTTATATCACAACATCTAATGGCATGGCTTGGGCCTGCCATTGGCCCGCAAGCATTTGAGGTGGGTGGTGAAGTGCGCGAAGCTTTTATAAAGGTTGATGCCAATGCTGCGCTAGCGTTTCAATCGGCAAGCAACAATAAGACTAATCATGATAAATGGCTTTGCAACATCTATCAGTTAGCACGACAACGGCTCAATACAATGGGTGTTAGCCAAATATATGGTGGCGATTTGTGCACATATACCGATAAAGAGCGATTTTTTTCATATCGCCGTGACTATGTGACTGGTCGTATGGCAACTATGATTTGGCTCACTTAAAAATAGCCGTAATCAGATTAGATTTAAGCTATTTGTTGGCCTAGTTTATAATGTTGAATTAAATTCAAGCAATATCAATGTCAACTCCAGAATTCTCTTCGTTATCAGTACTCGCATGGATAATCGCTTCAAGCTTGTTTGGAGGTTTTTTAAGCGTGCTAGGTGCAGGTGCGGTTGCGCTAAATACCCGTAGTACTTGGGTACCTTTGCTGATTAGTTACGCAATTGGTGCAATGTTGGGCGCAGTGTTTTTGGAGATACTGCCAGAGGCTTTTAAAGTGGCCACAAGTATTGAGAGCATGACAACGACGATTTTGCTCGGTATTTTATTATTTTTTATCCTAGAAAAGCTCGTGATTTGGCGCCATTGCCACGGTAATCATTGTGAAGTGCATGCACTGCATACTGAGGAAGATTGCCCAGAGTATAGTATTAGTAATGGGGCAACCAATAACACATCGAAGTATAAGCAAGTTCTAAAACAAACGCCTTCTCTTACTGCATCAATGCCAGTGCATAATCACTCGCATAGCCATGCGCATGATGGCGGTCGTAGTGGCTTGATGGTGATGGTGGGCGATACTTTTCATAATTTTGTAGATGGCGTACTGATTGCCGCTGCGTTTATGACCGATATTAAATTAGGCGTTGTGACTTCAATCGCTATTATCGCGCATGAAATCCCACAAGAAGTAGGTGATTTTTTAATTCTATTGCATTCTGGCTACACCAAAAAGCAAGCGTTAGCATTTAATTTGATTTCAAGTTTAGCCACTCTGGTAGGTGGTTTATTGGCTTATTTTGCACTGCAATCCGTACAAAGTTGGGTGCCTACTATTTTAGGATTAGCGGCATCTAGTATGCTTTATGTGGCGGTAGCAGATTTAATCCCTAGCTTGCATAAACGCACGCAATTAAAGGAGACGGTGAGCCAAGTGGTATTAATTGCTTTGGGTATAGGATCAATTGCACTCACTAAATTTTTGATTGCGGAATAGTTGAAAAAATACATTATTGATTTGATTCTTCAGCGCTGTCTTTAACTTCGCTGTTACCAGCTAAGTTATCTTTAGCGAATTTTTTATAGCGTCGATGTTTAACACCCAATATCCAAAGTAATAAAGCGCAAGGGACTAAGCCGTAAAATAAAAAAGTGAGCACACCAGCGGTAATGGTATTTTCAGCCGCCGCCAACAACACTACGACATACATCCAAGCAATTAAAATAATGTACATACCAAATTATAACGAAATATTTAAAGAGTAGAGTTGATTAAACATGAATACGACACTAGCACCCACTAATACCAGTAATAGCCCACCTAAAGTTGGCTTCGTTTCACTTGGCTGCCCTAAAGCTGGCTCGGACGCAGAGCGTATTCTTACGCAGCTGCGCGCCGAGGGTTATGAAATTTCAGGCAGTTATGAGGATGCTGATTTAGTAGTAGTAAACACCTGCGGCTTTATTGATAGTGCCGTGGAAGAATCGCTGGATGCCATAGGCGAAGCGATTGCCAAAAACGGCAAAGTGATTGTGACAGGCTGCCTGGGAGCAAAAGCTGGCGTTGTCGAGTCCGCTCATCCAAGTGTGCTTGCTGTGACTGGCCCACATGCGCTTGAGGAGGTGATGACAGCCATACATGCTAACTTACCTAAATTACATGACCCCTATATTGATTTGGTGCCACCACAAGGTGTACGTCTAACGCCTAGCCATTACGCTTATTTAAAAATCTCTGAAGGTTGTAACCACAAGTGTAGCTTTTGTATTATCCCAAGTATGCGTGGCGATTTAGTAAGTCGTCCGATTGGCGACGTCATGAACGAAGCCGAAAATCTAGTTAAAGCAGGTGTTTCAGAGATTTTAGTCATTTCACAAGACACCTCTGCCTATGGGGTAGATATTAAATATCGCCCAGGTTTTTGGAATGGTCGCCCAGTTAAAACGCGTATGACAGAACTCGCAAGTGCATTAGGTGAGCTTGGTGTATGGGTACGTATGCATTACGTTTACCCCTATCCGCATGTTGATGAAATTATCCCCATGATGGCAGATGGCATTATTTTGCCATATCTCGACGTGCCATTTCAGCATGCTAGCCCACGTATACTCAAAGCCATGAAGCGCCCAGCTAGCAGTGAGAACAACCTTGCACGTATCAACGCATGGCGTGATATTTGCCCTGATATCACCATTCGCAGTACGTTTATTACAGGTTTTCCAGGGGAAACGGAAGATGACTTTAAAATGCTGCTCGACTTTTTACAAGAAGCGCAATTAGATAGAGTAGGGTGCTTTACTTACTCGGCAGTAGATGGCGCAACGGCGAATAAGCTGGATAATCATGTACCAGAAGAACTTAAAAAAGAACGTTTAAGCCGATTTATGGAAGTACAAGAAGCAATTAGCGCGGCCAAACTGCAAAAAAAGGTGGGTAGTTTACAAGCCGTGTTAGTAGATGAAATCACAGAAGATGACAATGGCAACGTAATTGCGATAGGACGTACTAAAGCAGACGCGCCTGAGATTGACGGTGTGGTTTATTTGGATGATGGTGCAGATTTAGTGCCAGGTGATTTGGTGGAAGTGCAAATTACCAGTGCGGATGACCATGACTTATGGGGTGGCCCACCCAATCATGATTAGTTTAATTTGCGGCAACTGAACTAAATTTGGGCCTCAAATAAATCAGGCATAATCGGTGCAGGACGCTGGTTATCAGCTCTATCTTCAATAAAGTCTAAAGTATGTGGGCAGCGTGTAGGTTTACGCGCTGCTTTTCTTTTTTTAGTGCCAGTAATTTCTAAGTTAACGT
>JAYVFU010000100.1:0-4405 GCA_043772865.1 Methylophilaceae bacterium
CCGCGCGCGCTCGGCACTGCTGGTGTCGCCAGTGCGTAACCCAATACTCCAGTCCAAATTTAATTCACTGATAGGCGTCAGCAATGCTCGTTCAGTATCAGCAGCTAAAGCGCGCATTGGCGTGATCCACAATATAGTCAGCGGCTGAGTCACTGGTTTACGTTTAGCAGTTGGTTTTTCGTTGATAGCGTTACTTTTTGGACTTGATTTTTTTAAAGAGAAGCGTTCAATCGCCGCTAACCAAACCGCATAGGTTTTACCAGCCCCAGTAGTGGCATGCAACATGCCCGATTTATCTTGCGCGACTGCTTGCCACACTTGTTGCTGAAATGGAAACGGCTGCCAGCCATGTGTTAAAAACCAAGCATGACTTAACGAAAAATTTTCAGGTTTACTGGAAGTTACTTGATCACTATGATTGTTTTCGGCGACGGTTATGGGTGCTGTAGAACTGTTTAGTTTCGTCATGATTTTGCATCAATATTTAAAACAACATCATTTACGCGTGATGCTTGCGGCAATAAGGCCTGCAAGGTTTTTAGTGTGTCTGCTTCGGCAATTGGTTTATCCTTACGCCAGCGCAACATGCGTGGAAAGCGCACCGCAATCCCGCTTTTATGGCGCGAACTCAAGGCGATCCCTTCAAAGCCCAGCTCAAATACCATGGTGGGGATCACGCTACGCACTGGCCCAAATTTTTCTACTATGGTTTTACGGATAATGGCATCTACCTCACGCATTTCTGCATCGGTAAGCCCAGAGTAGGCTTTAGCAAAAGGCACAAGTTTGCGCTCTGCCTCATTTTCGGCTGCATCCCACACAGCAAAAGTGTAATCGGTGTATAGACTTGCGCGCCTACCATGACCAGTCTGCGCATAAATTAGCACCGCATCAACCGTGTAAGGATCAATTTTCCACTTCCACCAAACCCCCACATCTTTAGTGCGACCAACGCCATATTGTGCATCTTTGCGTTTTAGCATCATGCCTTCTACGCCTAGGTTACGCGAAGCTGCACGCTGGCGGTCAATGTCTTGCCAACTTTCACCTGTTAATAATGCAGATATTTGTAACTGCGGCTGATTACATTGAGCGACAATTTTTTGCAATTGCTCCCGTCTTGTAGATTGTGATTTACTCCGCCAATCTTCGCCCTGCCATTCCAACAAATCATAAGCCAAAATCACGACGGGGATATTTTCCAGTATTTTTGTAGTTAAAGTTTTGCGCCCAATACGTTGTTGTAGCAATGCAAACGACTGTACTTGAGCAGCATTGTTGAGCTCTGTTTTTGCTAAGTTTAAAGCGTTATCTACATGATTGTTATTGTGTTTCCACACTACTATTTCGCCATCAATTACGGTACCATCAGGTAAAAAATCTACCAACACTTTTAATTCAGGAAAGCGGTCAGTGACCAACTCTTCACCCCTTGACCACACCCAAAGCTGACCGTCGCGCTTCACTAATTGAGATCGAATACCATCCCATTTCCATTCCACCTGCCAGCCGTCTGGTTGGCCAATAGATAGCTCAAATTCATCAGTAGGTATTTGTAGCGCATGCGCCAAAAAAAATGGGTATGGCTGGCCTGCCATGCGCTCATCACCTGCCTCACTAACAAGCGCAATCAGCGTTAAATAATGTGCTGCAGTTGGGCGGGCAGAAAGATCGGTGTAACCCACTAAACGTTGAGCAATGCGTTTTGCATCTATGTCTGCCACAGAAGCCAGCGCGCGAGTTACCAGCAATCGTGAAACTCCCACCCTGAAACTTCCTGTGATGAGCTTAATACAGACTAGCTGGCTTTGTTGATCCAACTGATTCAATAACGGCAACAACTGCGTTGTTAATAATTCCGACGACAAGCCACGTAATGGTAATAAATGATGCTCTATCCATTCGGCTAAACCTTCGTTAGAGGTATGTGGCGATTTGGGTAGCAATAGCGTCATGGTTTCTGCTAAATCGCCTACAGCTTGATAGCTTTCTTCAAAAAGCCATGCTGGAACGCCAGATATATTTAATGTAAATTCGCGCAGTAATTTGGTGGGCACTATCTTGCGCGGCCGCCCACCAGACAAGAAATAAACAGCCCATGCCGCATCTGCTGGCGCAGCTGCTAAAAAATACTCATGTAATGCGGCTAATTTAGCGTTGCTACTGGTGGTGGCATCTAATTTTGCATAAAGGTTGGCAAAAGCTTTCAAACGGTAGCCTTGTTAATATTCATGTGCTCGCTTGCTTCAGTTTCTATAGACTGGTTTTCATTTACCAAGCTTTCAGTAGACATATTGTCCGCTGATGGCAGATGAGTTTCAGCTTCAGCCGCTTCATCACCATATTCAGTAGTAAATCCTTGCGCATCTAAGCCTTGCTCATTAAGCCAGCGCACCATGGTATGCACTTGACCATGCGTCACAAATACCCGTTCTGCCCCAGTGGCCATGATTGCAGTTTGCAACCCCGGCCAATCTGCGTGGTCGGACATAATAAAACCACGGTCAACATTACGGCGGCGGCGCGTGCCTCTTAGTTGCATCCAACCGCTTGCAAAAGCATCCGAATAATCGCCAAAACGCTTCATCCAGCTGGTGCTTTGTGCAGAAGGCGGTGCCAGCACAATACTTTTGCCCATCTGCGAAGTATCTTGTAAATCACTTACACATTGCGTATGCGGCAAATTAACGCCCGCTTCACGATAAACACGATTTAAAGGCTCCACAGCACCATGGACTAAAATTGGCCCTGTAGCGGGATTTAATCCCGACAACAGCCGTTGTGCTTTACCAAATGCATAGCAGAATAAAACGCTGGTTCTATTATTATTGGCGTTCATTTGCCACCATTGGTTAATATCAGCAAAAATTTCATTCTGCGGTTGCCATTTATAAATAGGCAAACCAAAAGTCGATTCAGTAATAAAAGTATGGCAAGGTACGCTCTCAAATGGCGCGCAAGTGCCATCATCCTCAACTTTATAATCGCCTGAGGCTACCCACACCTCCCCCTTATATTCCAATCGCACTTGTGCAGAACCCAATACATGGCCGGCTGGGTGCAAGCTTAAAGTAACACCATGATGATTAATTTTTTCACCATATTCAAGCGACAACAAATCGATATCCGCACCTAGACGTTTACGCAAGATTCCCTCACCAACCGCTGCCGCAAGATAATGTGTGTGCCCTGTACGCGCATGATCACCATGCCCATGAGTAATAACAGCACGCTCAACTTGCCGCCAAGGATCAATGTAAAAGTCACCTGGCGGGCAATATAGACCTTCTGGTCTGGCAACTATTAAGTCCATTTTTGCTTTGAAATTAAATAAAGTTATTTTATTGATTCAATTTTTTAAAAAAAGTTTTAACTAAAAGAATCGTTCATTGGTTTGCAAATTTTAGTTTAAAGATTTGAAGGCGGTCATACTTTCAGAAACTCGTATATTTAATATTAACTGTAAAATAAACTCCCCCAGCATTTTATCTAAGGGGTAGTAATGACTACTAAAAACTAGATGGGAAATATATAAGTTAAATACACTCAGAAAAATTAATTTGCTAAATTTTACTGCAACATTGCTTCACAAGCTTTTGCACAGGCATTACAAGCTTGTACACATTTTTTACAATGAGACATTGTGTGTTTTGCACACTCAGTTGCACATTTTTCACAAATTTCTAAGCAAATTTTACATACATCTAACCTGTGGGAATCAACCTGAGCTATTGAGGTAGCTGCAAGTTTACATATATTGGCACACTCCATATCCATGGCTATACAACCCACCATATTGCCCACGTTATTCTCTTTTAAACAAATTGAAGTACATTGAAGACATGCTAAAGCGCAGTCATTACAAGCGTTTATGCAATTTATTTCTGTTTGACTTAACATCAATTCAAATCCTTTAGTTGTGATGATTTAGCTTATTGATTTTATTAAATTTGAATTTTTGTTTCTGTTCGTAACCGTACATTGTTTTATCTAAAACTATTTATCAGGCTAATAAATTAGGTGCAATTCAATATATAGATTCAAATTTATCATGCAATAATTAAAATGTTAGATAGGCCAAATTTTATGAAAGAGCACGTTGGAATCAACATTTCACCTAGAAAAAAACAATAAAAAACCAGCACTTAGGCTGGTTTATTCGACTGCATGGGACTTGGTAAAACAGGGTCTTGGCGGGAGCGAGGCATTACTAATATTTCATACAAGCTATATATAAAGCCAATCTAAAAGTGTAAAAAAATATTATGCCCCCAATTATGCCCCCCAAATATAGTTGCTTGACTAGTAATTATCTTTTTTCATGATGTTTATGACTGTTAGTCGTCTAAGTGGTACCTGTAAATCAATCCTATAGACTTTTACACCGCCCCATCTCAAAGTATCT
>JAYVFU010000101.1:0-4391 GCA_043772865.1 Methylophilaceae bacterium
CTAATGCGGCGCACCTTATGGAATCTATCGCGCAACTTAAAGCGGGTAAAGCAAAGCCGCGTAAATTGATAATTGATGAAACCTTTGAAAACATGCCGCTAGCAGGGGGCGAGATGATTTAAACAACACAATAGCGCAAACAGTTTGCCACCCTAGCGCGTGGCATAATTACCTCGTGCGAACACCGTAAAACTATGAAGCAACAATGGACAGATTGTTTAGTTGAACTCAAGGCAGGTGAAAAAATAGTAGAGTTTAAGAAAGATTATGTTAATGCTTGGCATAGGTAGAAATTATGGCTGTAAACATGTTTGAAGGCGCTCGGCGTGTCATGAAATTAACAATGGTATTGATTGGGATAATAGGGATTGTTATTGCTTATAACTCAAAGCCAGATATTAATTTAGTTTATGAAATACCTTACTTTGGAGAAAATCCTGTGAGAATAAATACAGATAGTTGTAACTCTTCAGATGATGCGAAGGAATATAGTTATCCCACTACAGCTAAAGGTAACGATTACAACTTAAAACTCTGTTTCAAAGCGACTGCGAGCGATGACGGAAATATGATGATTCCATACATGATTGACGAGGAAACACAAGGTATTTTGGGTAATGATCAATATGACGATAGAGTAAAACAATATACTCAATCGATTAAATCCAATTTTTCCGTACCTAGTGAAGGTGAACAAGTAGTAGATAAGCAATATTGGCCTAAGAAAATAAAAACAATACTTGAAATCTTAGGAATAACAGCTCTTTCAATTTTTGGTTTCTGGATTTTTTGCTGGGTTATGGGTTGGATAATCCGTGGGTTTGCAAGCATATCTATGGGGCAAGATGTAAAAAAATAAATTTTATGATATGAGTTCATGCAGATTAGATTAAATAGTTAAGCAACACCTAGCCCGATGGGGCGAACACTGCAAACCCTTAGCGGCTGGTGTGGCTTTCTAATTTAAGGGCGTAAAGGGGCGATATGTTGGATGTTAGTGCTTATGAAAATGATGATAAAGGTAATGAAAATAGAATTTGTTTTTGGCTAAGGCTTGATAATTGGCATTTATGCGATGCTGCTATGCTATTGGTTGATATTGACCCTGATACTGCACAACAGCATGAATTTACTTTCTTTGGCTTAAAAACTTTTAAAGGAGAAGATTACAGCTCAGCAGAAGATTATTATGAAACTGTACCTTTTTGGAATCAGGAGTTAGCAATTTACCAAAAAAAATACAATGATATGCATCGCATTTTGTTTCATCCTGAAATTGAATATGACACTCCTAGTAATTGGTTAAATCGTGCAAGTGCTAAGAGGGTTGATATACCATGGTTAAGTTTTGCTATTCGAAGAGGCTTTTATGAAAGGGAAAATAATTGCAAAGACAGTTTAAAAGTTGAAAAGCCATTAAGTCAGCGCACGGAAAATAATTATCTACGCTTAATCTATTCATTAATGACTTCAATTAAAGGCTTTGAACCTAATAGGCCTTATGAAGCAGCCCAGTTGATTATTGATGAAATAGGCGTTGAAAATATTAGCAAAGAAACTTTAGCAAAATACATCTCAAAAGCCCATGAACTTGAAAGTAAAAATCGTGAATGATGCTAATTAGGATTTAAAAAATCCTAATTAAGTTTTAAAAGATTTAGCAATTGGCATGATGCAATCCATACCGCATGAAGCGGGTTAATATGGAGAAAAATATCATGCATCAATTAAAATCAGAACTAACTTAAGCAATCCCTGAAGGCCTAGCAAACTTCGACCAACTACCCAATAGTGCCTATATCCGCTTACCAGTCATGAAAGGTCTGTATGGTGTCAGTGCTGCAAGTATATGGCGTGGCACCAAGCAAGGCATTATCCCCAAAGCAATCAAGTTAACCGAACGCACAACTGCTTGGAATGTTGGTCAAGTACGCGCCGCTCTAGCTGCAAAGGCAGGTGCGTAATCATGGATAACTTCAACAAATGTGACCACACCAAAAATAAAGGGGCAGCCGTTGATACGACCACCCCTTATAACACAACTACCAAACGCAATTTTAGAGACAATAGCTCAAGTAATCAATGCCTAAAAATATTAGATTGGTTATTTGAAAAAGGCAACATTACCACAACGCAAGCCCGTGAACATTTAGACGTAATGTCGCCAGAAGCAAGGATATTACAACTTAGAAAGGCGGGTTATCTCATTATTAAAATTAATGATAACTGGACTAGCAATCACGGTATTAATCATAAAGGTGTGGCACGTTACGTACTAACGCAAAAAGAGCCGATAGAGCTTGACGTTAGCGAGGTGGCAGCATGACTTACCAACAGTTATTTAATTGCGCCTACGCATTTTGTATTAGGTTTAACAGCCATGCAATTGCACATGATTTGGTCTATATGACTGAAAGTGAGCTGGTCGGTATTATTACATTCTTAACGCAGTTGCGAAGCAGTTAAGCGATGGCGCGTAAAAACAAACAATCAAGGCTTGAGGTTATATCAGGCGGTTATGCTGCAATTCCTTGGGCTGTTATAGATAGCGTTAGTTTTAAAGGTGCAAGCGATAAGGCTAAGGCTTTATTGTTTGCGCTGATGCGCCAACATAACGGCAATAACAACGGGCGATTACATCTTGCTAAAAAATGGCTTTATAACCAGGGATGGACTTGTCACGAAAACAATACTAAAGCGCGTAACGAATTAATTACACGTGGTTTAATTGTTCAAACGAAATGGGGTGGCTTAAACATGGGCGCAGATTGGTTTGCAATCACTTGGTATGACATAACAAATTATGTAGGTTTAGATATAGCGGCTAAAGGCTATTCACGTGGCGCCTACTTGCTTTGCAATCTTGCCCCAACACCCAGACGCAAACCACCTATTAATAAAAAAATAGCGCTTACCGATGGCCGTACCAGTTCAGTGCCAACCATCGTACTAGCATCGCAATCTACTGGTACGACTACCGTATCTAAAACAGCACTTTCACACTCTTTCACTGGTACGACTACCGAGAACAATGTAATTACACCATTACCCATGCCAAAGCATTGCAAGCGCATTGTAGGCGTAAAGGGTAAAAGCGGTATTAGCAAACAATCATTACAGACATAAAAAATATTGAAAGGCAGTCAATGACCACTAAAGTAGTAACGACCAAAAAGAAAAACGTGCCAGCAACACAAGACAAACAAGCAGAAAGTGAACGCTACGCTAAAATCAGTGTATCAGCTTCGACCATGAGCGCGGTTTTATCGGCAGACTTTTCTAAGAGCATGTTTCCCGATGTTAAATTAGCTGATTCAATAAGCGCGTTGGGCGAGAAAATAACCACCATTCAAAATGGAGACATGCAGCCGATTGAAGCCATGCTCATTGGCCAAGCGCAAGCCCTGCAAACGATGTTTGTAAGCTTAGGGCGGCAAGCGGTTGCTAAAACTGGTTTGCAACAATACACGGCTTTTATGAACCTAGCACTAAAAGCGCAAAGCCAAAGCCGTGCGACTATTCAAGCCTTAATCGAGCTTAAATATCCAAAGCAAGCAACTTTTGTAAAACAGGCGAATATCGCCAATGGCAATCAACAAGTTAATAACGTGACTAGTACGCAAGCACACGCGCACGCGAAAGAAATTGAACATCAACCAAACGAACTATTAAGAAAGATAAATAATGCGACACTGGACACCAGCGGAACGGCAACGCCAAGCGCAACTAATCAAGCAATGGCAACCGTGGCAACATAGCAAAGGTGCGCGAACGAATGAAGGTAAGGCGGTAGCATCACGCAATGCGTTTAAAGGTGGATTTAGGCAAAAGCTTAAAGAGCTTAATCAATTATTGCGTGATGCAAAACAGGTTATTGATGCGATAGATCAAGGCGATTGATTACTTTGTTATGTGAGGCTTCAGTTTATTAGGTTATAATATTTCGCGTTGCAGGTAGAGAACTAATTGAGTGTAATTCGGCTCAATATTGCGGTAAGAGCAAGCTTTAAAAATAACGCTAGTGAAATAAAAAACGTACAAAAATCCGTACAAAAATTTCATGTATATTTTAAAAAGCCAGTAAATAAGAGGGTTTCAAGGCGATAATCGAAGCCCTCCGTCGCACACAAAATGTACCAAAGTGTTTTATATTAATTGGTAAACCAAAATCTTGTAGTCAAAATCTTGTAGTTAAGCTGGTTGAGATAATGGCTAGGTAAATAGTAAGTTAAATAGTTGGTAAAATAGTCAGGAAGTACAAGTGCTGGAAAATTATTTTCCAATTTTGTTGTTCATTTTAGTAGGCCTTGTCGTTGGGCTAGGGCCACTTATCCTCGGTAAATTGGTTTCACCTCACAAACCAGACGCTGAAAAAAACTCCCCCTACGAAT
>JAYVFU010000102.1:0-4381 GCA_043772865.1 Methylophilaceae bacterium
AACTTTATCAATTTTTTTACCCAGCAGAAAGCGCACTAGAGCAAATCTGTGATTGTCATACCTGTGAAACCAAGCATCGTCTAATTCAACGCTGAAATGTTTGCACCCAGAAAACTTAAATAATGATTTTTCCAACCAATAGGGCAGCCAAGGAAAAAATTCAAAATGTACATGAATTAAAGTGTTTGGCAAGGCACTGGTTAATTTTCTCTGCACATTCAGAAGCGAGTAAATTCTTGATTTTAATAATGTAAACACACCAAAAAAACCGTGAGTTCTTCCTCCAATAGTGCCATCATCGACAATGGAAAAGAGCTCAGAATTGATGCCAGCTGCCGTTAAAGCCGGACGAAATAAACTGAAACGCATCCGTGTTGAAGCTTGCGTCTTTGAGTATCTTGAAAATATTAGTAAATTCATGCAGCTACAGATGAATAAGACAACTTATTCTGTGTTTTTATTGATTTGGAAAAGTTGAATTTTGAAACAGCTGCATAGTAAACCACTACGAACAATGGCCAGGCAACGAGATGGTGCCGCTGTGCTGTACCCCAATTTAAAGTCCCCATGCCCCACAAAAGCTCAAGCAGCAAGGCCGCAAACAAAACCCATGCCATGGGTGCCGTCACAAATTTTTTAAGTTGAAATATACGCCATATAAAAAACAACCGCAGCATATTTTCAAAAAATGGCAATGTGTCTATGATACTAGTCATTTCCCACGGGAATGGGCGCACCATGTAATTTAAGAAGCTAACAAACATGAAACTCACGATAGAGTATAAAGTTGCAGCAATTTCGGGCAAACCGTAATAGGCACGGGAATCTTCTGCCCCAGCAGTGCCTTCTACAAATTTATAAATGATGGCATGAAAAATACTAACATCTAAAAATAGTAATGCCGAGCACATAACTGTAAGCAAGATAATTTTATACTTTAAATTTGCATTAATAAAAAGTTTTCTTAGTTGAAAACTAAATAGTGCCATCAAGTAACTAAATACATAATATTTAAAAGAAGCATGCAATCCAGAAAAAAATAACAAAGCAAATATCATAAATACAAGATAACGAATTTGTTTGCTCTGGAAGTATCTTGCAGTGAATAACACACATAAACCGAGAAAAAACATTTGATAAACTTCGCGCAGGGTAATAGAAGTCAAAACAATTGAAGCTGGAATTAATCCTACTAAAATTATAATTTTTGATTCAGCTATTCCCTTACTAATTTGCGCATCTGATTTATCAAAGCTGAGTGTTCTATATAAAAGGACAGATACGACCAACAAACCAGCAAAAAAAACTGTTGACAGCATGCCACCTATTGCCCAACTATAACTAGTTAATTCATATACATAAGCCAAAAAAATAGAATATACCCAACCTGGCAATAATAAATCAGCGTTTGAATTTACATCAAAGTACAGCGTGGCAGCATCATGAAAGCGCAATGCATCGTTATCGGCTCCGTAAATAGGACCATATAAACCATTACCTATTGATATAATTGAATGCAGCAAGATGACTGATATAAAAACAATCAATAGCTGTTTGTTATTTGAATGCCCTAATAGTGGCTTACTTAATGCAATAGCCACAATCATGAGCAAAAATAGAGAAATATATTCAACTGCGATATTCATATTAGTTCATTGATGGCAAATGATTGTTTACTGCAGTCGTCTTGAGTAGATGTTCGAGTAAAATTGCATTATTTATGGCTCTAGCCGACGTATTTATTACTTAAACAGCTACTAAATATATAGCATAAATGACGATTTTTTATCAATTTTTAGATAGTCTAAATTTTGCATATCTAGCAATAAATAAAAATATTTGGAAAATTTTATGCTTTTCCGTGGCAAGCTGCAAAGACAAAAACTCACAATGACTTTGCACAATGGCTGTATTGCTGATACCGCCTGTGGCAAATGTGCCATATACAACATCTGAATACTTTGTTTTTATGTTCTTGCTGCTAAATATTTTTTTAATGAATGCGCTGTCCGCTATGATTGAATACTTGTTGCTGTAGTAGCCAAACTTTTCATGCAACGTTTTCTTAATCACACTCCCAACTGAATGTGATGTGATGTATGCACGCGCTCCGTATATATAACTGCGTTCCTTTTGAATCTTTATCAACTTGTCGTTTGCCTTAACTTGTCCAATTAATATATCTAATTCAGGTTCATTTTTCAAATCATTGATAATGCTTTGAACTGTATGCGGTTCAAACGTGTCATCTGCACCAATGACCAAGTAATGGCTTGCTCTTGCTCGTTTAATGCCTTTGTTCATGGCATCGTAGATGCCGAAATCTGGCGCAGATACGACTGCTATGTTCAATCCTTCGGCTTTTGATAGTAAATCTAAAGTTCCATCTTTTGACTCTCCATCAGCAATAATCCATTCAAAATCTTTACAGGTTTGATTTTGTAGACTGTTGATTAAAAACTGAATGTGGTTAGCCGCGTTCAAAGTAACTGTGATGATACTTAGTTTAGGAATTTTCTCAATATCATTCATTGTCATTTTTAATAAAAATACCGTCAAATTGAAGTGTTTGGCCCGTTTTATCGTCAATAAAACTTGGTTGAATGGCATGCAAAAATAGCTTTAACGAAGCAAGCCGGCTTATAAACTCTTGCCATAACCGCTGCCCTTCATATAACGGCACCAGTGACAACTCAAGCAACAGGCCTTTGCATGCGTCTAACGATGCGGACGCACCATCCAACACTAGCCACTCGTACCCTTGGGTATCAATTTTTAAAAGCACGTTATCGGTAACGTTACAATATTGATAATAAATACTGTCCAAAGTAATTATTTTTGCTTCAACCGAATGGGTGTATTTTGATTGTGGGGCAGACTCTAAATGACTCTTTAGCATGGGCAAGATAGAGCTACTCACAGAATTGCCAGAAACATTAATGTCAATGCTTCCAGACTCTGCACCCACGGCGCATCTTTCATGCACCACCCAATTTGAATCTTTAGATGCTAATTTAACCAGTTGCTCATACGCATCTGGCAAGGGTTCAAAAGATACTATTAGTCCCGTATACCCATTAGCACGCAGCTCTGTGGCAAATTGCCCCGTGTTGGCTCCTATGTCGAAAACCACATTCACATTGTGCGCCTGCAACGTCCTAACCGTCTGCAGTGAACTAGAACTCATCACAGTTTCACGACCAAGCTTCCATCCAGCTTTATGCAGTATGTTTTTAATGATATTTTTCATAATTTAACCATTTTTAATATGTAGCCTGCATATTTACTACCTAAGAAGCTATTATTTTATAGCAATTTTTTATAAATATTTGCCGTTTCATGCGCACACTTATCCCATGAAAACATTTTAAGTCTTTCATGATCAAATTTAATTTGAGTTTCGCGCATGTATTTATCTGCAATCAGCGCCTCCATTGCTACACGTATTGATTCTGCACTAGAAGGATCAAATAACTTTGCGGCTGCCCCAATCACTTCTGGCATAGAACTGGTATTGCTGCAGGCTACTGGACAACCAAAATGCATGGCTTCAAGAGGGGGGATGCCAAACCCCTCATATAATTTATACATGAGTACAGTTCATAAAAATAACGCGGAATGCCTCCATATGACTGAAATGTAAATAATTGGTAGTCGTAAGTAATATTTAAATGTATAAATTTCATTTTATTATTTAATATATTTTTTCTTTGATTTCATTTAAATACAAAATTCCAAATGAAAAAATCTTAGCTATTAAATAGGCACTAATAGTAGCGAGAGGTATAACAAGAATACCATACTCTTTTATAAAAATAAATTTAAGCGGAAGTGATATTGCCACAAACAAAAAAACCGATACCAATTGCGGTTTAACAATATGCATGCCATTTAAAAAAGTACCCAATGCACCCCCCAGTGACTCCAAAATACTCCAAAAACCGAAGGCGCATAAAAATCCGATCGGAATAGCTACTTCCGTAGATAACCAGAGCTGTAGTATTTGTTTGTTAAAGATCAAAAGTATTGATACGCCTAGTAGAGACAAGAGTCCAGTCGCTTTGATGCTTCTACTTAAAGTATTAAGAATGAAAGCTTTATCTCTCCTCGCATTAGCATCTGCATAAGCACCCCACAGCGGGGCATGCAGCATGCTAATTGACATACTGCCCAAATAAAATAATCGTTGTGTAATACTGTAAATAACGACGGAAGCTGCACCTAATGTGCTTGAAATAATCAAGCTGTCCGCCCCCCACCCCAGCATCACACCTAATTGCAATACAAAAAAGAGTCCGCCTGATTTGAACAACTGCTTGTATTCTTGTTTGATTTCAAAACCGATGCCTTTGAATGCAAATAAATCTCTTTTTATCAACAA
>JAYVFU010000103.1:0-13251 GCA_043772865.1 Methylophilaceae bacterium
TTTGCTAAATCGTTGAGAAGTTTGACTTGTCCTCTCGCATACAGTGAATATTTAGTATTTGGTTTGTTAATAAGTGGCTCTAAAAAGCCTTCAATAAAATTTCGTGACATGGTAGCTAACATGCCAATCTTAATAGATTGATTTTTTGCCTGAACACCTTGCAGCAGCAACGCTTCTAATTCTGCGCCTTTGCTAAAAATTTCATCAGCATAAGAAAAAGTCGTTTGTCCAATATCTGTTAGTACTAGTTTTCTACCCACACGAGAGAACAGTGCAACATCCATATTGTGCTCAAGCTGCGAGATTTGCGATGAAAGTGCAGATTGAGAGACATGCAGGCTTTCAGCCGCCTTGGTTAAATTCCCTTGCTTGGCTACCTGCCAAAAATAATTAAGATGATGATAATTAAGCTTAGCCATTTAGTTCACTTATAAAGAACGGTTTATTAATTATAATCTATTTTTATTAATTCAAGTGCTATGTCAAACTTCTAGCATCACATAAAAAGCTAGGAGAAATTACATGCAGCTAGAGAATTTATCTGCCTATATGTTGCCCACTGTGGTTTTATTACCTCTTTTGGCAGCTATTTTAGGTGGGCTTCAATTGCGATGGAAAATAGCGTTAACAGCTGTTGGGTTAGCTGCATTACTCGCATTTTCATATTGGTTATTGTTACTCATCAATAAAGTCGCGCCACTTACCACGCAGTGGGTAAACCAAAGCCTTTTGAGTGTCACAATGCTAGTTTTGATTAGCTTTATCGGGTTTATTGTTTTGTGTTACGCCCAGAGTAATTTTCAAGCTAATACGGATAATCGGCGATTTTTACGCTGGTTTTTGTTAACTATATTTGCTGTTATGGTCACGGTATCTAGCAATCAACTGATTGTATTGTGGGTGGCGTGGGTTGCAATTAGCCTTAGCATGCATCAATTACTGATGTTTTATCCGCACCGCTACCGTGCTACTTTAGGGGCACATAAAAAGTTTATATTTGCACGGCTTGCAGAGCTGTGTTTAGCGCTTGCTTTTTTATTACTTTATTCTCAGCACCATACCTTATTCATTTCAGAAATCCTCCACGCGTATCCTGCCTCGATTTTGAGTTGGCAACAGCAAGTGGCTGCCTTGTTGTTGGCATTGGCCGCACTTATTAAATGTGCACAATTACCCTTACACGGTTGGCTCATTCAGGTTGTTGAATCACCAACACCTGTATCAGCACTTATGCATGCTGGTGTTATCGATATGGGTGGTTTTTTACTACTATTGTTTAGTCCGCTATTTAGCCAAGCTCAAATAGCGCAATGGGTGGTACTGATTGTCGCGGGTTTAACCACGCTTATCGCGGCACTTGTAATGATGACACGCATTAGTATTAAGGTACGTCTTGCGTGGTCAACCACCGCTCAGATGGGGCTAATGTTAGTGGAATGTGCTTTAGGTTTATATGAGCTGGCTTTTCTGCACTTAATCTCTCACTCTTGTTATAAAGCTTACGCATTTTTAAACTCAGGTAACGCTGTTAATGAGGCGATTCAACAACAATACACCGCTGCAAAAAAACCGACCACTTCATTTTGGCTAATCTCTATGTTTATCACGCTAGCATTACTAGCTGGCGTCTACTTAACTGTAGGCTTGCCTTTACCACTTAGCCCTTGGTTGTTAATTGGTTTTGCCATGATGTTTACACTTGCAACAAGTTTTAATCAATCTCAGTCACTTTCTTTAATAAAAAGCTTAATCAACTGCGTCATGCTTTTATCCAGCTATTACTTATTAAAGATAACAATGGGCTTAATGTTACCCAAAATTAGCCATCACTACAGCATGTTGGCGGATATTTGGATTAGCACGCTTTTTATTGGTTTATTTGTGTTGTATTTCTTGCTGCAATATCAACCCCATCTGCTGTATATGCGCAAATTATTTACTGCGCTTAATGCTGGGTTTTATCTTGATGAGTGGGCGACACGCATCACATTGCAAATCTGGCCAATTAGGCTGCCTAAAAATGCATTACAAACTCGATTGAGTCTTCTAAAGGTAAGATCATGAATTTATTAACGACACATCACACAAACAATGCTTCTAAAATTTTAGATAATGCGCTCATGGCTTGTGATTGGATTGCACCAGCGTGGCCGCTGGATAAATCAATTGCTGTTAATCCTTGGTGGAAAATGCGTGATTTACCGATGGCAGAAGTTGCAGCAAAACTTCAAACACTGGGCAATGTGCATATGCTCATGCCTAAATCGTACTACCACTCTTTATGGCAGGTGCACATAAAACCACATCACCTTGCTCTGTCAGCCCAAGAAATAGGTACTAATGTCTCGCAAGAGGAGCTACTTTCTTATTTGGCTGTTGAGGATAATCAAACACATTGGCTTAATATTTGTGATTTGCTCGATTCAGATGTGAGTCGTGATCATAAAATGCCTTGGCGTGATGAAATAGTGCAGCAAATTAGCCAATTTACTGCGCTTTATTTCCAATACCCAGAGCAAATGCAATATTTGAATGATTCAGGGAATGGCTTTTATCAAGTCTGGCTTGATGTTATATGGCAAGATAAAGGCATTGAAGTATTAATGTCTGAATCTGGCTTAAATAGCCATTTTGCTAGTTTACCAAATCAAGTTGACTCCCTTTTTGCTAAAGTGCACGCAGAATTGTTTGAACAAAATTTAGCAGATGATAGGTTTGTAGACTATTGCTATGCGCTTTTGTTAGATGTTCACGGTTGGGCTTCTTGGTTAGCTTATAGTGCATGGCAAGATGCTTTTGAAGGTAAATCTAATACATTGCTCCTACAATTATTAGCGGTGCGCATGGCTTGGGATTGGGTATTGTGGCAGCAAACGCGTTTAAATTCATCGGATAAATTTAACTTGATGCAAAGCACATTTAAGCAGCAATTAATAGAGGTGAGCGCTTTAGAAAGCACATGGCATGCTAAACAGCAATACCTTTGGATTTGGCAACGCGCCTTAGAGTATAGCTATCAGCAGCCACTCCAAAAGCAGCTACTTAGCAGCAAGCAAAATCAGGTAGTGACTCCCGAACTTCAAGCGATATTTTGTATTGATGTTCGTTCCGAACCGATGCGCCTTGCGCTTGAAGCGCAAAGTCCAGCCATTCAAACCTTAGGCTTTGCTGGCTTTTTCGGTCTACCAATCGAATACTCAATTTCTGGCAGCGCGTTTACTCGCCCACAATTGCCTGGTTTACTCAAAGCTTCTATCCATGTAGCACAAACTGGCACAATACATACACGCCAAGCAACTGCTAGCTTGATAAATGGGCAAGTTGCAGAAAAACAAAGCAGTGAAGCCGCACCTTCTGCCTTTGGCTTTGTAGAAGCTAAAGGTATATATCGAGCTGTGCGCTTGATAAAAAATACCCTGTTTTCTAGTAAAGCTGTGCACAGTATTAATCAAATTGATTTGGAAGGTTCTTGGCAAATTAGCCGAGATGGCCATCTGCTTTCTGATTCAGAATTGGCCAATTTGGCTGCGGGTGTATTGAATGCAATAGGCCTGAAAAAGTTTTTTGCTCCCGTGGTTTTACTCGTTGGGCATGGCAGTAGCTCAACCAATAATCCACATGCTGC
Source organism: Methylophilaceae bacterium (assembly GCA_043772865.1). Lineage (GTDB taxonomy): Bacteria > Pseudomonadota > Gammaproteobacteria > Burkholderiales > Methylophilaceae > JACMMS01. The sequence continues at coordinate 3,626 of JAYVFU010000103.1, forward strand.
GGGACTTGATTGTGGTGCATGCGGCGGCCAATCGGGTGAGGTAAATGTAAAAGTATTAGCGCAAATTTTAAACGCGCCAAATGTGCGCCTTGAGTTAAGCAAATTAGGCATTAACATACCCGATAAAACCCAATTCGTTGCTTCTTTGCACAATACAACAACCGATGAACTTATTTTATTTGGTGTCGAAGATATTCAACCATGGCAAAAGTGGTTGCGTGAAGCAACGGCTGCCGCACAAAAAAGACGGGCGATGAGTGTAGGAATTATTACAGATGATATTACTCAACGAGATCAGTTATTTAAAAAACGAGCCATTGATTGGGCGCAATTACGTCCAGAATGGGGATTGGCAAATAATGCAGCATTTATTGTTGCACCTAGAGCCTTCACACAAAACCTTGATTTGGCTGGTCGAAGTTTCCTGCATGATTACAAATATCATGATGATATAGGGTTCGGTATATTAGAGCTGATTATGACAGCGCCTATGATTGTGACCAATTGGATTAACTTGCAATATTATGCCTCAGTCACTGACAACTTAAAGTACGGTAGCGGCAATAAGCTGTTGCACAATGTCGTTGGCGGAAATTATGGCGTATTTGAAGGTAATGGTGGAGATTTACGCATTGGTTTGCCTATGCAATCGTTACACGATGGCCAAGAGTGGCGACATCAGCCACTTAGGCTTAGTGTATATATCGCCGCACCACAAAACGCCATTGCTCACATCATTTCAAAACATAAAGCCGTTGCCGATTTAATTGAGAATAACTGGCTATATTTATTCCAGTGGGATAAAGAGCAAAAGCAAATTAGGCAGTTTATAGCTGGCGATTGGCAACTTATTAAAAATGGGGAGTAGATCATCCTTTAAATCTTAATTTCAAATTAATTATATGGTAATTAATTAATTTATTTAATTGATTAATCAGGTGTGTTCGGCAGCACACAGACCTCCTGTTTTGTACTACCCATAATCATAAGAAGATATCAAAAACAATTAATTTTATTTGATTAGGACTTAAATATGACCTATACGCTATCTGATGTTGATGGACCATTGACTTTAGTACCCTTACTTTATGATCCTAGTTATGAGGTGCTAGAAGATGAAGAGGCTGAAACAGGGGCTGAGTTAAATGAAACGTTAGATAGTATTTCAGAAACTACATTTCAAGATTGTAAACACGCAACACGAAGCGTTCATGCAAAAAGCCATGGTCTTTTAATTGCAGAAGTTGAAGTGTTGCCTAATTTGCCTACCGTTTTCGCACAAGGCATATTTAGCAACCCTAAAAAATATCCTGCAGTCATACGTTTATCTACAACACCTGGCGATATGCTAGATGATAATGTTTCAACTCCTAGAGGCTTTGCATTGAAAATCATTGGCGTTGAAGGTGAAAGGGTTGATAGTAGTTTAGGGGATTTAACGCAGGATTTTGTACTAGTTAATGGCCCAGCTTTTTTAGCGCCAAGTGGAAAGAAGTTTTTAGGTAGCTTAAAACTACTGGCAAAAACGACAGATAAAGTACCTACTTTAAAAAAAGCGCTTTCTGCAGTATTGCGAGGTACTGAAAAAGTTGTTGAAGCGCTTGGAGGCGAAAGTCCAACTATTATATCCATGGGTGGACATCCAGAAACGCATATTTTGGGTGAGACTTTCTTTAGTCAAGCACCCATATTGTATGGGCCGTATATGGCAAAAATCTCTGTAGTGCCAGTTTCTACTGAATTATTAGCACTTGTTAAATCACCACTTAATGTCAATGGTAAGCCAAATGGTTTGCGTGATGCTGTGGTCGATTTTTTTGCTACAAAAAAGACGGAGTGGGAGGTAAGAGTACAACTTTGTACAGACTTAGAAACTATGCCAATTGAAGATTCAACCATACCATGGCCAGAAGAAATCAGCCCTTATATTACTGTTGCTCGAATCATTGCAAAACCACAAGCAGCTTGGAGCGACCAACTATCTACCAAAATAGATGACGGAATGTCATTTAGCCCGTGGCATGCTGTTGCTGCTCATCGACCTATAGGTTCTATTATGCGGTTACGTAAGGCAGCTTATGAAAGATCATCTAAGTTTCGTGCCATACATAATGGTGTGCAGGAGAGCGAACCAACAGATCTTAATGAACTATTTTCTCAAAGTTAAATTTTTACTAAGATTTCGGAAATGTCTAATTCTAAATTAGCTTCGCATTTACAATCATTCACAGCTAGTTATATAACTAGCTATTTCATTAACGCTAGGCATAATCGAGGCTTTTTTTGCTAAAGTAAATTAAGCTATATTTGCATTTATTATAGATATTTACTAATTTGTTTAAATTCACGAATCGTTTCTTGTGCATTTAATTTATCATTATTAACAGCATTTTCAAGACAATGATCAATATGATCATGCACTAATGTTTTCTTGGCATTAGCCACAGCTTTTTCTACAGCTTGTAGTTGCTGAGCAATTTCTAAGCAATTGCGATTTTCTTCCAGCATTTTTATGGTGCTTTTAAGATGACCTTCAGCCCGCTTTAATCTCTTGATAATTTCTGAGTGTGATCTATGTATCGTCATAATTTTGTAACCTATCCACTAGGATAGTATATTATAATCCATAATCTAATAAGCCTAGCTTTAATACTGCAAATTAATAAGATCAATGCCTTTTGTTAACTAACAACAATTATTGAGAATTAAAAAAATGACATTAAATAAAAAAATATTGAAATTACATATGATTGCAGTATTTTTTTTTCCGATAATAGCAAAAGCGGAAATAACTCAAGAAGATTGGAATGCTAAATTTCAGTCTACTTATGTTTGGCAAAAAGATGCAACATTTCATTCTCCTTATTCATCAACAAATAGCCTTTCGGCTGAAGCACATAAAAGCTATTCTTTTACTGCTACAGCAGCATTTGGTGTTCGTCTATGGACAGGGGCTGAACTATATTTAAATCCAGAAGTGGCCCAAGGTGTCGCGTTTTCAAATCTAACTGGCCTAGGTGGTTTTACAAATGGTGAATTAGCCCGTACTTCAGGCGCTAAGCCTACACTTTATCGCGCCCGCTTATTTTTACGCCAAACTTGGGGGTTAGGTGGTGAAACAGAAGAAGTTGAGTCAGATACAAATCAGTTAGCTGGAATAGTTGATAAAAATAGAATAGTGTTTACAGCAGGAAATATGTCGGTGACAGATATTTTTGATAACAATATCTATAACCATGATCCTAGGAGACAGTTTATGAACTGGTCAATTATGACGCATGGTGCTTACGACTATGCTGCTGATTCACGGGGCTATTCATGGGGAGCTGTGCTTGAATACCTCCAAGATGATTGGGCTTTTCGTGCGGGTCGTTTTATTCAACCAAAAGAACCAAATCAATTAAAATTAGATACCAAGTTTTTTGAGCATTATGGTGACCAAATTGAAATTGAGCATGCGCATGAGTTACTAAATCAACCAGGTAAATTACGTTTGCTCGCATTCCACAACCATACCAGGATGTCCCGATTTGAAGATGCACTGGATTTAGGTACTCAAACCTTCGCAACACCAGATATTAATCTTGTTCGTAATGGTGATAAATCAAAATATGGCGTAGGTTTAAATCTGGAACAAGCAATTAACCAAAATATTGGAATTTTCATGCGCGCCATGTGGGCAGATGGACGCACTGAAACGTATGCTTTTACCGAAATAGATCATTCATTTTCAGGTGGCACCCTCATAAAAGGAAATGCTTGGCATCGACCAGATGACACTGTGGGTTTAGCTTTTTCCATCAATGGATTATTAAAAGCACATCATGAGTATTTGGCAGCAGGTGGCCTGGGATTCTTTTTAGGTGATGGAAATCTGAATTATAAAACTGAGAATATCATTGAAGCCTTTTATAATCTGAAATTAGCTAAATTTGCTTGGTTGTCCGCAGATTATCAGCATATCAACAACCCAGGATATAACGCTGATCGAGGCCCAGTCAATTTTGCTGGGTTTAGGTTGCATACAGAGTTTTAAATAAATAATAAGGCGCAAGACTTAAACATAAGCATTAAAAACAGATAAATCATGAGCGAAAATAAACAATTTTTCCCACGTCAGGTAATTGAGGCTGGTGGTCGCCGATGGGATTGGGCGCTACTGCCTATGGTTTTAGCCATTTTGGTTTTACTCGCTTATGGGGCAGAGCAGATGAACCGTCCATTCCAGCTGGGCGAAGCATTACCTCTTTCATTGGATCCAATTCATTTACCTTATTACTTATTACGAACAACGTTGCGGATGTTCATTGCTTTGGCTGCTTCTATGGTATTTAGCTGTGTATTTGCAGCCTTAACAGTTAAATATAAAGTAGCAGAAAAAGTTTTAGTACCTCTGTTGGATATTCTTCAGTCGATACCCGTTCTTGGATTCTTGTCGATAACTGTCACGATGTTCATTGCACTGTTTCCAGGCAGTTTGCTAGGGGTAGAGTGTGCAGCTATTTTTGCTATTTTCACTTCGCAAGCTTGGAACATGGCTTTCAGTGCCTATCAGAGCTTTCGCACAGTGCCAGCAGAATTAGTAGAAGCCACAAAGATATTTCAACTATCAGGTTGGCAACGTTTTTGGCGATTAGATTTACCATTTTCCATGCCAAGCTTGCTATGGAACATGATGATGTCTATGTCTGGAGGATGGTTTTTTGTAGTCGCGTCTGAGGCGATTTCTGTATCAAATCAAACTATAAAACTGCCAGGTATAGGCTCTTATATTGCCCTAGCCATTGAGCAACAGAACATTCAGGCCATTGTCTGGGCAATTGCAGCCATGTTGATAGGTATTTTGCTATATGACCAACTCTTTTTCAGGCCATTAATATCTTGGGCGGATAAGTTTCGTTTTGAAGAGTCTAGCAGTGCAACTGCACAAGATTCTTGGCTTCTCACATGGTTACATAGAACAAGCTGGGTAGAAAGTATTGCTAAAAAACTTGAGCATTTATTACAAAGTTCTTTTGTTTTACTTCGACAGACTTATGATGGGACATCTGCGCGGGCTAGACCAAATAAACAGTCACTCACCACTGAGCGATTATGGGATGCTATTATAGCTGCTGGCGTTTTTTATGCACTGTGGCTACTCATTCATTTTATTCATTCAGAGGTAGGCTGGAGCGAGGCTGGGCATGTATTTATATTGGGCTTGTATACATTAATTCGCGTAGTTATTCTAATTTTATTAGCTGCTTTAATCTGGATTCCAATTGGTGTATGGATTGGATTAAGGCCCAATATATCTTCAAAAGTACAAGCAATTGCACAGTTCATGGCTGCATTCCCCGCTAATTTAATGTTTCCTGGTGCAGTATTAATGATTGTTTATTATGGGTTAAATCCCGATATTTGGTTATCGCCTCTGATGATTTTAGGTACTCAATGGTATCTACTATTCAATATTATCGCTGGTACTTCTAATATTCCAACTGAGCTACGCTACGCAGCCAAAAACCTTGGCTTGGGTGGTTGGCTTAAATGGCGACGATACTTATTACCAGCAATTTTCCCTAGTGTTGTAACTGGCGCTATTACTGCAACTGGGGGTTCATGGAATGCTAGCATTGTCGCTGAGTATGTCACCTGGGGGCATACCACCTTAAAAGCACATGGAATTGGCAGTTATATTGCAGAAATGACGGCTATTGGCGATTTTCCACGTATCGCTTTGGGTATTGGCATCATGTGCATTTTTGTAATGGGTTTTAACCATTTCATTTGGCGTAAACTTTATCGATTGGCCGAAAATCGCCTGCATTTTTAAGAAAGAGCATGATGAGTAACCCTATTCTTGAACTTAAGTCAGTAGATAAATCTTTTCATTCCGCTGATGGTTCCGCGCGGTTGGTCCTACAAGACGTAGACTTCACATTGAATGAAGGAGAAATTGTTGCGTTACTTGGTCAATCTGGTTCAGGAAAGTCGACCATGTTGCGTATCATGGCAGGGTTAATCTCATCAGATAAAGGCCAAGTGCTATATAAAGGACTCCCAATTTATAGCGCAGTACGCGGCATTAGTATGGTATTTCAATCTTTCGCATTATTCCCATGGCTGACTGTTCAAAAAAATATCGAACTCGGTCTAGAGGCTTTGGGAATACATATAGCTGAGCGTGAGAAACGTTCTCAAGCTGCGATAGAAATGATAGGGCTGACTGGCTTTGAAGGTGCTTTACCTAGAGAGCTTTCAGGGGGTATGCGCCAGCGCGTAGGTATTGCGCGTGCGCTAGTGTTAAAACCTGAAGTACTACTGATGGATGAAGCGTTTTCTGCATTGGATGTTCTTACTGGGGAGCGCTTACGTGAAGACATACTTGAGCTATGGAATAACAAGGAAATTCCAACCAAAGCCATCCTCATCGTTTCACACAATATTGAAGAAGCTGTAATGATGGCAGATCGCGTACTCATTTTTGCTAGTGATCCAGGAAGAGTGCGTGCCGAGTTGCATATCAACCTACCACATCCAAGAAAAGTTGAAAGCCAAGAAGTGCGAGCTTTAATTGATAACGTCTATGGTCTTATGACGAGCGGAGTTGAACGTGCTGGACGGATACTGGATATAGATGTCAAATTACAGCTAGGTGATCGACTTCCAGAAGCTGATATCACTCGAATGGAAGGTCTTCTTGAATTACTTACAGAAAATCCTTTTAAAGGCCGTGCTGACTTACCTAAATTGGCTGAAGAAACTGAGCTGACTGATAAAGAACTGTTAGAAGTTTCGCGCGCTTTAACCCTGCTTGGTTTTATAGAGTTAACACAAGGTGACGTTGTGATGACACCACTAGGTCAACATTATGTTGACGCTTCAAATGTTGAACGGCAAAAAGTTTTTGGCGAGCAATTGTTAACTAATGTGCCTTTAGTAGCTTACATTCGGCACGGCCTTGAACAAGATCGCTCTGGTGATTTACCGGATGATCTGTTTCTCAAGTTGCTGCGTTTCACTCTGAATGAAATTGAAGCTAAGCGAGCCTTAAGTATTGCGATCGAGTGGGGACGCTATGGCGATGTATTTGAATATAATTACAACACTGGTGTGATTCAATTACCAAAAAATGAAAATGAAAATCATGGAACATTAAGCTAATACTTAACTGTTTTTAATTTACAGTAACTTGTAACCTCAAATACTAGAAACAAATAAGTATTAATGCGTGGTGGCGTACAGATAGGGTATTCAAAAAGGTCAATACTAAATTTTAGTCATAGTTAGATAGGGCATATTATGAATAATTTTTACTGTACATTTACCTACATTGCTTTTGCTATTTTAACATTGCCAATTCTAAGCTATAGCGCTGATTACAAAGCTGATATCCACCTCAAACACTCTGCAATTACAACCAAAGAAAAAGCGCAATTTGAAGAAGAGAAATTATCTAGCTTAGTGCATGTCAAGTTTCAAACTGACAATGTATGGGTAGAAAATTTAAGACAAAAAGTCGAAAACTACACACTATTTAATTAATCCACTGAGATCGCCAAGGTTGTTAAAGTGGTTGCTTCAGTGCAAAAATGATTTGGTAGTGTTCTAAAAATTAGTTAATTATCGCTTGTAAGGTCTGTTAATCATGAGAAAAGCAATTTTTATTTTAGATGAAATTTAAAGATTATTATGAAATATTAAGTGTTTCTCGCACGGCAACAAATGACGAGATTAAAAAAGCGTACAGAAAACTTGCACATCAATATCATCCTGATGTTTCAAAAGATCCTGCAGGTGAAGAAAAATTTAAAGAAATTGGTGAAGCTTATGCCACATTAAAAGATAAAGAGAAGCGTGCGGCATATGACGATTTAGGTAAGCATTCGCCGGGTGAAAATTTTAATCCTCCACCAAATTGGGCGGGAAGCCAATCAAATCAAGGTGGTCAAAACTTCTCTTTTGATGATATTGATTTAGCAGATTTGTTCGCCAGCTACTCCAAGGGCAATCGCCAGGCGCATCAACAAAGCCAAGCTATTCAGGGTCAAGATTACGAACTTACTACGCAAATATCATTAGAAGATGCTTATGCTGGTTCAACAGTGGAGCTAAATTTCACGGTAGAAGAATTTGACAACCAAGGGCAGATTAAGCAGGTACCGCACACATTTAAAGTGCGGGTACCGAAAGGTGTGACAAACGGTCAAAAAATGTTGTTGCGCGGTAAAGGTGGCAAAGGCGCTAATAATGGCAAAAATGGTAATCTTTATCTAAATATTAGTTTTATTCCGCATAGATTATTTCGCGTAATCGACCATGACTTGTACATTGATTTAGCCATTACTCCTTGGGAAGCTGCTTTAGGTGCAACAATTAAAGTGCCTACGCTAGAAAATGAAGTGAATCTTAAAGTGCCCGCCGGTGTAAAAAGTGGGCAAAAACTTCGCATTGCTAAACATGGATTACCTAAACAAAATCAAGAGCATGCTGATCTATTTGCTATCACGCAAATTGTTGTTCCCGCAATATTGAGTGAAAAAGAGCAAAGTTTGTTTAAAGAACTAGCTGAAGTATCAACATTTAATCCACGTAAATTTTGAAAATTGCATTTAACAGACTAAGTTTAAATATTTATTTGATTGGAGATAGAACATGTCTTATCAAACATTAATGGTGCATATGCAGCTTGGTCGTCCAAATACAGCCATGCTTACCATTGCCAATGCGCTTGCCCAGCATTTTGACGCTGAAGTTATTGGAATCGCAGCTGGTCAGCCAACACAAGTAATTTACGGGCAGGGTTATCCCATGCTGGATTTTATAAATCAGGAACATGCACTACTGTCACAAGAACTTATAGATGCTGAACACACTTTTAAATCTGCATTTAAAGCATATTCTAAACCCGTCAAATGGCGATCAATGATAACACTGGGCTCTTGTGCCAGTTATATTGCGACTGAATCACGAAGTGCCGACCTAATCATTACTGAAATATCACCTAACGATTTTTATGAAGGCCCCAATGGCGTAAATGCAGGTGAAATTATCTTGCAATGTGGCCGGCCAGTCATCGTTGTGCCCGAAAATACAACCACATTAAAACTAGATAATGTAGTGGTTGGATGGAAAGATACACGTGAAGCAAGGCGGGCAATTGTTGATGCGCTACCTTTACTCAAATTAGCTGAACAAATTACTATCATAGCGCTCTCTAGTAAAAATGAAGTTGCGCAGTCAATTAGTAGTCTTGAGCAAGTAGTCAGTTGGCTGAAGCAACATAAAATCACAGCGAGTTATGAAAATTTTATTGCTGGAGGTGACGCAAAAACACAGTTAGTCACTTTAGCAAATCAACATAATGCAGATATTTTGGTTGCAGGTGCTTACGGTCATAGCAGGGTTTATGAATGGGCTTTTGGTGGCGTGACAAACGAGCTACTTCAAGGGGATAAATTTTGTTGCCTTTTATCCCATTAACAACTGTGTATCCCATTAAGCTAAGGATTTATCGTGGATAACCTATTTTTAGAGACGATTTCACTAGACAAGCAAAATGAAGTTTCCCTTCAAGACCTCGCAGAGTTATCAGGGTTATCGAGTGATGAATTGCACCTGTTAGTGGATTGTGGTGCACT
>JAYVFU010000104.1:0-4336 GCA_043772865.1 Methylophilaceae bacterium
GCAATAAACTCATCGGCTACAGAATCAAGCACAATAAAACGTTTGGCGGCGCAACAGGTTTGACCACCGTTGTACATGCGACCCCACACTGCCCAAGGAATGGTTTTTTCCATATCGGCATCGTCAAGCACTATAAATGCATCGCTTCCGCCCAATTCCATGGAAGTTTTTTTGAGATGCTTGCCAGCTCTTGCGGCAATACTTCTACCAGCAGAAACGCTACCAGTGAGTGCCACCCCCTTGATACGCAAATCGTCAATAACGCGATCAGATTGATCATGCGAAACGAGCAAATTGGTATAAATACCAGCGGGTGCACCAGCATCAATCCATAATTTTTCAAACGCAATGGCACACTGCGGCACGCAAGCGGCATGCTTCACCATCAAAACATTACCTGCCATTAACTGCGGACCAGCTACGCGAGCTAATTGATAAAAAGGGAAATTCCATGGCTCAACACAAAACAACACACCATAAGGACTACTTTCCATATGGGCTTCACCATGCGCTGGGTTTAGTTTTTCTGGCGCTAAAAAATTTTCCGCATGTTTAGCATAATAAGCAAGAATATCCGCACTAAACCGCACTTCGCCACGCGCTTCATTAATGCGTTTGCCCATCTCCAAAGTGGCCAACTTTGCAAAATCATCTACGTGCATGCGCATCAATTCTGAAGCTTTGTTAACGATTACAGCACGCTCGGCATAGCTTTTGTTTTTCCATAACTCAAACGCAGCCGCAGCAGTGGCAATTGCAGCTTCTACCTGTTCATCACTAAATTCATCAAACTTTTTCAAGGTGTTTCCGTTACTCGGGTTTACGCTTGCATAGGCCATATTGATATCCGCAATTCTTTTTAATTAAGTGGTAAGTTGGACTTTAAAGTCTTAGTCTTGTTGTACATTGCGCGCAAGTAAAACAAGGGTCTGTACGTCAACACACTTATAAAAAATTAAATAACTGAATATTAAGATAGGACTGAGCTGACTAGCCAAATAAAAAATTGAATGACAATAAAGACTTGAAATCAGCTAAATTAATAGCCTACATAAACGCTGTGTAACTATCTGTTTGGGGAGGGGAAATATTCTAATTAAAAAAATGGTTCCAACGAGTTGGGCCGATTTAGCGGTAGGCATGTAAATCTATGCAATAACTTTTAAAAGTTATTATTATTGGTAACAATTTCAGTCATAAAGCAATTGAACAAATCTGCGTGGCTAGTGATGCCAAGTTTGCTATAAAGAACGCGTTTGTGCACCTTAACTGTTTCTGGTGAGATTAACAGCTTTTGCGCAACCGCTTTGCTGGAATGTCCACACAAAGTTAGTCGAGCTATTTCCGCTTCGCGTTTGGATAAACGTTCAGCGCCAAAATTCTGCAGCGTGTGATCCAATCTATCGTGTAATGATGGCTGTGGCACTTGCTGTTTAACTTGCTGTGCGAGCGTCCAATGTCGTTTCATTGACGAGAGCACCCAGCAGGCCACTACATGTAATTTACCTATAGTAACTGCGTCGAATATTTGCATAGTACCTATTGAAAACGATAATACGCCACCGTTTTCGAGCGGTTGTAAAAATTGCAATTCATCTTGTCCAACCTCACGACTAAAATAGTTTAAATAATATTCGCTTTGGCGAAATTGGTCGGGCGCTAAATCTTCTAGCCGATAAAGTCCGCCACTTATGCCAGCACGTATTGCTATATAAAACGGGTCTAACAAATACATGCCACGACAATAATACGGTACTGGAGATTCGCTTTGAAGTGGGCCAGCGAAAGTAGACTCTTCTAACGCTAAAGGCGCAGCATCAGGCGGTATGTATACAACTAAAGCATTGTCAAAGGATGCAACTTGACGCAAGGCCAGTACCAATGCTCTCCAAAAGCGAGGCGTGCCCAGATGCTCAAGCATTTGCTCCAAGCTTTCATGCAATGATATTTCTTTTAGCAGTGCTTCCATACACCCTTTTTGGGTAACCCGTGATGGGGATACAGCGGATTGGTCATTCGCCTTATAGTCTATACTCAAGTTCAATTTTAAGGCCGATATTTTTTAACTCAATCCAGTGTGCATTAAAATCTAAGGGAGATTAGCTATGTCACCAACGCTTAAACCAGATTCTCAGAAACAAAATGAATTGTCAAATAACCAAAGCAGCGGTCAGCTTAAACGCTCACTGAGTGTTTTAGATGTTGTCATGATTACTGTATCGGGGGTTACGCCCGCCAGTTCTTTTTTTGTGATTGCCCCATTTGCCATTCAAAGTGCGGGTAGCGGTGCATTTTTATCGTTTGTATTAGCGGCAATATTGGCTACTGCATTTGCGTTTTGCTATGCCGAACTAGGGGCTGCGCATCCGCATGCGGGTGGCGAATATACCATTATCCAGCGTCTATTTGGACGCCTTGCAGGCATGCAAATGTATTTGTTCATGATGTGCATCTTGATATTTATTCCTGCTGTATTGGCCACGGGGGCCGCAACCTACCTCAATAGCGCACTAGGTACCCATTTTGATAGCGCGACTGTAGCGCTAGTAATTGTGCTGTTAAGTTATGGTCTGGGCATACTTAATATTAAAACCAATGCAGTATTAACTGGCATGTTTTTAGGGCTAGAATTACTATTGCTAGGATTAATTGTATGGCTGGGTTTTAGTCAGATACACCAACCTTTAAGCGTATTGATAACACCGCAGGTTCCTGATGCAAGCGGTGCATTAATAGCAGCCCCAGTTGCTATTGTGGTTGCGATGATTGGTACCGCCTTATTTTCTTATAATGGCTTTGGCGCTGCCATTTATATGGCAGAAGATATGCGTGAAACTGGCAAACCCATGGCGCGTGTGGTGCTGGCATCTCTAGCCGTAGTGGTGCTGGTAGAACTATTACCGCTAACTGCGCTAATACTGGGCGCGCCATCATTATCGGCGCTAGCCCAAAACGTTGATCCAATCGGCTACTTAATGACTCAGCTAAGCAGCCCTTTGGTAGCCCGCATTATCAGTGCGGGAATATTTTTATCAGTATTTAACGCGATTATTGCATTAGTGGTACAAACCAGTCGTTTTCTATTCGCCAGTGGGCGTGACAATATGTGGCCAACGCCAGTCAGCCGCATGCTAATCAAACTGCATCCTAAAACTGGCACACCATGGGTGGCGGTGTTGCTATTTGCAGTGCCATCAGCTTTGCTGTCATTTAACTCTAATTTAGGGGCACTCACCTCTTTTACCGTTGTTTTAATTCTGATTGCCTATTTAATGATGGCATCAGCTTCACTCATTAGCCGTCGTAACACCAGCATAAAACATCCTTACTTAATGCCGCTTTGGCCGTTGCCGGCTTTGGTAGCCATTGTGGGATGTTGCTATACGCTGTGGACAATTTTAATAGCTAGCCCACCACGCGATTTTTTAATCATAGGCGCTGTTATCCTAGTAGGGCTCATCATGATGCGCAGTTCAGGGGCAAAAATTCCAGCACCAAAAGTTATTTCACATAGTCCAGCAAGAGAATAATATGAACTTACGCGCAAGAGATCTAGGAATAAGTATTGGGCAAGGCACGCCAGGCCAATTTAATGCAATAACTGATGTAGCAGGAGTGCGTGTTGGGCACACAACGCTGCATGAGAATTTGGCTGATGGGCGTGCCGTGCGCACAGGTGTAACTATTATTGAGCCGCGTGCAGGCGCTGCGCGATTATCACCATGTTTTGCGGGCTTACATGTGCTTAATGGCAATGCCGACGCGACTGGCCTGGAATGGATACGCGAAGCTGGATTGTTAACCACACCCATTGCTTACACTAATACACATAGCATTGGTGTGGTGCGTGATACGCTCATTGGCATTGAGCGCGAAACTTTAGCTGGCACACAATCAGATGCCGTTTATTGGACCATGCCAGTCGTCATGGAAACTTTCGACGGCTTACTTAATGACATTAACGGATATCACGTAAAACCAGAGCATGTGCGTAGCGCAATTGCAAACGCTCGCTCAGGAAGCATTGAAGAAGGCAGTGTTGGCGGCGGCACGGGTACCATTTGCCACGAGTTTAAGGGCGGCATTGGTAGCGCATCACGTGTATTGAAAGCGGCAGAAGGCGGTTGGACAGTGGGCGTATTAGTACAAACCAATCACGGACGGCGCGATACCCTGCTGGTTGAAGGTTATCCAGTGTGGCGCTATTTAACGTGCGGAAAAGTGCCCTCCCCATTCGAAAAACGCACGCTGCCGCACCCTGGTATGGGCTCAATTGTAGTGACTATTGCCACTGATGCGCCCTTATTACAACATCAATGTAAACGGCTGGCACAGC
>JAYVFU010000105.1:0-13192 GCA_043772865.1 Methylophilaceae bacterium
CAGCGTTAACCCTTTAGTGGGTAGCAAACCCATATTGACGCCCATATTAATAAAGCCTTGCGCGCCCAACCACACACCTAAACCTTGGGCTAACAAACCAGAGAAATAACGTTCATTTTCAATGGCAGTTTTACCGATACTAAATGCACGAATGACCAGCCAGCCAAATAAGCCAATCACCACGGCTACTCCAACAAAACCAAGCTCTTCTGCAATCACCGCTAATAAAAAGTCGGTATGCGCTTCTGGCAAATATAGTAATTTTTCTACACTGGCGCCCAAACCTACGCCAAACCATTCACCGCGACCAAAAGCGATAAGCGCATGCGAAAGTTGGTAACCTTTACCGTAGGGGTCTGCCCATGGGTCCATAAAACCGATGACACGCTGCATGCGGTAAGGCGAGCTCCAAATCAGCAAAATAATGCCGATAGGCATGGTGACCAATAGCCCAATAAAGATTTTTACGTTAATACCACCAAGCCATAAAATGGCGATAGAAATTGAAGCGATGACTGCAAATGCGCCAAAATCTGGCTCATGTAATAACAGGCCGCCAACAATAATCATGACTGCGACCATGGGCAGAAAGCCACTGACTAAGCTATCCATTTTCGAAGCTTTACGCACCGCATAATCTGCTACATACATGGCAGAAAACAGTTTCATAAATTCAGAAGGTTGTAAGTTTATAAACACTAAAGATAGCCAACGACGGCTACCATTGACGTTGCGACCAATACCAGGCACCAATACCAGGACTAACAAAACTAGCCCGATTAAAAATAAATACGGCGCCATTTTTTGCCACCACTGCATGGGGATTTGGAAAGTCACAAATGCCGCTGTCGCGCCTATAACTAAAAACACGGCTTGGCGAATCAAGAAATAAGTGGCTTGATGCCCAGTGGCTTTGTCTGCTTCTGCTAATGCAATGGATGCTGAATAGACCATCACTAAACTAATGCCGAGCATAATCAGCGTAACCCATAGCAAAGCTTGGTCGTAGCTAGGCGCATTAACGCGATCACGATTTACAAAAAATGTGCTGAAAGTTTTATTTGTGCCGAAGTCCATCATCCTGTAACCCTTGAGTCAGATGACTTAGTAAGTGCCTGCTGATTGGTTTGCAATAACTGCACCGCAGCAATAAACACTTCAGCGCGATGCACATAGTTGTTAAACATATCAAAGCTTGCACAAGCGGGGGATAACAATACCGCATCACCTTGATGCGCAACTTTGTAAGCGATATTCACCGCTTCTGGCAAATCAGCGGCCAAATAACGTGGGATATCGCTGTTTGCTAGCGCTTGCTCTATTAATGGCGCATCACGACCAATCAGTACTAGCGCGCGTGCATTGTTTTCTACAGCATTAAGTAGTGGTGAAAAATCTTGACCCTTACCATCGCCACCTGCAATCAGCACCACTTTTTGCGCTGAACCATTTTTAGTCATGCCAGCGATTGCTGCACAAGTAGCGCCAACATTAGTGCCTTTTGAGTCATCGTAAAAATCAACTTCGGCTATGTTGGCTACCCACTCCACACGATGTGGCAAGCCTTTAAAGGTTTTTAATGTAGCTAGCAAAGGTGCAAAATCAATATCTATTGCACGGCACAAAGCCAGCGCCGCTAAGGCATTAGCAGCATTATGCAAACCGCTTAACTTCATTTCATTGAGCGATAACAACCTGTTATTACCTTGCGCTAAATAAATGCTGCCAGCTTCCATCAATAAACCAAAGTCTTCTACATTAACTGGTGCATTTAAGCCAAAGCTAATTGCTGTTTGAGTTGCATCAACCATAGCGGATGAGTAGCTATCTTCACGGTTAATCACCTTAGCTTTAGCATGCGCAAAAATACGCGCTTTTGCCGCAGCGTAGTCTGCAAAACTGGCATATCTATCCATGTGATCTTCGGTCACATTTAACACTACAGCCGCTGCCACGTTTAAACGATGAGTAGTTTCTAATTGAAAGCTAGAAAGCTCTAGTACGATGGCATCAGGCGTATCCATGTTCAAGATATCCAACACGGGCAAGCCAATATTGCCAGCTACCACTGTATTTAACCCTGCCGCTTTGCACATTTCGCCTACTAACGTAGTGACCGTAGTTTTACCGTTAGACCCAGTAATGGCGATGATTTTTGTTTTTGCGTACTTCGCATTACAGGCGAGCTGTTGAGCAAACAATTCCACATCGCCTATGACAGGAATACCTTTTGCAATCGCCACTTGAATTTCTGGCGTGCCAAGTGGCACACCTGGGCTTGATACAATTAAATCAGCATTATTAAACACTTCAGTTTGATATGCCCCTATAACTAATTTCACTTCTGGCATCTCAACTGTAAGTGCATCTATGCCCGGTGGCATTGCACGTGTATCTGCTACAGACAAGTTTGCGCCTTCATTCGCAAGCCAACGCAGTGCCGATAAGCCAGTTTCACCTAGCCCCAGCACTAACACCTGTTTGTCTTTAAGCTCTAGTTTCATTATTGCTACTTACCTAATTTTCAGGCTGGCAATACCAACCAGTACTAACATCATGGTGATAATCCAAAACCGCACCACTACTTGCGTTTCTTTCCAACCTTTTTGCTCATAGTGATGATGCAATGGTGCCATCAGAAAAATGCGCCTACCTGTACCTGTTTTGCTTTTGGTGTATTTGAAATACATCACCTGTATGGCCACTGAAAACGTCTCAACTACAAATACACCACCCATAATAAACAGCACGATTTCTTGCCGAACAATCACCGCCACAATGCCCAAAGCGCCGCCCAGTGCCAGCGCACCAACGTCACCCATAAACACTTCTGCGGGGTAGGCGTTAAACCATAAAAAGCCTAAACCTGCGCCAGCCATGGCCGCACAAAACACCATCAATTCACCCGCGCCTGGCACATAAGGCACGCCGAGATATTTTGAAAAATAAACATGCCCCGCCACATAGGCAAATATCGCCAAGGCACTGCCAACCATTACCGTGGGCATGATGGCTAAGCCATCCAAACCGTCAGTTAAATTTACCGCATTACTTGTACCCACCACCACAAAATATGTCAGCACGACAAAGCCTATGGCACCCATGGGCAAGGCTAAATGTTTAAAAAATGGCACGATGAGCGTGGTTTCAGCAGGGCTTACAGAGGTTTTATAAAGAAAAATAGCCACGGCTAAACCGATTAAGCTCTGCCAAAAATATTTAGCTTTAGCGGATAAACCTTTAGGGTTGCGATGTACTACTTTGCGATAATCATCGACCCAGCCAATACTACCAAAGCCTAAGGTAGTGACTAATACCACCCAAACAAAGCGGTTATGCAAATCTGCCCATAGCAAGGTAGAAACAGCAATGGCAACTAAAATTAATGCGCCACCCATAGTAGGCGTGCCAGCTTTAATAAGGTGGGTTTGTGGACCATCATCACGCACCGATTGGCCCACTTTATATTGGGTTAATTTTTTAATCATGTGCGGACCCACCACAAATGAAATTGTGAGCGCAGTGAGTGTTGCCATCACAGCACGCAGGGTAATGTAGTTAAATACATTAAATCCTCGTATATCGTGGGCTAAATAGCGTGCTAGTTCTAGTAACATTAATGCGCTCCCTGTTGCATTATTTTTGGCTGAGTTGCCACTTCTTGTTGTTTTATTTCTGATTCTTTTATTTCTGATTTTTTTATAATGAGGTTCACCACTCGCTCCATACTCATAAACCGTGAACCCTTAACGAGCACTGTGGTGTACTTATCCATGGCTAATTTGAGTGCATCTGCCAAATCTTCTGTAGTTTCAAAATGGTAGGCTTGTTGTGCCTTATTAATGCTACCTAAGCTATTAACTTCAAAGCTGCTAACAGCCTCCATTGTATTTTCGCCAATCGCATATAGTGCTTGCACGCCCGCGTCTTTTGCGTATTGACCAATATCAGCATGAAGTTCTGCTGCGTCGTTGCCTAGCTCCCCCATAGCGCCCATCACAAAAATAGTTTTACCTGATTTGGCGGATAACACATCTATTGCCGCCCTCATAGAATCTGGGTTTGCGTTATAAGTATCATCAATGACCAGCGCATCATTAAAGCCTGCACGTTGGGTTAATCTACCCGCCACGCCACTGAAGTTAGCTAAACCTGTGGCGATATGTTGCAAGCTGATATTGAGAGCAACGGCCACAGCACTTGCCGCCAAAGCATTACTTATATTGTGTTGCCCAAGCACAGCCAGCTCAAAACTGACGCTGCCGTTTGGCGTGCTTAAATTGAGCTGATTGACGCCTGCTTGCTCTAAAACTAGCGCAGTCACATCAATGCTATTCATTTCAGGGCTATTTAAACCAAAAGTCGTGATTTTTTTATCTTTGCCGAGCTGCTTGATCAATTCAATCCAATAGCTAGCATAGCTATCGTCCGCGTTAACAATTGCGATCCCTGAATTTTGCAGACCTGTAAAAATCTCACCTTTAGCTGCAGCGATCGCATCTTTTGAGCCTAATTCTCCAATATGCGCGGTGCCAGCGTTATTTACTAAAGCCACGGTGGGGTGGGCTAGTTTGGTTAAATAAGCAATTTCGCCCGTATGATTCATGCCCATTTCAATCACGGCATATTGATGTTTTGCATTCACCTGCAACAAAGTCAGCGGCATACCCAAGTCATTATTCAAATTACCTTGAGTAGCTAAAACCGCATCAGCACTGCCACTAGCGGCACGTAAAATTGATGTAATCATTTCTTTCACCGTGGTTTTTCCATTGCTACCAGTAACTGCGATGACAGGAATTGCAAATTGTTGACGCCAATATTCAGCCATCAAACCCAATGCAATGCGCGTATCTTTTACTAATAAGCCGTGCTTAATTTGATTCGCAAGTGTGGCATCTGAAACCATGACTGCTGCTGCGCCTAGTTGCAGTGATTCCACTGCAAAAGTATTACCATCAAAGTTTTCACCTTTAATCGCAATAAACAATTGATTGCGTTTAATTTGACGGCTATCAATACCCACGCAGTCAAAGGCAATATCATCGCCTATTAATTGCGCTTCTATCTGCTTCGCTTTAAAAACTGCTAGCACTTCAGAAAGTTTCATCATGTGCGTCATGAAAAACTCTCCTCATACAATTTCAGCACCATTTGTGCTTGCTCAATATCACTAAAATGCTGTTTAACGCCGCTAATTTCCTGATAGTCTTCATGGCCTTTGCCAGCAATTAACACAACATCGCCAGCCTTGGCAGAAAGTACGGCAATCGCAATGGCGCTGGCACGATCAGTTTCAATGATGTAGTGCTTAGTAATGCCTTGCACTATCTGACGAATAATGGCTTCGGGATTTTCATCACGCGGGTTATCTGAGGTAATAATCACGGCATCCGCTATTTCTGTCGCGATTTTGCCCATGACGTTACGTTTGCCAGCATCGCGATTACCGCCACAACCAAATATACACACGAGCTTGCCTTGAGTTTGCTCTTTTAGGGTTATGAGTGCTTTTTCTAATGCATCTGGTGTATGCGCATAATCAATCACCACTAAAGGCAAGCTATCACCACCAAGTACCTGCATGCGACCTGGCACTGCATGAATCTGGCTGATGGCGGTTACTGCGTCATTTAAGCTTACATTTGAGGCTAACAATGTGGCCAATACTGCGAGCAAATTGTAAGCATTAAAGCGACCAATCACTTTGGCACTCAAGCTTGCATCGCCTTGTGGCGTAATCACTTGCATAGTGATGCTGCCATGTTCAAGCTGCAAAGCTTTAGCATTAACATCACCAGAACCTATGCCGTAAGTGATTACAGTTTTGCCAAGCGTTTTAAGTTCAGCTGCTAATTCACGACCAAAATCATCATCAATATTAATTACCGCACAGCTTAAGCTATCCCAAGTAAATAGTTTTTTCTTAGCCGCACCATAGCTCACCATATCACCGTGATAATCCAAATGGTCACGACTTAAATTGGTGAATACGGCAATATCAAAATGCACACCGCTTACTCGCCCTTGATCTAAACCGTGCGATGAAACCTCCATGGCAACCGCTTCAGCTTGTTGCTCTAGAAAATCCGCCAACATGCCATGTAGCAAAATTGCATCAGGTGTGGTGTTATTAGTTGCGCTTAAACTACTAATAAAGCCATTACCTAGCGTCCCAATCACTGCCGTTTTACGTTTAAGCGCATTAAAAGCTTGTGCAATCCATTGGCTCACAGAAGTTTTGCCATTAGTGCCTGTTACACCTACAGTCCATAGCTTTTGTGAAGGATGTCCATAAAACTCATCTGCCACTTCACCGGCGTGATGACGCAAATTGCTTACTGCAATGCGCGGCACATGCCAATTTTCATTCGCTCTTTCTTCCCAAGAAAATTCACTATCATCAAACATCACACCAGCTGCGCCATTTTGTATGGCTTGCGCAATAAAATCCCGACCATCTGATTTTTCACCTTTGTAGGCTAAAAACAAACTACCCACATCCACTTTTCTACTGTCTGCCGTCATTGAATAAAACGGTGCTGTAACCAAATCTTTAAATGCGATTAAATAAGCCATTAAGTGGTTTCCTTCACTTCTGGCTCTATATTTGTTCCATCTTCAGGAATAACTACATTGTTGTTGGGCGCATCTTGCGGTATGCCCAACATGCGTAATGCATCTGCCATCACTTTGCTAAACACGGGTGCGGCAACTGATCCGCCGTAATACTCGCCGTTACTGGGCTCATCTATCATCACCGCCATAATGAGGCGTGGATTAGAGGCTGGCGCCATACCAACAAAAGAGGCCACGTATTTGTCTTCCTCGTAGCCATGCGCACCCAATTTATGCGCAGTACCCGTTTTACCTGCCACGCGGTAACCTGCAATTTGTGCCTTCAACGCTGTACCACCCGGCTGCACAACAGTTTCGAGCATATCTTTCATCTCGTTTGCCACTTGTGCGGAATACACTTGATGCCCAATAGGCGCCTCACTCAGCTTAAGTAAAGATACAGGACGCAACTCGCCATCATTAGCAAAGACCGTGTAAGCCCGAGCTAACTGCAATAAAGTCACACTAATACCGTGACCAAATGACATGGTGGCTTGCTCAATAGGTCGCCAAGTTTTGTAATTACGCAAACGTCCAGAGCCTTCACCCGGAAATCCAATATGCGTAGGTGAACCAAAACCAATTTGATTGAAATACCCCCAGAGAAACTCTGGCTTCAATGTCAACGCCATTTTTGCCGCACCCACGTTGGATGATTTTTGTATGATTTGCCCCACTGTAATCAAGCCTTGTGGATGTGAGTCGTGGATGGTGGCAGGCCCAATAGATAAAGTGCCTGGAGAAGTTTGGATTTTACTTTCAGGCGTAAAATTACCACTTTCTAGCGCCGCAGATACACTAATTGGCTTCATTGTAGAGCCAGGTTCAAATGTATCGGTAATAGCACGATTACGCGTTTTACCTTTTACATTGACGGGATTATTCGGGTTATAGGTTGGCAAGTTCACCATGGCCAGTACTTCGCCAGTTTTGGCATCCAGCACAATGGCAGCGCCAGCTACAGCTTTATTGGCCTCAACAGCTTTTGCTAACTCGCGATAAGCCAAGTACTGAATTCTACGGTCGATAGACAATACTAAATCATGCCCATCTTGGGGCACTTTCACTGCCTCTAAATCTTCAATAATATGGCCTTGCCTATCTTTAAGTACACGACGGCTGCCTGATTTACCTGATAACCAAGCATTTTGTGCCAGCTCAAAACCTTCTTGACCGTTATCATCCACCCCAGTAAAACCCACCAAATGCGCAGTGACATCAGCGGCAGGATAATATCGTTTGTATTCACGCTCGGTATAAACACCAGAAATGCCCAAGCTCATGACTTTTGCCGCTAAATCTGGTGGTAAACGGCGTTTAATGTAAACAAATTCACGCTGAGTATTAGCTAATTTTTTATCAATATCAGTATTCCGCATATTGAGTAAACTTGCCATGGCCTTGGTTTGCACTTGATCAATCACTACATCTGTGGGATTTGCCCAAATAGTTTCTACTGGGCTACTAATGGCCAGCAACTCGCCATTTCTATCTAAAATTTTCCCACGGTACGCCTGCAAGCTCAGTGTTCGGCTATAGCGCGCATTGCCTTCTTTTTGTAGAAAATTTTTATGTAAACTTTGTAAATATATGCTGCGCACTAACAACACAGCAAAACTCAACAACAAGGCAATTAGCAAAAGTCTACGACGCCAGACTGGCACTTTGACTATATTTTGCATTTTGGAGGTTGGTGCGTAAGCCATTATTTATCAGCCTCATCTGGGCTTGTAGCTAGCGTTTTTGTTGCTTGTGCATTGTCATCTGGTGCAATCGGCTCGGTAACAGTTTTCTCGGCTTGCTCTTTAGTTAAATCGGCTTTAGCTAGATCCACCGGCACATCTGGCGACACTACTTGAATGCGTGCCGCATCTGGTACCTGCATTTGCAACTTGCTCGCGGCAATATCTTCCACGCGTGAATGCATAGACCAAGTACTTTGTTCAAGTTGTAATTGCCCAAACTCAACATTCATTTTTTTTGCAGAATCTTCTTGTTGCTCTAATTCAAAATACAATTTGCGCGAACGATCTTGTGAAGTCACCACGCCAAGCGCGGTAAATATCAGCACAAAATACAAAATTAAATTAAGACGCGTCATGTTTTTTTAAATAAGCTTCAGGTTGTACTTGTTCGTTCCGCTACACGCAAAACCGCGCTACGTGAGCGTGGATTACGCTTTACTTCTGCAGCACTTGGTTTAATCGTACGGCCTACTGTCATCATTCTTGGCTGCGGTAAATCTTTTGCCAAGATAGGAAAATTAGATGGCAAATCATCTCGATTTTGTTCATCACGTATAAAGTGCTTCACAATACGATCTTCAAGAGAATGAAAGCTAATCACGGCCAACCTGCCACCTAGCACAAGCGCATTTAGGCATTGCGGCAAAATTAACGATAGCTCCTCAAGCTCCTGATTGACGAAAATCCGTAAAGCTTGAAATGTGCGCGTTGCGGGGTTCTGCCCAGGCTCGATCTTGGGGATTGCATCTGCCACGATCTTGGCAAGTTGCCCTGTAGTGGTGATGGTGTTCCCATCTGTGCGCTGCGCAATAATCGACCTTGCAACCTGCTTAGCAAACCGTTCTTCACCATAATTTTTTATAACCTCCGCTAATTGCTGCTCTGTAATTGTGGACAACACTTCTGCTGCTGTTTTGCCACGACTTTGATCCATGCGCATATCCAGCGGCGCATCAAATCTAAAACTAAAACCACGGCTACCCTCATCGATTTGTGGCGATGAAATGCCCAAATCCAACAAAATGCCATCTACATGGCGAATATCGAGATCATTCAATACTTGAGATAAAGCCGAAAAGTGCTGATGTACTATTTGAAATCTAGCATCATTTATTAAAGCGCCAGATTGAAATGCAGTTAAATCCCTATCCATTGCAATTAGGCGACCGCTTACACCTAATTTCTCTAAGATAAGCCTACTATGACCACCACGCCCAAATGTGCCATCTACATAAATGCCATCTGGTCTAATATTCAGCGCTGCTACCGCTTCGCTTAATAAAACCGTTATATGCGTTTGTGTTTCTTGTGGGGGCAACAACTCTAGCGCTGTAGCGGGCGCCATCGTCGCGCCCTGTTTCACAGCGAGAACCCCTCTAATTCGGCGGGTATACTGATATCTTCGGCACCAATTGCGAGCTCTAGTTGCGCATGCCAGGCCTCAACATTCCATAATTCAAAATGACTACCTTGACCAACAAGCATCAGCTGTTTATCAAGATTAGCAAATTGACGTAACGTAGAAGAAACTAGCAAACGTCCTGCACTATCAAGCTCCAGATCTTCAGCGTGACCAACCAATAAGCGCTGTAAGCCGCTAGATTGCTTATCAAAGCTAGATAAGCGCATCAACTTAGATTCGATAGGCGACCATGCAAGTTGCGGGTAAAGCAATAAACAACGGTGAGGATGTGCGGTTAACACAAGATGATTGGTAGCAGCATCGGTATCGGCGGGACACAAGGCAAGACGATGCTTAGTTGGCACAGCCACACGCCCTTTCGCATCCAAACTCAATAAAACCGCGCCTCTAAACATACCGCTCCTATTATCAATAGCATCTAAATTAATGACTGATTTATGCTGCTGACATTATTATTTTTTTATATTGATCACTAATACCAAACTACGTGTTGAAAAGTGCACGTTTTATTAAGTGAAAAATAAATGATTGCCCTTAGTTTCAATCATTAAGTTCCCACAAAACGACACTTTTCAACACTAATAAACACTATAGATAAAAAAAAAGCGCATTGCAAGCACTTTTTAAGGTTTTTTCTATAGTTCTCAATGACTTAGCGCATTTTAACGATAAAAATAAAACCTAATTAAATTAGATAGATAGCAGATTTAGTGAATGTGAAATATTAGAGATGCAACGGAGGTGGTTGATAACTAGTTATTAGATCGTTATTAACTATTTTCAAGTCTTAATCATTAACATTTAGCGTTAAAGTTAAGTTGTGAAAAGCTGATTTTTTGAACTTACTGAAGTGTAAAGTACTGAGAAATAAATTGAAGCTAGCCGATAAGCCGGGTTCTGTGTACACATTGCTGTGGTGACAGTCATTCATCTAGACGCATAATTGCTTATACGCTCAAGCAACCTACCCGCTGGCAGCGCGAGCAACGCCTTAGTGTCAATTAAGACAAAATGCCAGCCTATTTGGTCTTGCTGCGGATGGAGGTTACCGCGTTTCACCGTAACTAAATACGCTCGTCTCTGTGGCCCTATTCCTCACCTTATAATGACTGGCTTGCGTCAATCAAACTTCAGCGTACGGCCGTTAGCCGTCATCCTGCTCTTTGCAGCCCGGACTTTCCTCCCCGCGATTTGCACCGCGCGGCGACTGTCTAGCTAGCTTCAAATAAGATTTTAACACGTAGCCTAGATGGAATTAATTATATGCACAGAGAAACTAATTTTCTGCCTTAATATATTCACGTCTTAATATAAAATCTGACCAGATAAATACCACGCATGCTGATTTTCTTTATTTGCGATATTACCTAAATCAACATACGCGCCTGTTAATGATAAGTTTTTGATAGGAAACCAAGCGAGATAAATATCTTTCGCATCTTCTTCTTTATATAAGCCAACGTTATTCGGTTTTGCGCGATATTCTGCTCCCAACACTACTTTGTCTGTCAGCATTAATCCAGCTGATAATGCAGGCTGTATCGTGTAATTATCATGCTTATCGCCACCAAAACCTAAAATACCAAACTGGTTAGCTTTGGTTGCATTTAATGTAACGTTAAGCAACAGGTTTCTACCTCCAACCGCCGCTAAATATAACTTGGTGGCTGCAACGTAGTAATCAATCCCGCTACCATGCTTTGCGCCTATAGCTTTAGGGATGAAGTTAAAATCTTCATTATGCTTAAACAATATACCAGCCGCTATTTGGGGCACCCAAGTATCTTGATCATAAACAGCGTCGCCTATCAGCCTTAATTTAATACCAACCGTATCCAATTTTATTGATTGACCTGGTACGGTGTTGCTAAGCCCAAATTTTAATTGGGCAGCAGAAAACTCTACGCGATTCATCACGCCCACATTAAAACCGCCATTATCAACAGAAAATCCACCTTGCGTTCTTGCCGTAGTGTAAAACACAGAGCCACCCACCTGCTTATCAGTGCCGTAACCGCCAATGAGTGCCCACGGCACTAAACCACCACCTGCCACACCTTCCATTTGCGTTACTCCGCCCGTTGCAAGAAGTCGATCGCCCGCGAGCACTTCAGAAGAAAATGCGATAAAACCCGCCACTAATAGTGTCAGGTTAAGCAATAGTGATTTTGCTAGCACCTCTACCATCATTAATTTGAAAAAATTTGAATTAACTTTCATATGCCATATCCCAGCTTTACTAACCACAACCTAATGTAAATCAAAAATTAAAAATCAATTGCTGGAGGTAAAGCATGATTGACCCGCTCATTATCAAATGATTGTATGCAATTAATTTATATCATCAACAATCTAGAAAAATACCGTAAAGAATTAAAAAATGAAAAAAGCAACTCCATTGTTAAACATCTTACTCACCATCATTTTAGTTGGCACGTGCATGCATGCTCAGGCGACTGAAACTAACAGCTCAATAGAAAAAACACTCTATGAGCGTATCGGCGGCAAACCTATACTCACTATTGTGGTAGCTGAAACCATTGATGAAGTCATCGCTAACTCCAAAACTAAGCGTTCATTTGCAGATACGAAAATCAGCACGCTTAAAGTCAGCATTACCAATCAGTTATGTGTAATAACGGGTGGAGATTGTATTTATGAAGGTGAGAACATGAAAAAATCTCATGCTGATTTAAAAATTAGCACTGCGGAGTTTGAGTTGCTTGTACAAGCACTACGAGATGCGTTAGATCGCCATGTAGAAACACGCGAAAAAAATGAGCTACTAAAACTTTTAGCACCAATGAAACATGATGTTGTTACTAATTAAATAACGTAATGTTAAATAGCAATATTTAGTACATGGCTTTTAAGACTCAGTTAAGAAAGTAGCAGATGAAAAACTTGATATTGAATATCACAGCAGCGCTCTTGGCAACTGCATGCAACATAACTATTGCCGGCGAACTCAGTGTGCTAGTGACCGACAGCGCAGGACAGCCACTAGAGCATGCAGTCGTCTATGCAGAAACCACAAATAAACAAAGCATGGATGCACCACTCACAGCTGCAGTCGAGCAAAAAGGTAAAAAATTTCTACCTTTAGTGTCTGTCGTACAAACTGGCGCAAGCGTGACTTTTCCTAATAACGACACTGTAAGACACCATGTGTACTCATTTTCACCTGCCAAAAATTTTGAACTCAAATTATATTCAGGCATTACTGCCGCCCCTATTACCTTTGATAAGGCTGGCACCGTTGTATTGGGTTGCAATATTCACGACAAAATGATTGCCTTCATACAGGTGGTCGATACCCCTTATTTTGGCAAAACGAATGCACTAGGTAAATTTGTTTTTAAAGATTTGCCCAATGCGCAGTATGTGCTTAAAACTTGGCATTATG
>JAYVFU010000106.1:0-4310 GCA_043772865.1 Methylophilaceae bacterium
TGGCTAGAAGCCGCGCCCGAGATGAACCTACAAGAATTAATCGAAGACGAATTACTACTCGCCATGCCAATATCACCCATGCACGACCATGATTGCAGCAAACAAAGCATGCAAAGCGGCGAAAAACCTAACCCGTTTGCGGTGTTAAAAGGCTTGATTAAGTAATTTTAGCGCAGTCTTAGGCTAAGATTCTGACTTTGAATAATGATTTAAAATTATATTTTACAGTAGTACTCAGGGTGTCAAAATGAATTCAGAAATAATAATAAACTACATTCAAGATGGCATAAAACATGGCCTCATTCGCTTTTATGATGACGATAAGCGCGTTGAATACTGCCATCAAAAGAAAAGCCGCAACTACACCAACCCTGAAGAGCAAGTGCAAGCTGAAACATACTGCCGCATAATTTTAGAATATGGTTACCCAGCGCAACGTGTTAAAAATTTTATCACTGTAACAATGGGCGCAGACAAAAAAGAGGCCGACATTATTGTCTATAACGATGATGAATGCTTGCAACCGCATATTTTAGTCGAGTGCAAAAAAACAAGAGGTTTCAGAGCAAGAGTTTACACAAGCCGTTAATCAGGCTTACTCATACGCCCACGCACTACCCAATAACGTGAAATATGTTTGGGTAACTTCTAAAATAAAAAATGAGTTCTTTCAGGTTGATAAAGCCAAAGACTTACGCATTGCAGAATCTGACATTCCCGCCTTCGGTGTAGATAAACTTGCGCCTTATAAATTCGTCAAGAATGCCGATAAGTTAACTTACAAAGAACACGATCAAAAGTTTTTTGATATTCGCATAGTGGGTGAAGATGAGCTTACACGCCGCTTTAAACAAGCACATAACGCACTTTGGGCGGGCGGGCAGCTTAACCCATCGGAGGCTTTTGATGAGCTTGATAAACTTATTTTTTGCAAAATTTGGGATGAGCGTAAAGCGCGTAAAAATGGCGAGCCTTACGATTTTCAAATTATTCAAGAGGATGCCAGCAAGCCAGAAGCCGCGCTGATTAAAACCAATGAGGCCCTGTTTAAGCGTGTAAACGCGCTGTACGAAGAAGGTCGAAAAAAAGACCCTGAAGTATTTCGCGATAATATCCGCCTAACTCATGAACGGGTGCGCACCATTGTGGAATACCTGCAAGACATCAACCTAAGCAAAACCGACCTTGATAGTAAAGGCCGCGCTTTTGAAACCTTTATGGGTTCGTTTTTTAGGGGTGAATTTGGCCAATATTTTACGCCGCGTCCCATTGTGCAATTTATTGTGAATGTATTACCAATAATGCATGATTCACTGGTGCTAGATACCTCATGCGGCAGTGGTGGTTTTTTGCTGCACTCGCTTGAAAAAGTACGTCGCCAAGCCGATGAATATTTTGATAAAGACAGCCAAGAACACTGGCGGCACTGGCACGATTTTGCCGAAAAAAATCTCTACGGCATTGAGATTAACGAGCAAATTAGCCGCACCGCAAAAATGAACATGATTATTCATGACGACGGCCACACCAATGTAATTACTGCCGATGGCTTACTAAGAGCCGATAAATTACAAGAGCAAACCAAAAACCAAGGTTTTAAATACGGCCGTTTTGATTTTATTATCACCAACCCGCCATTTGGCAGCGCGGTAAAACTCACCGAAAAAGCCTATTTAAAAACCTATGGCCTAGGTAAAAAAGATGCCAATTGGTTAGACATTAAAAATAGCGAAGCAAAAGAGCGTGATAGCCAAAGTACCGAAGTGCTATTTATTGAACAATGTCACCAATTTTTAACTGAAAATGGCTATTTAGCCATTGTGTTGCCCGATGGTGTGTTGACCAACAGTAGCCTGCAATATGTACGTGATCAAATTGAAAACTGGTATCGCATTATCGCAGTGGTTAGCCTGCCGCAAACTGCCTTTAATGCCACAGGCGCAGGGGTTAAAAGCAGTGTGCTATTTTTGCGTAAATATTCTGCAACGCAAACCGAAGCGCACAAACAACAAAAGCTTAGCCTGCAAAATGGCTTGCTGAATCAACACAACTACAAAACAAGCGTGGAAAAATTACAACGCGAAAAATTAACCACCATTAAAAACGCCACAGGTGCCGTTTACAGCGGCAACTTAACGCAATACAAAACCACCGAAGAATATAAAACTTGGAAAGCTGAAATTTCAAGTGAATACACAGAAAAAGTGAATGCGCTAAAAGAACAACTTGAAGAAGCTTATGCGCTAGCCAAACAAGCCAAACTGCCTGATTACCCCATTTTTATGGCGATTGCTGAAGACATTGGCTACGACGCCACAGGCAAACAAACAGGTACAAATGAGCTAGATACCATAGGCGCAGAACTCGCTGGCTTTATTGCCGAGGTCAACAATGGGCGCGTTTGAATTAAGCGCAGCAATGAATGCGGATAAAGTGTTTTTGGTGCAGTTTTCAGAACTGCAAGGCCGACTTGACCCGCTTTTTTACAACGCCGTTCACGGCTTTTCGCTAGTAAAAACGAGTTACCCAGTCCAAAAACTTTCAGAAGTTATCAACATGCAACGCGGACGTTTTGGGCATCGCCCAAGAAACGACCCAAAATTTTATGATGGGAAATATCCATTTATTCAAACGGGTGATGTAGTCAAAGCAAGCCTTACTAATGAATCTATTACTTACACGCAAACCTTGAATAAGCTTGGCTTAAAAACCAGCCGCTTATTTGATGAAAATGTATTAGTCATTACCATTGCTGCCAACATTGGCGATACAGCGATATTGGATTATCCAGCTTGCTTTCCTGATAGTTTGATTGGCATCACACCGAAAACTCACGCGCTAACACTTAATTATTTAAATGTTTACTTTAAGTTTTTAAAACCCTACTTAGAAGACCTAGCGCCACAATCAGCACAAAAAAATATCAACTATCAGCAACTCTCACCCGTGCCAATCGTGGTGCCGCCTTTAGCCATACAGCAAAAAATTAGCGACTTATTTCATCATGCGCACGAGCAAAAACATCAAAAAGAACAGCAAGCGCAGGCGTTGCTAAATAGCATTGATGGCTACTTACTAAACGCGCTAGGCATCACCCTGCCACAACAAGATAACCGCCTTGAAAAGCGCATGTTTACTGTACCGTTTAGTGAGGTTACAGGTGGGCGAATAGACCCAGATATTTACTTTACCAAACTTTATAAAATTGAAGGCGGCACTTTTGCCAATGTTCCTTTACACAAGCTTACACATCTTAATAAAGGGCAAAGTATTACCTCCAACCATATTGTTGTTGGCAATTATCCAGTTATCGCTGGCGGGCAGAGTAGCCCGTACTCGCACAATGTTTGTAATTATGGCGGCAACATCATTACGGTGAGTGCATCAGGTGCTTATGCAGGGTTTATTTGGTATCACGATTATCCAATTTTTGCATCGGATTGTTCTGTGATTCAATCGAAAGACGAAAAAGTTCTTAACACCTTGTATTTGGCTGAAATACTAAAAACCAAACAAAAAGAAATTTATAATTTGCAACAAGGTGCAGGCCAGCCGCACGTTTATTCACGCGACTTAATGAAGTTACAAATAGCAGTTCCACCCTTAGAAAAACAAACCGAAATCGCCGCTCACATCAGCCAAAGCCGCGCTCAGGCCAAGCAGCTACAGCTTGAAGCCTCAGAGGTTCTAGCCACCGCCAAAGCCGAGATTGAGCGCATGATTTTAGGTGAATCAGCATGATATTTAACTATTGCTTAGTTTTAATTCCACGAAGCTGCGCCAGAATATGCGTTTAATGGAGTAACAATGCAAAACCAGCTCATTTTATACAGCGGTGCTACAGGACATGTGCATGTTACTGTTACTTATTTACACGAAACTTTTTTGCTGTCGCAAAAGACTGCTGTTGAATTGTTTGGTGTAGAAATGCCTACTAATAGAATTCGGCAAACATTTACCAAACGCGCGAGCTGCAAGCGCAGGCAACTATTTGCAATTTGGAAACAGTTTACAAAGCACAAATCCATTGAATTCTGATACAACATGACAGCCTTGCGCTGCACACAGAAATTGCTGGCTGTGATGAAAGTTGCACACAGCAAACAAGCGATGCCCGAGTTGAATAGCGGGGGTACAAACCGCTTGGGTGATTGGTCACTTAACCTATTGCACACAAGCCCCAAGCTGGTGGTGGCAGTATTTGAACATGGCCGTTTAGGGCTGGTGCTAGCGGCCGCGCCATACGCCACTTTGCCACAACGTTTTGTAGCGGCAGTGAACAATCAATTGTTAGCTATTGGTGTGTCGCC
>JAYVFU010000107.1:0-13098 GCA_043772865.1 Methylophilaceae bacterium
AAAAATCAAGGACTTAGCTCTTTTTCGAGCCGCTTTATTCTTAATAAATCTCGTATACTTTTCCACCACGCTGTGGGTGAGTTGCTTATGAGCTTTTGCTTTAAATATCTTCAAATTACATAGCTTTCGTTGTTCATCAATTGAATGTTTTTTTTAATAATGAATTAAAGACGTCATTAAAAAGTACTTTGTGTGCTTGATCATACATTAGCAAATGCAACCTTATATTACTTCACAAAATACACTGATAAGAATACTTTCAACATTTATTTTCCTAGTAAATGCACTTGACACCACTATAAAATGAGATTTAAAACAGACGATGGGTTATTTATTTTTTGCTTTAAATTGAAGATTTTTTTGAAAATAGGTAGATGTAGAATCTAATGCATAGCCATTTTCACCATTCATGCGGTAATAATATAAATTAATCACCGCATGAAAAGCGGTAACGAGTAAATTTTTGACTGGCATACCTGCATAGGGATACGGCGACATCTTTTGGTTCACTGTCGCCAAATACAGGGATGACGAAGCAGAAGCTTGAAAAATAGTTTCAAGCACGTTTGACTGTTAAGTAATTGAATACATTATTAAGTGAATCTAATGATCTTACGTTAAATCTCTATTCGTTTGAGCACATTAAGTCAGTAATTAATTTTTTTAATTTCTTTAATAAGACAATAATATTTCAATCTCTAATCTTAGTGGATTAGTCTAGTCTGTGTAGTCTAGTTTTTTATTAGCCCGTTCGGACTAATGTAGTCCGAAAAGACTAGGTTGTGAGTGATATTCATTTCAAATTGTCACAGTCATCCTTTACTGTGATATTTATCATATTACTTAAGGAATTAAAATGAAATTATTGAATAAATTTTTATTGTTGGCACTATCTTTATCAGCCGTAGTACCAGCTTACGCGCTAGAGTCCAGCGAACTCGCACCTAAAACACTATTTGCCACTGGCGGCAATGTAAGCCTTACTTTTTTATCATCTAATGCAGATTATAGTAGCGATTTATTTATTACTGGTAAATCAGATAAAGTTTTTAATAATAAATCTGCACTTTTTGGTCAAAACTTTGATTTGGGTGATTTTGCAGCTAATACTGCAATTACTTTTTCGTTACTAATTAATAATACAGGTTATCAGTTTTATTCAGGTTTGATTTCAGCTAACCCAGATAATCTCAACCATACTGCAATTAATAACTTAGATAACAATACGGTACATATCGGTTTTGAAGATTTATTTGGCGGTGGTGATCAAGATTACAATGATGTAGTGTTTACAGTCACCAACGCTGTAAGTGCTAACGTTGCGCCAGTACCAGAGCCAGAAAGTTTTGCAATGTTAATTGCAGGCTTAGGTGCATTATTGTTGGCAAATCGTCGCCGTAAAGCTATTAAGCCAATGGCAAGTTAATGTTTATTATATGACCAGCATATGACTGAACAACTGATCTGTAAAAATGGCTATATTAATTAGCCATTTTTTATAGGCTTTGCCCATCAATTGAGCTCATCAAATTAACTAAACGTCATTATTATTTAATAATTGCGCGTTAGCATAACTTTTTTTGTTTTAATTTCCATAAAAGATATCCCATGAAAGCAATGATTTTAGCGGCTGGTAAAGGCACGCGTGTGCGTCCTTTAACCTACGAATTACCAAAGCCGATGATTCCTATTTTAGGTAAGCCAGTCATGGCCTATTTAATAGAGCATTTAGCTAAGCACAATGTTAAAGAAGTGATGGTTAACGTGAGTTACCTACATGAACGCATCCAGCATTATTTTGGTGATGGGCATCGATTTGGCGTAGATATTGGCTA
The DNA here is from genome assembly GCA_043772865.1 of Methylophilaceae bacterium. Taxonomy (GTDB): domain Bacteria; phylum Pseudomonadota; class Gammaproteobacteria; order Burkholderiales; family Methylophilaceae; genus JACMMS01. The sequence continues at coordinate 1,836 of JAYVFU010000107.1, forward strand.
TTCATTTGAAGGTGATATTAGCAATGGTGAAATTGTACCCAGCCCAGTAGGCTCAGCTGGTGGTATGCGCAAAATTCAAGATTTTGGAGCGTTTTTTAATGAAACGACCATTGTAATATGTGGTGATGCCATTATTGATTTGGATATTACAGCCGCTTTAAATGAGCATCGTAAAAAGGGCGCGTTAGTAAGTTTGGTCGCTAAAGAAGTGCCGCTAGAAAAAGTCTCTGGCTACGGTGTGGTACTAACGGATGCTGATGGTCGTATTGTGTCTTTTCAAGAAAAGCCCAGCCAAACTGAAGCACGATCAACGCTGGCAAGTACTGGGATTTATATTTTTGAACCAGAAGCGCTTAACCTAATTCCTTCAGGTAGCGAGTTTGATATTGGGTCTGATTTATTTCCATTATTAGTCGAAAAAAACTTACCTTTTTACGCTATTAAACAAGACTTTAATTGGATTGATATAGGCTTGGTTTCAGATTACTGGGAAGTGATGCAGCAAGTGATGCGTGGTGAAGTGCCCGCAATGAAAATGCCGGGTAAGCAAGTGAGAGAGGGTGTTTGGGTCGGCTTGAATGTGAATATTGATTGGGATAACACTTATATTGAGGGTCCTGTTTATATCGGCTCAGGTTCGCATATTGAAAAAGGCGCAAAAATTATTGGCCCGACTTGGATTAGCAATGGTTGCCATGTGCAACGCGGCGGTCACGTGGCAAAAAGTGTATTGTTTGAATACACGCGCGTTGGGCAAGATGCCACATTTAACGAAATGATTGTGTGTGGCGAGTATTGTGTAGATAAAAATGGCCGCATGATGCATGTAGATGATGAAGCTTGTGACTTAATATGGGTAGATGCAAGAGAAAAAGTCGTATATCCCGCAGATTTTCAGCATGCACGTTATTAAATGCTAAGTAATTTAAAACCTACGTTTAAACAGCCCGAACATGCTGAAGTTGCAGGTGATTTGCAACGATTAAATCTGATATTAAAAAATAGACAGTTAACTGCTGTTTTCCAGCCGATTGTCAGCATGGCCGATGCGACTATCCTTGGCCACGAAGGCCTTATTCGTGGCCCTAAAGGTAAGCTGCACCGCCCATTAGATTTATTTAGTGCCGCTCGAGAGCATTCGCTTCTACTTAAATTTGAGTGTTTAAGCCGAGAAATTGTGCTTGAACAGTTTGCACAGGCAAAAATTTTAACTAAATTATTTGTAAATATTAGCCCTGAATGTCTAACCAATGCGGTTTGTAGTGAAGGATTAACAGCGTTACATATGTATGATTTAGGTTTAGACCCGCATAACATTATCATTGAGCTTACCGAAAGCTCACCTACTTTTGATTTTGATTTATTACGTAAAGCGACTGATTATTATCGCGATATGGGCTTTGAAATTGCGATGGATGACTTAGGCGAAGGCTTTTCTAGTCTACGTTTGTGGTCAGAATTGCAACCGGATTATGTAAAAATTGATAAGCATTTTATTAAAAATATTAATAATGATGCAATTAAGCTTGAGTTTGTAAAATCTATTCAGCAGATTGCAGAAAACTCTGGTGCGCAAATTATAGCTGAAGGCATTGAAACCAAAGCAGAGCTTAATATTGTAAAAGAGTTGGGTTTAGCTTATGGGCAAGGCTATTTATTAGGCATGCCTGCGGATAAAATTCTTCATGAGATTAATGAATCTATTCGGTTAGAAGTCGTTAAAAATAAAGTCAGTATATTCCCTCCCGCGCTATCAAATTTACGCAATAAAGATAATCTCACTAAACTGGTTAAATATTCACCCGCAGTTCAAGCAAGTACTACCAATGATGAAGTTTATCGCCTATTTGAAAATAATACGCGCCTCTATTCAATTGCCGTGGTTGAGCATGCCAAGCCAGTAGGGTTAATCAGCCGTTACGCCATGATAGATCGGTTTGCAAGGCCTTACCGTCGAGAGTTATACGGTAAAAAATCCTGTGCTATGTTTATGGATAAAGCCCCGTTAATTGTCGAAAAAAATATGGGGGTGCATGAGCTCAGTGACTTAATTACCAATATGGAGCCACATCATTTATCTAACGGTTTTATCATTACTGAAGCTGGAAAGTACCTAGGTTTAGGCAGCGGTCACGATTTGTTGCGTGAAATTACACAAATGCAAATTAAGGCAGCGCGCTATGCAAATCCACTCACTTTGTTGCCAGGTAATGTGCCGATCAATGAGCATGTTGATAAATTATTAGACCAAAATTTAAAGTTTTTAGCTTGTTACTGTGATTTAGATAACTTCAAACCATTTAATGATGCCTATGGTTTTGGACGTGGAGATGATTTAATTAAATTTACAGGCAAATTACTGACAAGCCTGATTTCTGCCGATGTAGATTTTGTCGGCCATGTTGGTGGTGACGATTTTATTTTAATTTTACAAAGCGAGGATTGGGAGTCGCGTTGTTTAAAAATATTATCAGAACTCGAACTCGCTATGCCTAGTTTTTACGATGCTAATGATAGAGCGCGTGGCGGTGTTGAGGCGGTAGATAGGCAAGGCCATAAAACATTTTATCCGCTAGGTAGCATGTCGATAGGCGCAGTGGCTGTTAATTCGGAAGATTTCTCTAGTCATCACGAAGTATTTGGTGCCATTGCAAGCGCTAAAAAACAAGCTAAATTAGAAGCTGGTAATAGTTTATTTTTAGAACGCCGTAATACTTAAATTGAGTACCTAGAATTGAATAAATAGTACTCGCAATCTGCTTCAACAATTTCTTTGTTTTCCGGTTTGCCCACCCCGCTTAATTCAAGCTGTCGCGTATTTAAATTTCAAATGTAATTTTATTGTCATCTTATTGTTCAAAACATAGTCTCTAATAACTAGTGCCAACCCTGTGAATGTCACTTTAAAAACTTAATATAACTTAATTAAAAATATTGTTCAGGTGTAGTTATTTCAGTATGAATAAAATTTTGAAAAAAGAAGAAAGACTTAATATGCAATTAAAAGCCATTTTATTTAACATTTTGCAGCCAGTCTGTTTATCTATTGTGATAAGCACATTGGCACATGCAGAATCGAGTCAACAATATGTGATTCCTCAATCTATGCAGGTCGGGGGTCAATTAAATCAGCCAGTTGCGGGTGTCACCGACATTCAATTCAACGAGCTTTATAAAACGCCTGTTGGCCCTAAAGGCTTTGAGCTAACCAAAAAAACCATCGCTTTAATCGGTAAGCGTATTCGCATTGTAGGTTACATGGCTAAAAGTGAGCCAGCTACGCCAGGTTTGTTTGTGTTGTCGCCTAGCCCAGTAGAAATGGGTGATGAAGATGAAAAGTTAGTTGATGATTTTCCACCTAACGTCATTTTTGTACACATGGGTGATACGCAATTAGCAGTTCCTTATATTGATCGCTTAATCAAGTTAACAGGCACATTGCAAGTGGGTAGCTTTGATGAGGTAGATGGTCATGTATCTACGTTCCGTTTACAGCTAGATCCAGAAATTGTTAAAGACTTAACTCGTGCATTATCAAGCACACAAGCCAGTAATTAATAGCCAGCAATAATGGTAAGTCATCAGTTATGTAGTGAGCTTAAGATTTAGAAGCACCGTATTTTAGAAGCACTTTAAAGCAAGGCAGTATCAGAAATAAATCAACTAAATTTAATTAAAATTAATTTTGAGGAAAAGTCATGAATCGTCACCATTTTTCAAGTAATTGCATTAAAGCTTTGGTTGCTGCAGCTTTTGCAGCAACGACTGTGAGCAGTTTTGCAGCATCACCAGCTGCGTTAACCATTTCACGTTTAACGCCACCTAGCAATCCATTAACGGCTAATGCAGTTACACTAGCTAGATTTTTACCAAATCAGAAGTTCGACTTGCAAACAACCGCACAACCCACTGCAGGCAATACTATTGCTTCTGTAGTAATTGCGGTAGATGGTACAACGGTAGCGACAATTAATGCGGCTGGTGGTAATGCTGCTAATACCAATATCTTAGCAGCAACGGCTATTACGGCTTCTGTACCTAATGCGGTAGTAGCATCTGTACGTGGTTACTCAAATGGCGTAGTTGGCGTGCATACATTTACTGCCACTGCCACTGATAGCGTGGGTGGTGTGACCACATCAACTGGTAATTTTGAAGTAGTAGCTATTACCATGGCCAATGGTCGCCCAGCTAAAAATATTATCATCATGTTGGGTGATGGTATGAGTGTGGCGCATCGTACTGCTGCACGTATTGTGGCAAAAGGCTATGCACAAGGTAAAGCGCAAGGTCGCTTGGCGATGGACACTTTCCCACAAACCGCAATGGTGATGACGGCTTCATTAAACTCTATCGTCACTGATTCTGCACCTGGCATGTCAAATTATGTAACAGGTAACAAAGCGCAAAATAACCAAGAAGGCGTGTTTCCAGATGATACAACAAACGCTTTTGATAATCCGCGTGTTGAATATTTATCAGAATATTTACACCGATTAAAAGGTACTTCAACAGGTATTGTCACTACAGCAGATGTATTTGATGCAACACCAGCCGCTAATGCGGTGCACACTTCAGATCGCGGTGCTGGTACTGGTATTGTAGATCAATACTTAGATGACAGAAACTTAACGGGTTTATCTGTTTTAATGGGTGGCGGTCGTAAATGGTTCTTGGCTAAAAACTCAACCGCATCAGCCGCTAACCCTGCTAATACGGGTAATGGCTCAGTGCGCGCTACTGGCAATGACTACACGCTGAGTGCTGATATTGTGGCTGGCTGGGGTGCTAATGCTGGTGCGATTGATGCTAACCGCGATGTGATTAGTGATTTCCAAACAGCAGGTTTTACTTATGCATCAGATAAAACATCTATGCAATCTGCTGGCGCACCAAGCAAATTGTTGGGTTTGTTTACTTACTCAAACATGAACGTCGCATTTGATAAAATCAATGGTCGTCGTGGTACATCAAACGTTGTAAACGACTATGGTTTCCCTGACCAACCTATGTTAGATGAAATGACTGACAGCGCTTTAAACGTACTTAAGCAAAATCCAAATGGTTTTGTGTTAATGGTAGAAGCGGCTTCAATCGACAAACAAGCCCATGCCATGGATTCTGACCGCTGGATGGAAGAAGTGATTGAATTTGATCGCGCGATTCAAAAAGCTAAAGATTTTGCGGCTGCTAACCCAGATACATTAGTGATTGTCACAGCTGACCATGAATGCGGCGGCGCGGCTTTGATTGGTGCTTCAAAAGGTACATTTACGGGTGATAGCGCTTCAGCAGAAAACGTGGCTGTTTATGATGCTGCTAAATTTCCAACGTATGCGATTCAGGCAGATGGTTTCCCGGCAACGACAGATATTCCAGGTAAATTGTTGATTGGTTACGGCTCAAACGCTGATCGTAAAGAGTCATGGTTAGCCACAGCGCAACCAGCACGAGATTCACAACAACCATTTAATGCGCAAGCACCTTTAAATACTTACCCAGCAAACGCTGCTGGACGTGCAGGTTTCTTGATTCCTGGTCAAGTTGGTGCAGATGCTGGCGGCCAAGCAGTACATACTGCTGCTGATGTGCAGTTATCTGCTTTTGGGCGTGGTGCTACATTGTTTGGTGGCGTGATTGATAACACAGACGTATTCTTTAAATTTGGTCAAGCTGCTATTGGTGGCGTTAAGTAATTTAAAGTTTTAGGGTTGGTTTTATATGATTAAAACCAATCCTAAACCCTTGTTTAAATTTAGGAGTTTAAAAAATGCAAGTAACCAATAAAATAGTTAAAGGTATGTTATTAGCGATGTTGGCAACTACTGCAGCCTCAGCAAATGCAGCTAATGCTGTCAATGTAAGTTTTAATTTTGATAATGTGAGTTCAGGTACAACAGCAAACAGTTTGTTAAGTAATGATGTAGCTACATCATTTATGCACTTTGCTAATTCTGACTATGTGACAGATAGTGGCTATGATGATATGGACCCAACTGCACCATCACACTGGGTAGATGCTTCATCTGGTTACGGTGATGTATTGGTTAAGAATAATGCAGCACTTTTTGGTAATTATGCAGTATCTGGTCAAAATGTTTTATGGAACGATCATGCGCCGATTTTGGTTTTGTTTAACACAGCAGTTAATATTAACAGTTTCTCTGTACAACAAGATTTAAGCGGTTTTGGTAACCCACAAATTGGTGGTAGTTTTCTGGCTTTTTTAGATGAATCTGGTCATGTTATTTCTGGCTTAAATCAATACTATACACAAACAGATGCTACTGGCCAGTCTGCAAGTAATGCAGGTAGAGGTTTGTTATTAACAGCTAACAACGTGAGTAATGTGCATGGCATTTTATTAAACTCTGGTGTTAATTATGACAACTTTAGTATTAATGCGGTTGCCGTAGCTGCGGTGCCAGAGCCAACCACTTACGCCATGATGTTAGCAGGTTTAGGTTTGTTGGGTTCAGTAATACGTCGTCGTAAAAATCAGTAATTTGATCTTACGCTGCAAGACGATTGTCTATAATAAGCTTTAGAAAATCGTTTTGTAGTTTCAATGCCGCTGTAAGTTTTCTGTAAATCTCTGTAGTTTTCTTGTAATTTCCTTGTAATTTCACTTGAAATTCTTAGTAGTTAAACAGCTATATCCGCTTAATTTTTTCCCAGCTTAACAGCCTAATGCCGTGTGATATTAATGCTTGTAAAACTAGGAAACACATAGTCTGCATGGACTATCAGCCAAATCTCATTCTTCATTTTAAGCCAAACTTTAATTGCTAAAGTAATCAACATTATTCAATTAATAGTTGGCGCATAAATCTTGGATGTTGCCAATGATACAAAATTACTTTGGGGAAACTGCAATGGCAAAACAGCTTAATAAAACAATGGTGAATGAGCATAAGCGCAACAAATTAAAGACAATATTTTCATTGTGTTTATTAGCGCTAATGGGCATGAGTCATGGCGCAACAGCTTCAGATAATGGTTTAGTGATTAGCCAAATATATGGTGGTGGTGGAAATACTTCAGCGCCGTATCGTAACGATTTTATTGAGCTTTTTAATGCTGGCAATAGCGCAGTCAATTTAGCGGGTTACTCGGTTCAGTATGCCAGCGCAACAGGCACCGGTAACTTTGGTGCCAATGCCATAGTGGCTTTGCCAAATGTATCACTGCAGCCGGGTCAATACTTTTTAGTGCAGCAGGCCAGCGGCGGTACGGTGGGTAGTTTGTTACCTAGTGCTGATGCAACGGGCACGACTAATATGTCTGGCACTGCTGGTAAAGTTATTTTAGTGAATTCAACTACTGGTTTGGCTTGTAACGGCAGCAGCACGACTTGTAGCACAACAGATTTAGCTAAAATTGTAGATTTAGTCGGTTTTGGTAATGCCAATTTCTTTGAGAGTGCAGCGGCAATAGCACCCTCTAATACACTCGCTATATTTAGAGCTAACCATGGTTGTGGTGATACTAACAATAACGCCGCTGACTTTGCTACTGCTACACCAGTGCCCAGAAACATCAGTACAGCATTAGCAGCTTGTAATGGTGGCAGTGCAGTTAATCAGCCTATAGTGGCAAGTTGCCCAGCAATTACTTTAGATGTAAACACTAGCGGCACTACATTATTAACTGCCAGTGATGCAGACGGCATTGTTAATGGTTATAGTCTGTTAAGTAGCTCAGTAGTTGGCATTACATTAAGTAGCTTTGCTAGTGCTATAAGTGCCGCTCAGCCAGCAAGTTTAGCGCTTAATGTAGCCTCTAATTTAACGGTTGGTAGCTATCCCGTTACCGTTGGTTTTACAAATAATCAAGCGCAAAGTGCCAGCTGTATTGTCAATGTTACTGTGCAAGCGGCAGCGGCAATCACCCATATTTATGATATTCAAGGCGGTGTTCAAGGCATTAGTTCAGTAAGCCCACTCAACGGCACTACTGTGACCACAGAAGGTATTGTGACCGCAGTATTTGCTGGTCTTAACGGCTTTTACATACAGGATGAAGTGGGTGATGGCAACCCACTAACGTCAGACGGTGTACTGGTTTTTGGCACAACAGCAGGCGTAGCGGTAGGTGATAAGATTCGCTTAAAAGCCAATGTGACAGAGTTTAATACAGTTACAGAGCTAGTAAGTCCAACTGGTATTACGGTGTTAAGCCGCAATAACCCTGTTTTACCGCTTGACATTAGTTTGCCAGAGCTTGCAGATGGCGATTTAGAAAACTATGAAGGCATGTTGGTGCGCATTACATCGCCGCTCACCGTTTCACAAAACTACTTTCAAGGCCGTTATGGTCAAGTGACATTATCTGCCGATGGACGCTTGAAAAAGCCAAGTAATTTATTCCCTGCCGCATCTGCCGAAGCAGCGCAGCTTGCTGATAAAAACGCGCGTAGCCGAATTACTTTAGACGACGGCTCTAGCGCACAAAACCCAAATCCCATCCCATTTATTGGGCAAGATAACACTTTGCGCGCTGGTGATGTGGCACAAACCGTAACGGGCGTGGTGGATTATGGCTTGATTACAGCTAGCAACACGGGCCCGCGTGATTACAAGATTAACCCAACCATTACGCCAGTATTTAGCCGTGACAACCCACGCACCGCTGCGCCTGATGCTGTGGGTGGTAACGTAAAAGTAGCCAGTTTTAACGTGCTTAATTTTTTTAGCACCTTTACTAACGGCAACACGGCTAGTGGTCAAACAGGGCAAGGTTGTTCATTAGGCACTAGTGTTTCTGCTAGCAATTGCCGTGGTGCAGATAACTTGGCGGAGTTTGTGCGCCAACGTGATAAAATTGTAAACGCGATTGCCGCTATCAACCCAGATGTTGCAGGCTTAATGGAAATGCAAAATAACGGCAGTGTAGCCATTCAAACACTGGTGGATGCGCTCAATGCAAAAGTTGGCGCAAACACCTACGCCCGCATACAAGATCCAACCACTGGCACAGGCACAGATGCTATTAAAGTCGCCATGATTTATAAGCCAGCGAAACTCAGCCCTGCAAGCGGTGCGATTTCAGATCCTGACAGTATTAACAATCGCCCACCACTTGCACAAACATTTAGCGTTGCCAACGGTGAAAAATTTTCTGTGATTGTTAATCATATGAAATCAAAAAGCTGTAGCGATGCGGCCGGTGCAGATGCTGATCAAAATGATGGTCAAGGTTGCTATAACGCACGCCGTATTTTGCAAGCCACACGCTTAGCGGATGTATTTATTCCGCAAGTGATTGCAAATGCAGGTGATAACGATGTGCTGGTCATTGGCGATTTAAATGCATATGGTCATGAAGACCCTATTGAGTTGCTTACTAGCAAAGGTTTGAGCAATCAAATTGAGCGCTTTTTAGGTAACGATGGCTACTCATACGTGTTTGATGGTGAGTCTGGCTATATTGATCATGGCTTAGCTAATGACAGCATGGCAACGCAAGTCTCCGGTTTAACCGAGTGGCATATCAATGCAGATGAACCGTTTGTGATTGATTACAACACCGAGTTTAAACCACAAGATTTATATACTTCTGCACCGTATAAAGCTTCTGACCATGATCCAGTGGTGGTTGGTTTAAATTTAGTAAAAGCAATTAATGGCTCAGCAGGCCGCGATACGCTAACAGGGTCAGCGGGTGATGATGTGATTAACGGTGGCGAAGGCGCAGATACCATCACCACAGGCGCAGGTCGCGACACAATTGTGTACCAAAGCATGCGTGATGCCATGGATACGGTGAATGACTTTAGCCCTAGCTTAGACCAAATCAATTTACATGCACTGCTAGCTAATATCGGCTACAGCGGTAGTAATGCTTTTGTTGATGGTTACGTGCGCTTAGTCGCAGTGGCAGGTGGCGTGAGCGTACAAGTTGATGTTGATGGACCACAGTCAGCCGCTACCTATCGCCCGCTAGTATTACTCAAAGGTGTGACTTTAGAGAGTTTAGATACAGCGCGCGATTTTGTTTTATAGCTAATAAATTTGTAGGCTTTAAGTTGTAGTAATGGAGTGCCAGCGATAGAGCAATAAGCTAAAGCAACGCTCAAAACTAAGTAGTAAAAGTATCAGTTTTATTTTAATCATAGTAATTAATTTTTTTTACAAGGGAAATCTAATCATGATGAAATCTGTCATTATCGCTGCGGCATTACTAGCAGCAGGCTCAGTCAACGCCGCAACTGTTACACAATGGAACTTCAACTCTGCTACGCCTGATGCAAACACAGCAACAGGTAGCACAGCACCTAGTATCGGTTCTGGAACATTAAGTTTAATCGGTGGCGTAACCGCCACATTTGCCAGTGGTTCAGCAAGTGGTGGTTCTAGCGACACAGCATCTTCTGCAGATAACACTGCTTATAACTTAACTGCTTTTGCTGCACAGGGCGCTGGTGATAAAACACGTGGTATTCAATTTAACGTGAGTACGCTTGGGTTTCAAAATGTTTCAGTAAACTATGATTTACGTCATAGCAATACTAGTTCTAGCTGGGAGCAGTTTCAATACTCATTAAATGGCACAACATTTACTGATTTCACTGCATTTAACGCGACTACTGGTGATACATGGTTTAACAACCGTACCGTTGATTTGTCGTCCATTGCAGGTGCTAGCAATAATGCAAGTTTTGCTTTTCGCGTATTAGAAACATTTGCGCCTGGTACATCAACTTACACCGCTTCAACTGCTGGTAGCACTTACGGCACAACAAGCACATGGCGCTTTGACATGGCAACGGTATCTGGTAGAGCGGTAGCGCCAGTGCCAGAGCCAACAACCTATGCCATGATGTTATTAGGTTTAGGCTTTATGGGCTTGGTAGCACGCCGTAAATTAAGTGCTTAATTTGCTTTAATTTTAGAGTTTTGCACTAACAAAAATATGTTTCAGTATTTTAAACTCTCATTCGTCATTCCCGCGAAAGCGGGAATCCATTTTAAAAAGTCACTGAAATGGATCCCCGCGTTCGCGAGGATGACGAATTTGGTATTTCTGTTAAATACCAAATTATATTTCTCATTTTAGAGACTAGTCCATTTGGTTCATAAACTGCGCATACCTTGCAACATTGAGCCATTAAACTAAAGTTAAACCAATCAAGGAATTTACCATGCAAGCTCAATTAGCATTCAAATCTTCAATAGTAGTAATCGCATTAAGCTTGCTAACAACAGGTAATGCCATGGCGATTACTAATGGCAACTTTAGTAACGGTTTAAGTGGATGGAAT
>JAYVFU010000108.1:0-13071 GCA_043772865.1 Methylophilaceae bacterium
ACTTTAAAAAGATTTGGCGCATGGTCAGCGCTTTTTGCACTACAGATTTTAATAGCTAACACCAGCTTTGCCATGTTTGCACGACGCGCAGAAATTGAAATGTTACTGACTGCGCTATGCATAGGTGCTTTGTTCTCTGCTATTCGCTATTTACAAGCTGGCGCAGGACGTGGCTGGATATATTTAAGCTATTTTTTGCTAGCTTTAGCCATGTTAACAAAAGGTCCATTAGTACTATTATTGGTTACATTGCCTATAATATTTCTTGCTATTGTTCAGCGTGATACACGTAGCTTGCAACTGATTAAAGACCCAGTAGGCTGGGCAATTTTTCTGCTGGTTGGTTTATCTTGGTACGTTGCTGTGACTTGGCGTTTAGGGCCAGATATATGGGCAATCATTGCTAAAAAAGACATCGTTGGCAAAATTAATGGTGACTCAGGCAAGCCTTTATTTAGCTACTTATTCTGGATACTAGTCGATTTTTTGCCTACCTCATTATTAGTACTTTTAAGTATTAAACATTTCAAAATAAGCGTTTTACAGAAACAGCGTTTAATTAAAATAAGACCCAATGTACTTTTGTTAATATTTGCAGTGGTTGTTCCATTGGTAATCTTTTCACTATTTAGTAATAAGCACGCTAAATATCTTTTACCAATATATCCTGTTATTGCTATTTATTTAGGTGTGCAATTAGCTGCGTTATTCAATCAATCTAGCTTAATAGTCAGGCGCTTAGTTTTATTGTCAGCAATCTTGTTACCCGTTGGATACGCTATTTATTATGCCGTGCTGGAAACTAAACTTTTTGAATATAGAGTAGCGGTTTTTCCTCAGCTACATAGTTGGTCAGTTACACAAGAAAAGTCAGCTTTGTATGGCTATGAAGACCTAGATGAGCGTGTAATGTATTACTCTGCCAATCCAATCAACATGTTAAGTGCTGAGCAGTTCAAGCAAATGCGCGATACTAAAAAACCTTTTACTATTTTGGTAGATGGTGCGCATTTGGAGTCAATCAATCAGCAGGCTGGCTGTGTGTTAAAAGAATTTAAACCTTACTTAAAAAAACATAAAACCCTCACAGCTTTAAACTTTAATGTGGATTGCTCACATTAAATGAGCAATGGATAAAAAATGAAAGTTCTGGTAACTGGCGCTGCAGGTTTTATTGGCTATCACGTAGCCTTAAAATTACTTGCGCGTGGCGATAGTGTCATTGGGGTTGATAACCTCAATGATTATTACGATGTTCGTTTGAAAGAAGCGCGCTTAGCATCGATTAAAGTGCATCCTAATGGCAAAAACTTTCACTTCATTAAACAAGATATTGCGGATACAACGAGTTTGTTAGCCTTATTTGCACTGCATAAACCGCAACGTGTTGTGCATTTGGCCGCGCAAGCAGGGGTGCGCTATTCTTTACAAAACCCCCACGCCTATGTACAAAGTAATTTAGTCGGCTTTACTAATATACTTGAGTCTTGCCGACATTATGGCGTAGCACATCTAGTATATGCCAGTTCATCAAGTGTGTATGGCGGTAATACCAAGTTACCGTTTAGCGAGCAAGATCATGTAGATAGCCCTGTTAGCTTGTATGCGGCGACTAAAAAAGCCAATGAATTGATGGCGCACACTTATAGCCATTTGTATGCACTGCCAACTACAGGTCTGCGCTTCTTTACCGTCTACGGGCCGTGGGGCAGGCCAGATATGTCGCCATTTTTATTTGCTGATGCTATTTTGAATGGTAGACCCATCAAAGTGTTTAACCATGGCGATATGATGCGTGACTTTACTTACATTGATGATATTGTCGAAGGCGTGATACGAGTCCTGGACAAGGTCGCCACGTCAACAACCGGCAGTGCGCCTTATCGCATATTTAATATCGGGAATAACCAGCCTGAGAAGCTTATGGATTTCATTGCCACAATAGAAAATGCTCTAGGTAAAACAGCACAGAAAGAATTTTTACCCATGCAAGCTGGCGATGTTAAATCTACTTTTGCTGATACTTCTGCATTAGAAGCTTGGGTTGGTTTTAAGCCGAGCACGGATTTAAAAAAAGGTGTAACAGCTTTTGTTAAGTGGTATAGCGCATTTTATCAATCTTAATGCAGCCTACTTTATCTATTTTGATTGTTAATTACAACTCTGGCACCTATGCCATAGATTGTATTAACTCAATCTTTCAGCAAAAAAACTTAATGCTGCAAGTCATTGTTGTCGATAATGCCAGTCAAGACAATAGCGTTAATTTGTTGAAAGATACATTCAGTCAAAAAATTACGCTTATTGAGAGCGATAAAAATCTTGGTTTTGCATGCGCTAATAATTTAGCCGCAACGATGGCTAAGAGCGAGTATTTGCTTTTACTTAATCCAGATACAGTGATTTCTGAGCCGCTTACTCTAGCGCGTCTCGTTGATTTTTTGATGCAACATCCACAAGTTGGGATGGTCGGCCCAGCAATAGATGAGCCGAGAAAAGGTAAACGTGTTTTGCCACGTTACCGTTACCCGTCTTCAGGTGGCCTAAAATATACAGAAAAATTTAAGCATCTACCTGGTGATATTGCATGGATTCTAGGTGCTTGCATGCTGATTAAACGCAGTGTGTATGAAGAGATTGCAGGTTTTGACCCGGATTATTTTTTGTATGGTGAAGATGCCGATATTTGTTTAAGGTTACGGCTACATGGCTATCAAATTGGCTATTATGATGCTATTAAAATAACGCACGTAAGTGGCGCTAGTGAAATTGGTGCTAACTCATTCGATAAATGGCTCAGAAAAAAGCGCGGTGTATTTCTGTTTTGTAAAAAGCATTTTGATAGTCGAGATGCTTTACATTTTGCTCGAAGTGCCATAATTAAATCATCTGTTTATCTGTTTTTTGTCGAATTACGTAGTCGGGTAATATTGAGCAACAATGAATCTATCATTGATAAAAAAAATCGTCTAAAAGCCACTAAAATTGCAGCTAAAGAACTGATAGATCAATTAAAAGCTACAAAGTAAGATAGTTAATTTTTCTTAAAAATCATAACTTTTTTCTTGCCTCTAAATCCCATAAACTCTTTTTCCAAATGATAATTTGGTAAAGCGTTCATGAGCTGTTTTTCTCTATTTGGGTTTTCGCCCATCATATTAATCAGCAAATAATCATAATGCTGTATTGAACCATCAGCGATTGCATTTGTGGTGTATTGCCAATATTCATAGCCTCTAGTAGTGTACGGTGCGCCTGCGTAAAAGCGTACTCTAGGGCTTACATAGAACACAGAAGCGTTTGTTGTGTTTTGGTTTTTAAGCCAAGTAACGGCCTGCTGTTCATAATTGTACTCATTATTTTTTGATTGTAAATTATGAAAAAAACTCACGCTTAATAATCCTATTGTGCATATTAGCCACACTTTTTTTAGTAAATTATTTTTGGAACTTTCTATAAAAGCGGTTAATCCAAAGGCTGAAAAAACCAGTAATATCAACCCTAAACTCACTAGATAACGCCCAGATAATACGAAAGTATTGAGCACAATAACGGTAATATTTAATACCGTTAAAATGATTAGCCAGTAGAGAATTTTTCTAACATCTGGCGCAATTTTATTGATAGTCTCTTTTAAATTCACCGCCAAAATAAGTGTAACAATAATGCCAGCTGACGTTATTGATTTAAATAACACAATACTAATCAGTGTAATTAATAAACCAGCCATGCCATACTCGTTTAAAAGCCCTCCAAGTACTTGCTCGCCCATTACATTGGCTTTATGTGTTAGTACCTGTGTAATGTTTAAGTAGCTTTGTTCACCGATAGTAGCTACTTCATTCAACCGACCAAAGTCTGCTAATTTAGATGTTGGATGTATCGCTAATATCAAAATCACGCCTGTAGCAGTCAGAATGCTTAAGGAGTTGGCATACATCCAAGTTTTGATACGGGTAGGTTTATTTTCAAACAATAAAATTAGAGGCAGCAAAGCTAAAAAAGTAATAGCTTCAATTCTAAATAGCACGGCTGTGATTGCTGTTACTTGCCATAGTAATGCCGTACTAAATTTTGACTCACGATAAAATCTAATAAAATAGCTAATGCTAAGTAAAAAGAAAGCCCAAAAGCCCTGGTCGCGCAACAGCATTGGCAATATGTCAGCCACAATATACGGCGTACTAAATAATAATAAAGCACCATAAAAAATCGTGGTTTTATTGCCGCCAGCCAAGCGAATAATTGAAATGTAATTAAAAGTTGTGATTGCGAAAAGTATAATATCTAATACTTGTGCAATGCGTTGAATACCCAAATGAGTATTTGCTTGAATGAAGCCTAATATCGCTGGATACAGCGGCCAGTTATAAAGCTTAACGCCTTGCTGCCACTGCCCAAGAGAAAATAATCTCGCGACTTCAAAGTACAATACTGAGTCATCATTTATCCAGCCTTGTTGAATATAAATGACGCGCCAAGCAATGAGCATACTCATTAGGGTAAATAGCCATTGCCATTGGTTTTCGCTGAAAAGTGCTAATTTTTTTTGTAAGAAGGTAGTCAATTTAAGTTTTATTGTTAATGTTGATTTGTAGTTTCGCTAGATACTCTAATGTTTGCATACTGTAAAAAATCAGTCAGGTTATCTGAACAAAGTAAATGCACTACTTTTAATAACTCTTCTTCAGGCCAAACCCACCAAGCTGATTGCATCAAAGTACCCCTTGTTGTCTCGTCAAAACGCCAGCGAATATGTTTGGCAGGATTTCCGCCAACAATTGAGTAAGCCGCTACATCTTTAGTCACCATCGCGCCATTTGCGATGATTGCACCATCTCCAATAGTGATACCAGATAGAATAGTGACGTTTTCACATAACCATACATCGTTACCAATAATCACGTCACCCTTGGAAATGGTTGAATATTTAATATGTTCTGCTTCTTTGAAGAATGATGGAAAAGGATAGGTGCTCACCCAATCTGTGCGATGATTGCCGCCCATAAATATCTGTACGTTTTTTGCAAAAGAACAATAAGATCCAATTTTTAGTGTGGCATCTGGGTGTTGATGTTTAATTTCTGGTAAGCCATAGCAATTAGCGCCAATCATATAATTTGGGTATTTCTTTTTAAACTTGATTGCGGAGCGAGCAGGCTTATTGAACAGTTTATTTTTCTTTTTTTGCTCACGTAACGCTTTAAAAAAATGAAATGGATTAAACATGGTCATTGATTTGCTTAATGATATTCATTGGCAATATGTTTTTAAGGCAAGCTAAATGCGCCCCTAATTCAGTCAATGGGCACTCTCGCTTAAAGCAAGGGCTACATGGCAAACCTAAGTATTCAATCACCGCATCAGGGTGCATGGGTGGTGTGTGGCTTGGGTCGCTAGAGCCATAAATAGCGATTATTTTTTTATTTAATGCTGCGGCAACGTGCATTAAGCCAGAGTCGTTACTGATGACAGTATCGCACAGCGACATTAAATCTATGGCTACACTTAAGTTGGTTTTTCCTCCAAGATCTATACATTTTTCGTGGCAAATTTGATTGATTTGCTTGGTTACAGCGGTATCTTTATCTGAGCCAAATAACCACACTTGCCAGCCATTATCTAGAGCGCTTTGAGCAACCTCTGCATAATAGGCAACAGGCCAGCGTTTAGCTTCGCCGTATTCCGCGCCAGGGCAAAGCCCAAGTACTTTTGAGGTAGGTTTTGTCAAGCCCAGTTTGATAAGGGCTTGCTTAGCACCTTCAGTGTTAGCTTGTAATTTAGGATTTGCAATGTTCTTGGGTAGGGCTGAACCCGTATTTAAACCCAGCGCAATAAAGCGATCTACAGTGCGTGGCAGCTCGTTTTTATCTAAAGCTCTAATGTCATTCACCAAGCCGTAGCGCATTTCACCTAAAAAACCTGTACGGATTGGGATACCTGCTGCAAAAGGCAAAATAGCAGATTTCAAAGAGTTGACCAATAAAATTGCCTGCGTGTAGCCTTTACTCTTCAGGTTTTTACCAAAACGTATGCGTTCTAATAAAGCGAGTTGACCATGTTTGAAATTCAGCGCAATTTTTTCGGTAATCTCAGGCATACGCTCAAGTAGTGGTAACGTCCAAGCGGGTGCTGCTACATCTATTTGTGTATTGGGATGCTGCTGTTTGAGCCATTGAAATAGGCTGTGTGCCAGTACCATATCACCTACCCAAGACGGGCCGATAACGAGAATTTTGCTATTAGCTGTAGTCATTAACTTGACTTGCAATTAACCTGCAATTTTTTCTAAAATTCCGCTGGTGCTACGCCCTGGTACTACATCAATTAAGGCTATTTTCCCACCCCATGATTTCATTTCTACACCACCCACCACTTGCGCTTGTGTGTAATCACTCCCTTTTACAATCACATGCGGCCTAATCGTATTGATTAAATTAAGCGGTGTATCTTCATCAAATAAAATCACCGCATCTACTGCCTCCAGTGCAGCAAGTACACGCGCACGGTCAGCCTCGTGAATCACTGGGCGAGTAGGGCCTTTAATAGCGCTCACTGAGCGATCGGTATTTAAACCCAACACCAGTTTATCACCGGTTTTTTTAGCAGCCTCTAAATAAGTCACATGACCTGCATGCAGTAAATCGAAACAGCCGTTGGTAAATACAATTTTTTGTTTTTGCTTGTGCCAAGCTTCAACTTTATGCATTAATTGGCTGATGTTGACAATTTTATTGACTTGCTCGCTAGCGCTTTTTGCTACCAGCTCCTCAATTAATTCTTGTTGGCTGATAGGCACCGTGCCGACTTTACCAACGACGATACCAGCAGCCGTATTGGCGAGCTGCAGCGCATCAAAAGGTGTTAAGCCATAAATTAACCCTGCGGCAAGGGTTGCGATAACTGTATCGCCTGCACCAGAAACATCAAACACTTGTTTAGCGGTTGCCGCAATATGGTGCGTTGCATCAGCATCGTTAAAATTATCAATTAGATTATCTAACAATGAAATGCCTTCTTCACCACGCGTCACGGCTAAAAATTCTGCATGCAATGTTTTACGCAATTGGTTGGCAGCCAACAATAAAGCTTCGCTATTATTTTGATCAATACCGCATGCTTCTGCGGTTTCTTTTTTATTGGGCGTGAGTGCGGTTACACCTAAATACTTGCTGTAATCGCGACCTTTGGGATCTGCAATTACGGGGATTTTAAGATGGTGACATTCTTTAATGATGCTTTTGCATGTTTCATCACTCAACACACCTTTGGCGTAATCAGACAAAATCACCATGGCTGGTTTTGCTGTGATTTGCTCGCTAATTTGAGTTTGTAGCTGTTTCTTTTCATCAGCATTAAGTGGCGCGTTACTTTCTTGATCTAAACGCACAATTTGTTGATGCGAACTCATGATGCGGGTTTTTGCGACAGTGGGGCGGTAACTAGAAACCAATACGCCAGTTGTTTCAATACCCATTTCTTTAAGCAAGTTAAGCAGTGTTGTTGCTTCATCATCTTGCCCCACCAAACCTGAAATACGGGTTTTTATGCCTAGCCCCGCTAAATTTGCCGCGACGTTTGCCGCGCCCCCTGCACGTTCATTTGTCTGTTTGAGCAAAACCACAGGCACTGGCGCTTCGGGCGAAATACGTTGCACGTCCCCAATCAAATAACGGTCTAGCATTAAATCACCAACCACCAGCACCCATTTATAGCTAGCCTCGCTGAATTTTTGTACCGTTTCAATGAGTTTGGTTGGCATCTTAATCCGCCTCTAATAAATCGCACAGACTATGACCGACAAAAATATGGGCTTCTTGAATGCGCGGTGTATCGTTGCTTGGC
This sequence comes from Methylophilaceae bacterium, assembly GCA_043772865.1. Classification (GTDB taxonomy): domain Bacteria; phylum Pseudomonadota; class Gammaproteobacteria; order Burkholderiales; family Methylophilaceae; genus JACMMS01. The sequence continues at coordinate 7,846 of JAYVFU010000108.1, forward strand.
ATCACCAAGTTAAATTTGCATAGCTCTTTTAACCTGCCACCGCTGCCGCCAGTTAAGCCTACGGTCGTTGCGCCAATTTCATTGGCTTCGATGATGGCTTTAACTACGTTAGCACTGTTGCCAGAAGTGGTAATACCAATTACCACATCTTCAGGGCGACACAATGCTTCGATTTGGCGAGCAAAGATGTAATCATAACCATAATCGTTACCCACAGAAGTGAGTATGGAGGTATCAGTTGTGAGCGCAATTGCCGCCAAGCCGCGACGCTCTTTTTTGTAGCGTCCGACAATTTCAGCAGCAATATGTTGACTATCCGCAGCACTGCCGCCATTGCCACACAGCAGGATTTTTCCACCACGTTTGATACACGCGCGTAACGCATCCGACACTTCTACGATTTGTGGAATCAGCGCATTAAGCTGATTAAACATCACTTGATGTTGGGTAATGGCGTTGCTTAGATTTTCTGTAGCGTTCATAGTGTATTGGTACTCAAGTAATATTGACCTAGCAGTAAGGATCGGCTTGCATCAAATAATTTTGCACGTAGTCTTTCACGCCTTCTTCCAATGAGCTAAATGGTTGTGAATATCCAGTAGCGCGGAGTTTTGCCATAGAAGCCTCAGTAAAATATTGATATTTACCTCGTAAATCTTCAGGCATATCAATGTAGGTAATATTGGGTGCTTTGCCCGTACTTGCAATGACCGCTGTGGTTAAGTCTTTAAATGCGCGGGCTTTGCCGGTGCCAACGTTATATATACCAGATTGCCCACTATTTTCTAATCCGCTATTTACTAAAAAGTGAGCTACAACTGCGGCTGCATCTTTCACATAAACAAAATCACGCAACTGCATACCATCGTTAAAACCAGCTTTATGGCTTTTAAATAATTTTACTGTACCAGACTCATTGAACTGGTTGAAGCTGTGGAAAGCTACACTGGCCATACGTTCTTTATGATATTCATTAGGGCCATACACATTGAAGAATTTGAAGCCCTGCCAACTTGGTGGGCATGATCTATTTTCTGCTACTTGGCGTAATGCCCATTCATCAAAGAAGTGCTTTGAGTAGCCATAACCATTAAGTGGACGAAGATTGTTAATACTTGCATCATCATAACCGCTTGCACCATTGCCATAGGTTGCTGCAGAGCTGGCATACAAAAAAGGTACTTCATTGGCAGCACACCAAGTCCAAAGTTTTTGTGAGTAGCGGATATTATCTTGCACAAGTTTGTTATAGTCGCGCTCGGTAGTGGCACTAATCGCACCCATATGGATAACGGCTTCAATTTCTGGTTGTGTCGCAAGGTATTCAAAGAGCTCATCTTTATCAAGATAATTGGCATAACGGCGTTTGACCAAATTTTGCCATTGATCTGCATGAGTGATGTGGTCCACAATCACAATATCATCTCTGCCTAGCACCGTATTAAGATGCCACGCAATCATCGAGCCTATCATGCCCGCGCCGCCAGTGATGATAATCATAAGTTATGCTTTAGTAATCTGATTGCTTCATTATAACAAATAGCGCTAGTTAAACAGCTACACATTCGCACCTAAAGTCTTTGCGCGATCTGCTGTTGCTTGATTTTCAGCTAAGGCTTTTGTACTATCCCAATCAGCGCTAACCCAACCTTGTAAGTTTTCTAAAGCAATATCGCACATGGCGTTTATCCAAGACTCATTGTCATTGAGCGCAGAAATATAGTGATAATCACCACCGCCGGCCTGCTGGAATATGTGTTTGCCTTCAATCGCAATCTCTTCTAATGTTTCTAAACAATCGCTACTAAACCCTGGGCATACTACATCAATACGCTTCAGTTTTTGTTTGCCTAACTCTTCTAAAGTACTGGCAAGGTAAGGTTTAAGCCATTCTTGCTTACCAAAGCGTGATTGAAAAGCGATAAGGTATTGCTCTTTGTTTAGCCCCAAAGCTTCGGCTAATAAGCGACCTGTTTTATGGCACTGGCAATGATAAGGATCACCTTTAGTTAAATGCACTTTAGGTACGCCGTGAAAACTCATGACAAGCTTTTCTGGCTTGCCATTGATTGCCCAAAATGCGGTGATGCTACTAGCGAGTGCTTGAATAAAAGCGGGGTGATCATGATAATTGCGAATGGTACGAATCGCCGGCACATTGCGCATTTTAAGTAATGTCCGCCATACAGCATCTAATGCGCTTGCTGTGCTGCTCGCTGCATATTGTGGGTAGAGTGGAAATACGAGAATTTTATCGCAATGTTGCGCTTTGAGTTTTTCGATAGCACTTTTCATCGAAGGGTTGCCGTAGCTCATACCAAGCTCAACTGCAAACGGTGACTTAATGCGCATGCTCAAAAAACCTTGCAACAGTTTGGTTTGTTTTTGCGCATTGCCCATGAGTGGCGATCCATCTTTGCTCCACACAGAAGCATATTTTTCAGCCGATTTCTTTGGGCGAATTACTAAAATTATGCAATACAAAATCCAACACCAAATAAAGCGTGGAATTTCTACAATACGTCTATCCATCAGAAATTGTGCCAAATATGGGCGTAACGCTTTTGCTGTTGGCGCTTCTGGCGTACCTAAATTGGCTAATAATATGCCCACTTTAAGTTGGTCGCCATGCTTGAAATCAGGTTCTTTATCGTAATAAGCCATGGCTTGGGTTTGTTCCTATTGATTGATGCTGCGTAGAAATGTTGAGTAATGAGACGTTTAACAATTAATGATTGGAAAGCGCGTTAGAAAGCAACTTTGCTGTAATGTCCACAATTGGGATAACCCGCTCATAGGCCATACGCGTTGGGCCAATCACGCCTAGTGTACCAACCACTTGACCGTCAGCTTCATACGGCGCCGTAATTAAACTGCACTCGTCCAGTGGTAGGTAACCACTTTCTCCACCGATAAATATTTGTATGCCTTCAGCCCGCTGGCTATTATCAAGTAATTGCATGAGTGAGGTTTTACGCTCAAACACTTCAAATAATTTACGTAATGAGTTGACGCTGGTTGAGAGATCATCCGCTTGTAATAAGTTGCGCTCACCTGCAATCACCACAGTATCTTTTTCGTCATCAAGTACTTTACCACTGGCATTTAAGGCAGCAGACATTAAACGCGTCATATCTGACTGCATTTGTTTCAGTTCTTGATGTAACTTAACGCGTACCTGCTCAAAGCTAAAGCCTGCGTAATTTTGGTTAAAAAAGTTGGTAGCTTGTGTGAGTTCAGATGCGCTGTAAGGCTTATCAGTTAAGATAATACGGTTTTGCACATTGCCATCATCGGTCACAATAATCACAAGTATTCGGCTTGAAGATAAGGGTAAAAACTCTAAATGTTTAAAAGCAATATTTTTGCGTTTGGGCATCATCACAACGCCTGCAAACTGGGTGAGGCTAGACAACATATCAGCTGCTGAACTTATCAGTTCGTTACGATTTGGTGATGAAAGCTCATATTTCAGTAGTTGAATTTCTTGGCTTTGCAATGGTTGTACGGTGAGCAAAGTATCTACAAAAAATCGATAACCGCGCTGTGTAGGAATGCGCCCTGCTGAGGTATGTGGGCTGGTAATAAAACCCAGCACTTCAAGATCAGACATCACATTGCGGATTGTGGCAGGGCTTAAATCTAAGCCTGAGCCTTGAGATAAATGCTGTGATAATGTGCGCGACCCAACAGGTTGGCCATCACTAATATAATGCTCAACCAAGGTTTTGAGTAAAATTTGCGCGCGCTTGTCGATGCGCGTATCAGAGTTAATTGCCATACTCAAATTTTAGCATTTTGGCCGAAGTAATAGCCAAAAACATGAGTTGCTAGTCGATTAGTGTTATATTTTTTTGCGCTATTTGTTTTTAACGTTGCCTTTACTAAGGAAATGCGACAAATCTTGTAGAATTTGTAGCATGGCAGGCTGTTTGGTTTTAAGTAATTTATTTTTAGCTTCTTCAGATAAAGGCTCGTCATTGCCATCTGAGATTTTATTACCCGCATAACTACCAATGTTGATGGGCTGTGTGATTTTGATGTCTTGATCAATGTACGTGATATGGTCCCAATCAGATACATAAGTGTAATGACGACTCATATCTTTCAGCAGGTTATGACCAATTGAGTAGTCACTAATTGGATTTGTAACGCCTAATAGCGGCATTAAGGTTGGCACAATATCCATATGGCTGGTCATGCTATTCACCACTTTTCCTTGTTGTTGGCCTGGCATCCAAAGCACCAAAGGGGTGCGGATTTGTTGGTCTACAAATGTGGAGTTATGCCCCCAATAGCCATGCTCCATAAACTCTTCGCCATGGTCGCCAACTAAAATCACAATAGTGCTATCAAGCAGGTTTTTGTCTTTTAAGTAAGTAAATACGCGATCAAACTGGCTGTCTAGATGATGCACTGCATTAATATAACGATTTTTAATGGGCACAATATCAGCGCGCAACTCTTCTTTAGTTAGCGTTGCGTAGTTAATGTCATCGCGATAAGGGCGGCGAATCGCGCTTTCTGGCGGAAAATGATAGCGCGCATGAGGCGACTCAAAAAAGATAAAACTAAAGAATGGTTTTGATGGGTCGCGTTTGTCAATAAAATCTAGCATGCTGGAGACATTCGCCCTGTCATTTTCCCAGCCAAATTTACCATTCTCTTGCAAAGAGTGCAGTTGTGCGGCAGGCACTTTGCTAAAAATGGTTTTTTCAAACTCGGGATAAGAAAACATCGCGCTTGTGTACAAGTTCATTTGGTAGTGCTGTTGTTGAAGCACATCGATCAATGCCGCACCGCGTTGTTCATTGATGAAGGAGAACCAATAATTGCCAGGTAAGCCCATGAACATGCTAAAAACGCCCATACGCGTACCATTGCCACCACTGTAGTTTTTGGTATAACGGTTTGCTTGTGCAGCAAACTGCCAAGTGGCTGGCATAATTTCTTGATCTAGCATATCTGCACGCCATGATTCTGAAGTCAACCAAATAATATTGTAAGGATTGTTTGGCGTTTTAATATTAAGTGGTGCTAGAGGATAGTTAAGGTGACCTTTCAATTCAATATTATCGCTACGTTTTATTTCAAAACCTAAACGCTCAAAAAGATGTCGAGCAGATACGGTTTGGAAGAATGGAATAGAAGTCGCTTGGCTAGTGAGCACAGATTTACTAATAGCCTCGTTGGCTGCATATGTCATATGCACGCCAACTAAAAGCA
>JAYVFU010000109.1:0-4287 GCA_043772865.1 Methylophilaceae bacterium
AAACATATGGAACTGAGTATTGATGATTACCGCGAACTATTGGGTGATTGCAGTGGCCACCAATTATTGTATTACGATGATTTTCAGGAATCTGAAAACGATGGTCATTTTTTAGATCGTTACATGAATGATGTTGCCAGCAACCCTTTGCTAGTATTGCTAAGCAGTAATTTTAAAGAAAGTTTAGTCGATGCAATTGGTGATTTGCCCGAGCGCGAAAAACTGTTGATGGCCCTATATTACGAGCAAGAACTTAATTTAAAAGAAATTGGCGCAATTATGGGGGTTTCAGAATCTCGCGTTTGCCAATTACACACCCAAGCAGTGGCTAGATTAAGAGTTACCATGAAAGAGAAGGCATGGACTGGAGCAGTATAAGCGGCATAGTCATTGCGCTACTTGCACTGCTTTTAGGGCAAGCTGCTGAAGGCGGTCACATTGGCTCACTGCTGCAACCTGCCGCATTTTTAGTGGTATTTTTTGGCACGTTAGGCGCAGTGTTATTGCAAACTAAGCCTAATAACTTTGTGCTTGGTATGCGTATGCTACCGCTTATTTTTAAACCAATGTTAGATGATCGATTAAGCCTCATAAAAAAAATAAACCGCTGGAGTTATATCGCGCGTAAAGATGGCCTACTTGCATTAGAGCCACAATTACAAATTGAAAAAGATGGCTTTGTTAAACAAGCATTACGTTTAATGATAGATGGTATTGCACCAGATAAAATCCGCGAAATTTGTAGTATCGATATGTATTACTATGAGCAAAAACAACGTCAGGCCGCCAAAATATGGGAAGCCGCTGGCGGCTACTCACCCACACTGGGCATATTAGGTGCGGTGCTAGGGTTGATTCATGTGATGGAAAATTTATCTGACCCAAGCAAGCTAGGCAGCGGCATTGCCGTGGCTTTTGTAGCCACTATTTATGGTGTTGGATTAGCTAATTTGTTTTTTCTACCCGTTGGCAATAAGCTCAAAAATTTGATTAATCATGAAATTATGCGCCGCGAAATGATACTGAATGCCTGTGTTTCTATTGCCAAAGGTGATCATCCAAAAATAGTAGAAGAGCGGCTTTATACTTATATGCATTAAATGTTTAAAGAGAACCTGAAACAATGCGTAGAAAACACTATATAGAAGAACCCGATAACCACGACCGCTGGCTAATTTCGTACGCTGATTTCATTACTTTATTGTTTGCATTTTTTGTTGTGATGTATTCAATTTCCTCGGTTAATACCAATAAATACAGTGCACTTACCTCAGCGCTAGGCAGTGCTTTTAATCAAAATGGCGAGCTTATACTGAATAAAGACGCTGCTATTGGGGGTAGCAATGGCTCAAAACCTAAAATATTTAGCCCGCTCAACTTAACCAAGCTCAAAGCTGACCGCCACAACCGCGAAAAAAAGAATATGAATGCCATTGCAGAGCAGCTTACGCAAATATTAGCGCCACTTGTGAATGCAGGTAAAATCAACATTACCGTTAACGAACGCGGCTTAATTATTAACCTAAATGATAACTTATTGTTTACCCCAGGCTCGGCAGAATTATCAGAAAATGCCACTGCACCAGTTCGCGAAATTGCCACACAACTACTTTCACTATCTAACCCAATGATTGTAGAAGGCCACACCGACAACACCCCAATAAGTAATCGTGATTACCGCTCTAACTGGGAGCTTTCTGCCATCCGGGCCAGCCGTTTAGTAAGCCTGCTAAGTGCTGAAGGCATTGCAGAACAACGCTTAAGCGCCACAGGCTACGGCGCATCGCGCCCTATTGCAGATAATGTTGATGAATTAGGAAAAGCAAAAAATAGACGGGTGGATATTATAGTGGGCTATAAAAACTTGCCTTAATTGTTCTTGCTTTAATTATTATTACTTTATTGACCTTGCTTTAATTGAGCTTGCTTTAATACTAATAATTTTTGCACAAGATGACTTTAATCTTAAAACTTAAAACCCCGTCATCCTCGCTAAAGCGGGGATCCATCTAAAAGCTTGATTAAAATAAATTCTTGCATATCAACCACAAGGTAATACGATTTGCTAAGCGCTAAAGCGTATCTAACGGACTAGTTACCCCTCGCCCGCCTCTATTCAAAACGTGTGTATAAATCATGGTAGTTGCCACATCGCTATGCCCTAACAACTCTTGCACGGTACGAATATCGTAACCACTCTCTAACAAATGCGTTGCAAAACTATGCCTAAACGTGTGTGGCGTTGCAGGCTTGGTTAAATCAGCATCGCGCACAGCCTGCTTAACAGCCCTTTGCACCGCTTGATCTTGCACGTGGTGCCGCCTAACTACTTGTAAACTTGCATCCGCGCGCTTATCAACCGATAACTTAGCAGAAGGGAAAACAAACTGCCAAGCCCATGCATATTGAGCATTGGGGTATTTTTTATCCAAGGCATTTGGCATAAACACACTGCCATACCCCGCCGCTACATCTTGCTCATGCAAAGCTTTAACTTGGGCAATATGAGCGCGTAAAGGCTCAATCAAACTTTGCGGCAGCATGGTCACCCGATCTTTAAAACCCTTGCCATCACGAATTAAAATCTCTTTACGGTTAAAATCAACATCTTTCACCCGCAAGCGTAATGCCTCTAAAATACGCATGCCAGTACCATACAATAAACTGGCTACAAGCCAATGCGTGCCTTGTAAATTACCGAGGATTTTTTGCACTTCTTCTCGCGTTAGCACCACGGGTAAACGCTTAGGTGTTTTAGCACTTTCTACTTTATCCAGCCAAGGCAACTCCGTACCCAACACCTCTTTATACAAAAATAACAAAGCACTTTTTGCCTGATTTTGAGTACTAGCAGAAACCTTACCCACCACCGCTAAATGCGTTAAAAATGCCTCAACTTGAGGTGCCCCAAGCTCACTTGGGTGCTGCTTGTCAAAATGTAAAATATAGCGTTTAATCCAATCTAAATAAGCTTGCTCAGTGCGAATACTGTAGTGCTTAACGCGAATTTTCCCCCGTACAAGATCTAACAGTTTTGGAGGCGGCAAATTTGATTGTTTAAAGCTCATAATATTAGGATGCACTAAATTTAGATAACAACATGATATTACTAAAAAAATTAACTTTCAATCAATTATTAAACAACTAGTTGATGGTTTATAAAGCATCAAGTAGGATGTCTACTTTACGTTAGGGTTTGGTTTAAAATCTGTTGTTTTTAATTGTTGTGCCGCAGGTTTTAGTAGTTTGTTATTGCAGTGGTTTTGGCGAGCATTTCTATTGGTGGGGTTTGTAAGCTTGGCGGTTTTAACTGGCAATCGTTCATCCGTTTCCGTCATGCCGCCATGTGGGTTTGGTGGTCTTGGCTAGCAATTTTAGGGCGGCACGATGGAAGCCGTGGTTTTTAGTGGGTGTTGCATTTGTTAGTGTTTCACCATTTTTTTGTGTGGCAGGTTGGGTTATATTTAAGGTCTATGTTACCTTTTCTCCCTAACCCGTCATTCAAGCGGGACGCTTAACAGCGCCCCTTAATTCAAACGTTAGGCATTTGATCGGGCATATGCCCATAACAGGAGGTAGTCATGGAAATCAGCACAGTGTCAGAGTTTGAAACCGTCCGTTCTAATGAAGAGAATAGCGGCAAAACATTTACCGTCTCGCAAAACGTCTTTTCTCACTACGCGGCAAAGTTTAAAGTGACTCCAGCAAGCAGCGCGGAGATTTCGCAGATTAATGAAATGCTCGGCACAAACCTTGTCCCAGATAAGGGAACCGGCATAACCCGCGAAAGTAAATGCACTGAGTGTGGTCATGTTTTGTCGTTCGCAGATCACGTTAAAGTCGCGCTTAGCATGAAAGCTCATGCTAAAGAAGAATTGGTAAGAATACTGAGCAGCGGGGTTCATTACCTAACCGTGGACTCGGATAAGCAGCGAGAAATTCAATGCCCTATGTGTAAAAAATCTACAGTTGTTATCCATTGTTGTTATACGGGGCACTCCTACGCATATGCCTAACAAGGCGTTCAAGCCGACCGGCCATAAGAAGCCATGGTCGGCGGCTTAACTTATGCGTTAGGGTCTAATGAATCGGATCGCGCTCATATTTTTTTTGCTCTTCTCCTCAGTGGTCATAGCTGAAACCAACTACTGCAATGAGCTGAACGAAGAAGTGAAAGATGTAGGGTTTCATCGTTCATATATAGCCGAGGTTACTGGTTCTGGGCGAGCATATTTTTTTACTGCACCTAATTCGCAGTGCAAAAACAAAAAACTGTTTATTGTGCCA
>JAYVFU010000110.1:0-4250 GCA_043772865.1 Methylophilaceae bacterium
TCACGGATAAGTTGTTTTAACTCTTTAGATTCTGGAAAGCGCCCAGCCTGTTTGCGTGAAAATATAAGCGCGCCATTTAATCGCACATCAAATATGCCGCCAGCACCAGGGGCCAAATTAAGCGATTTAATATCAGCTTCAAAGGTGGTTAAAAGCTCTTGCCCCATCCACGCCGCACGCATCAACCAGTGGCATTGCGTGCAATAAATGATTTCTACGATATGTAGGCGTTTATCTAGCAAGTTGATATTTTGCGATTGAATAAAATCACTTTCAGTTGGCATTGTTTTCATGAGTCGTTTCTTTCGATATTAATGTTACTTTCATTGCTAGCCAGCCTTGAACTTGGCAAGCATCACTAAATAGCGGAAAATGAACCAAAGCAGGTCAGACTTGCCTTAAATTAGCTTGTTACATTATAGTGGTTCGCTTAATGTAATTGATATTATCCAATGAAGGAATTAGTTTACATGCGCTCTAAATTTGAAAAAATTGGTTTACTCACTACTGGTGCAATTTTGGGTGTGCTCATTAGCCTTAATTTCTCAGCTTATGCAGAAAAATCATTAATGGCGGATTTGCCACTAGATGATTTACGTGCTTTTGCAGAGATTTTTGGCAAAATTAAAACAGATTATGTAGAACCCGTTGATGATAAAAAACTAATTACCGAGGCTTTAAATGGCATGTTATCTGGCTTAGATCCGCATTCTAGCTACCTAGATGTAGATGGCTTTAAAGATTTAACCTCAGCCACGCAAGGTGAGTTTGGTGGCTTAGGGATTGATGTCGGCATGGAAGAGGGTTTGGTCAAAGTAATTTCCCCTATTGATGATACTCCAGCGTTTAAAGCGGGCATTAAAGCGGGCGATTTAATTACTAAAATTGATGAAACACCCATGCGCGGCTTATCACTCAATGATGCAGTTAAAAAAATGCGTGGTAAACCGAATACGCCAATTGTATTGACGGTATATCGAAAGGGCGAATCTAAACCTCTCGTTTTCAACATTATGCGTGCTGTCATCAAAACACAAAGCGTGAAATTTAAATTAGTAGAACCAAATTACGCTTATATAAGGGTGACGCAATTTCAAGAACACAGTGGCGAAGATTTAGCTAAAGCACTTAAAACAATGCGTGATAACAACAAAGGCGCTTTTAAAGGCATTATTCTTGATTTACGTAATAATCCGGGCGGTTTAGTGAATGCGGCTGTGGGAATTGCTGGTGCATTTTTACCAAAAGGCGACTTAGTGGTTTACACAGAAGGACGTGCAGCCGATGCAAAAATGCACTTAACGGCTATTCCAGAAAATTATGCGCGTGGCACTAATGATTATCTTAAAGATTTGCCAGATGACATTAAAACCACACCAATGGCAGTATTAATTAACAATGGCTCAGCTTCTGCCTCTGAAATTGTTGCTGGCGCATTACAAGATCATAAACGTGCAGTGGTTGTAGGCACACAAAGCTTTGGTAAAGGCTCAGTGCAAACGATATTGCCAGTAGGTAACACTGGCACGGCAATTAAGCTCACTACAGCACGTTATTTCACACCCAATGGACGTTCTATTCAAGCTAAAGGCATTGTGCCAGATATCATTGTAGAAGACGGCAGTGATCAATCAGGCAATATTCGTGAAGCGGATTTATCACACCACTTATCTAATCCAAAAGATACCGAAGAACCCTCTGCAAAACCGAATTCAGAAGTTAAATCTCAAGAATTTAAAGATGAAGCAAAAACTGCCAATATTGCCGCAAAACCAGTTGGCCCTATTGAGCCTGCCAGTAAAGCTGATGTGCAATATATGCAAGCGTTTAACTTACTTAAGGGTTTGGAAATTTTAAAGGGTAATTAATTTAGCTAATCATTTAATTTTAACTAAAAACATGTCTTTATCTACTCAACAACTCATTAGTGAAGCAGACCGTTGTGTGGCTTGCGGTTTATGTTTGCCGCATTGCCCAACTTATAGAAAAACAGGTTCTGAAGCAGATTCTCCACGGGGACGCATTCAGCTAATGAGCGCTGTTGCAAAAAAGATTTTGCCTGCTAACGCGCGTTTTAAAGAACATATTGATTTATGTTTAAGTTGCCGCTCTTGTGAAAGTGTTTGCCCCAATGGCGTGGCTTACGGCGCATTGATTGATGCAACACGCGTCACTGTGGCTAGTAAACCCAGTGTAATAAATAAGCTCACCAATCACCTTATTAGCCATCCAAAACAGATGAAATTTGCCACGAAAGCACTACGTGTGGTTCAAAAATCTGGAGCGTTAAAATTATCTAGACAAATATTACCTGCTTTAAAAAAACCGCTCAATTTATTACCCAGCCTAGCACCACAGCAAAGCTGGGCGGCCTTATACGTTACTAACAAATCGATTGTAAAAGGTGATGTCAGCTTATTTTTAGGCTGTGTGAGCAATACATTGGATACTGATACATTACGCGCTGCGGTTTTTACGCTTAACCAATTAGGCTACAACGTACATATTCCTGCTGCGCAAACTTGCTGTGGCGGCATAGCTCGTCAGCAAGGAAATGTAGAAGAGTCAGTTAGGTTGATAGCAAAAAATCAGGCGGCTTTTGCGCCATTAAATGTCATGCCGCTATTGACCGTTGCAAGCGGCTGTGGCGCTGGGTTACAAGATTATTTAGCTCAGGATTATCTGGCGCAAAATTCAGCTACTGAATCAAAAGGCATAAAAATACAAGATATCAGTGCGTTTTTAGCCGAATGCGATTGGCAAGGTGTAGCGCTTAATGCGGTACCAAATGAAATTTATGTACAAGATCCATGCACTTTACGCAATGTCCAAAAAACATCAGAAGCAGTGTATAAGTTACTGAATATAATCCCATCTGCATCCATTAAAAAACTCGCTGGAAATAGTCAATGCTGTGGCGGTGCAGGTGCATACATGCTTACACAAGCCCCCATGGCGGATGAATTACTCAGTGATAAACTAATCGCGATTAGTGAAGCCAAAGTAACGTGGCTGGCAACCTCTAATATTGGCTGTGCATTACATATTGCGAGCGGATTAAGGCAGCAGGGTAAAACTGTGAAAGTGGAACATCCAGTTGCAATAGTCGCAAGACAATTAGGCTTTACTGGTGACATCAACAATGGAGCATAAATAAGATGTTAGATCATTTAATTATTGGATTTGATAAAGGCCTACGCACACTATTAAGCCAAGCCGTAGCTGGTAGAGCTAGGCCAGATGTTGATGTCTCTGATCAACCCCTTGATGAAACTGAAAAACGTCATGCTGCCGCGTTAATGCGTGTTAACCATTGTGGCGAAGTTTGTGCTCAAGCACTATATGGCGGGCAAGCACTTACCTCTAAAAATAGCACCACCGTTGCAGCATTGCGCGAAGCCGCTATTGAAGAAACTGACCACTTAGCTTGGTGCGAAAGCCGTATACAAGAGCTAGGCGGTCGTAAAAGCTTATTAAATCCATTATGGTATGCAGGCGCTTTTGGTATGGGCGTGGCAGCTGGTACATTAGGTGATAAATGGAATTTAGGCTTTTTAGCAGAAACTGAAAAACAAGTGGCGCAGCATTTAGATGGACATTTAAGCGCATTACCTGCGGCTGATCAAAAAACGCGTGCTATTATCAAACAAATGCATATTGATGAAACTGCACACGCAGATACGGCTTTTAATCATGGTGCAGTAGAATTGCCAGTGCCAGTGAAAACCGCCATGCGCTTAGTTTCAAAAGTAATGACAAGTGCTTCTTACTATATTTAATAACAGTGCAATTACATTGCAATATATACATCAATAAGCCAAATTCAAATTCTTAATATTTAATAAACCATATCGAGCCAACAGCATGCAAAAATTTAGCGAAGTATTACAAGGACTCGATAGCGCAGAAGATGTGCTACGCATCGAGCTTTTTCACCCAGACGGCAGCAGTGCTGGCACCATTGAAAACAAGCCTGGCACGCAAGGCTCATTAAAGGTTTACAACCATTTGTATAAAATGTTTGGTGATATTAGCTTAGATGCTGCTGTAGAAGGTTTAGCACTTTATGCGGAACACACAGAGGATGCCGAAAATTGCCCTGGCAAACACCCAAATGTGGATAGATTGCTTAATGTGCTAGAAGATGAGTTGCCTTTATCGATTAAAGTAATTAATAAATAACCAGCTTCAAGTAACATCACGAAAATAATAGATTTCGTTCGATGCTTATCAATTAATTATAAATTAAT
>JAYVFU010000111.1:0-4231 GCA_043772865.1 Methylophilaceae bacterium
TTTGATCATCGTTATCACGATGCAGGTTGGATTTTAAGCATTTATGCGCTGAGTTCGGTGCCGATGATTGTATCTGCATTAGGTCCGTTTTATCTGGCAAGTGGCAACTCAAAGCTTTACCTAAACCTTAATTTGATCAAAGGCGTAATTTACTTTTTAGCTATATATGTAGGTTGGTACTTTGGTGGCCCTAATGGCATTATTATTGGTATGGCGTTGCAAACCTTTATAACTTATATCGTTGAAGTGATAGCGCAGCGTCAATACTCTGTTTGGTTTCCAAAAATTGATATTCCTGCCCTCATTGTTACGTTATTGGTGGTATTGGTGAGTATTAACTTTACGCATTCTTTATTACTATAAAATAGTCAGCAGATAGTCATAAATATGATTGAAAACATCGTTTTACTCACTTCCACTATTCAGCCAAAAGTTGATCAGCCACAATTAGTATTATCTAACCCGCTTGAAAGGTTAGAAGATTACAGAAAAGCATTAGCTTTTTATTCAGGTTTATTGAATAAAAACATTATTCAAAAAATTGTTTTTGTTGATAACTCAAACTACGATTTAGAAGCTTTGAGGGTAGAGTTTCCTAATCCTGCCATAGAGTTCATTAGCTTTTTTGGCTTAGATTACTCAAGCACCTTTCACAGAGGGTATGGTGAGTTTAAATTAGTAGATTACGCATTTGAACACGCTACTTTTCTAAACAAGTGTGATGTCGATGCTGTCATTTGGAAAGTGTCTGGCCGTTATATAGTAAAAAACTTTAAAACAGTTATTAAATTCACACCAAAGTCATTTGATTTGTATCTAGACACTAGAAAAAACTGGGTTGAAATGAGCGTAATGGCTTGGAGTAAACTTGGCTATGACAAAGTGATTAAGCATGTATGTGAGGAATTTAAAACGGGCATGGCGCCAGAGCTCATTTTAGCTAAAAAGTTTAAGTTGGCCATTTCAGATGGGGCAAAAATTGTAAACCCATTTATATGGCCAACCTATTTAATCGCAAGAAGAGGTACAGATGGAAAATATTTTGAAAATAGGTTTACACCCATTAAGTTTTTAATAAAAGCCGTAGTGCTGCTCATCATTTGGCCCGTGAGATACTTTTTAGGCAAATAACTTAGGCTTAATATTTGGTTTGTTAAGTAGCTACTTTTCTTCCTTACTATTTTCGTCATCATCACCAGTTTCATCTTTCCAATTCAAGATAATTTTTTGCGGTTTTTCACCTGTTAGCGTAATGATTTTAGACTGTCTTGCATTTAAATGCTTACCAATAACTTGGTAAGTGCCAGCCGGCAAGTCAATGTAAAGCCTAGGACCCGCCTTCTTTTTGCTGAAAGTAGTTGTACCATTTTCATTGATGATCAACACGCTGGTATCCGTAAGCCAAGCGCCTACTTCACCAGCAGTAAATAGTAACTGTAGGGAAAAGTGTTTTGCACTGCGGCGAATATCAGCGCCCTCTTCTTCGCCAATACCGCCATTTACAAAGTTGATGCCAGAGGCTGTTTTATAGACAATGCCATCTTTTGCTAGCGCATTAGTCATGTTGATTAAAATAATGCCCGCAAATAGCAGGAAACAGCTACGAATAAGATGTAATTTCATCAATCTACCCTTGATATAAACTTTAGCTAACGTATATCGCTAGTCTTATACTTTCGGATTATACCTTATTGTTTTTTATCTGCTTATTCCATCTTTGTATGGTTATCTTGGCATCCTCAAAAGATACATGATTAACTAGCCTTTTAAGCTAACTGATTCATCATCTCTTCATGTATTTCAAAAATATCACCCACAATACCGTATTTAGCGATAGTGAATATTGAAGCACCTTGATCGGTATTGACCGCAACAATGGTTGGCACATGTTTCATGCCTGCCATGTGTTGAATTGAGCCAGAGATACCCATGGCTAAATAAAGCTTGCAGTTACCAACAACCTTGCCAGATTGACCGACCTGCCTTGATTTTGGCAACCAGCCAGCATCTGCAATTGGTCGAGAACAACATAGAGTTGCGCCAGCCGTATCGGCTAATTCACGGAAATCTTCCACGTTAGCTTCTTCGCCAATACCACGACCAATCGATAGGATAAAATCAACAGTAGTAATATCAATATCGTTACCGCCACTCAATTCTATATAATTTTTATTGGTACTGCGGGATGTTGTAAAAGTCGGCTCGAAGTTACTGACCAATGGCGAGCTTGCACCTTCTAGCGTTTTATATGCACTGGCACGAAGGGCGATCACTACACAAGTTTTGTTTGGAAAATCGACCTCTACATTCACTTTTTGATTATAGCCACCACGAGTTGCTACCAAGTCTGTGCCATCATATTCCAGCTTAAATACATCTGTAGCAAATCCGTAGTTGCCTTTGCTAGCTAAAGTTGCCGCATAACCTAACGAATCTACAGTATGTGGCAACAGCACAACTGACGGACTTTTGCTTTGAATAAGGCTAGATACAGCCGTTTCAAAGGTATCTGGGTCAAAGTCAGTGTTGGCAGATTTAATCACAATTATTTCATCTACTCCTACTACTGACAAACTCACAATGTACTGATCTGCCTGCGCGCCAATGACAGCAACTAGCACTTTATCATCGGCAGCTTGTTTTAAAGTTTGCGCAGCTGCAATTAGCTCGAATGTTACTGGGCGTAACTCACCATTGCGATGCTCTGCAACTACTAAAATATGCTTCATGATTACGCTCCTTTAAATTCGTTAATAATTTCAATAATCTTGGCGGCTTTTTCAGCGACTGTGCCTTCTATCATCTGTGCACGGCCTTTAGCGGGCACGTACATGCGGCGTACGCGTGACATAGCGTTGCTAGCGCCAACATCACTCACAGTTAAACCTATATCACTTAAACTCCAAGCTTCAATTGGCTTGGCTGCAGCTTGTTTGATACCACGTAATGAGGCGTAGCGTGGTTTGTTGATACCTAGTTGTATCGTCAATACGGCAGGACAATTAATTTCTACTTCTTGAAGCATACCGCCTTCTAGCTCGCGACGAATCAAGGCACTGTTGCTACCAGGTTTATATTCCAAATTCGCAACGACCGCAGCATGTGGCCAATTAAGATAAGCTGCTGTTGAAATGCCTGTTGATGAATACGCTTGGTCAGATGATTGCACACCAGCAAAGACCATGTCTGGTGCTTCTTTTTTGACTACTGCTGCAAGCACTTTGCCAATAACAATGGCATCAGAGCCTTCAATAGCAGCATCCCACACACGAATGGCACGGTCTGCCCCTTTGGCTAAACATTTGCGCAGGCTTTCATCTACCCGTTCTGGGCCTATAGAAACCACGATAACTTCCACGTCGCTACCGCCATCGTTGGCACTCTTTTCTTTAATGCTCATCGCTTCTTCTAGTGAAAAGTCATCCCACTCATTCAAATCGTAGATTAAAAAATCTTCTTCCACATCCTTCTCGTCACTACGAATTTCAAAATCTTCATCAAGTGCTGCCACTTGCTTTACTGCTACAACAATTTTCATTACTTCTCTCCTAAACCGCTGTTTAATTGCTTACTTTGCTTTACTTAGCTTACATAATTAGCCATCTGATGCCTGTGTAAGCTGTCTGCAAACCATTTAAATACTGAAAACCGCACTCTAAAATCTGGATCGTCATGCAAGGTCCATTTGTCTGTTGGCGTTAATTTTGGGTGACTTACTAATAAAATTCGATGCAAGTAATAAGCATCTTGTAACAACGGCTTTAAGGTTAAGCGCCTCGCCTTAGGGTTTAATATCACACCGCGCCTCACATCAGCATCTTCATGTTTGGTAAGTTTCATCAAAATTGAAGCTGGCGTATTTTGGTTAGAAGCCACGCCACTCAACACATCGATATCACTGTCGGTTGCCAACCTACGCATTAAATGACTACTAGTGTTAGCCTGATAGGCAACACCCGCTCTTACCCAGGCACATTTATCTTTAGCTAATTGCTCAAGTAACTTTATTGGGCAATTTTTATTGCGTGTAATAGCCCGCCTGACTTCATTTACCTTATCTATGGCTAACTGCTGCATTAACGCTAAGCTTAATGCAGAATTGCGCCCTAATCGCTGCCTTACCCAATCATCACTATCTGTACTTAGCTGCTGCATAATATGGACATCCAAATCGGTTCTAGTTGCTAACGCTCGTCTAACCGAGACTGATCGGTCAGTGACAAAAACAGCT
>JAYVFU010000112.1:0-12832 GCA_043772865.1 Methylophilaceae bacterium
ATAAGTTACTTGGGCATTTATTCCATATAAAGCTGCGTAATCAATGGTTTTAATGCCAGTATCTGCGGTATTAAATGGCAAAGTTGCTAACCACAATAAGGCTAATGCACTTGCTAAACTCAATATAAGCCCAGTCAGGTAAGTGCGTTTTATTGCCATCATCATTAACCACCATTTCATACTTGGTTTTATACTGAAATTGCTTCTAGGTCGGGGCGCTCATTGAATCGATGCATGGCAATAATGCTGGCGAATTGGTCCATAAAATCATCATCCACTTCACCATCTGCCGCTTTCACAATGCCGATATCTGAAAATACATCATTAGGCGCGCCGCTAGTGCGTTCGGCTTTGTTAATAAGTAAATTACCATCACCAGCAGCACCTATCGGTTTGCCGTGTTTATAAGCTTCTTTAACAAATAAAACAGCAAATGAATTTGAACATAAAGTTTGCATGCTCTCAGTACCACCTGGAATAAACACCGCATCAAACTGTGTGGAGCTTACTGTTGGAAAACTATGATCAACGCCAATTAATTTTCCACTCAAGCTGGTAATATCACCTGAGATTGGTGCAATAATTTTTACGCAAGCACCTTCACTTTCTAATGCCGTGCAAGCAATTTCTAATACATCGCCATCGACCATGTTTGCGGCAAGAATTGCAATTTTTCGGCCTTTAATACTTTCATTAATATTATCGGCTAAGCTAAGTTTTTCATCCATTTCTGGTAAATCGGTATAAGGTACTTCAGCATACCCTTTTGGCGGCGCAGGTAAGGGCATACCTAAACCATCTGCCACCCGTTGCGCTAATGCAGTATCCACTTGTGTTAGGTTAGATACCATGCGCTCTCTTACCGCTAGTAATTCAACTTTGCCTAATTCAAACAAAAAGGCATTCACAATGTGATCTTTTTCCCAATCGGCTTGGCTACGCCAAAACAGTGCAGCTTGTGAGAAGTGATCGGCAAAACTTGGGCTACGCACGCGGATTTTTGTGCCATCTACTGGCTCAGGGTGTGTTACAAAGCCACCTTCTTGCATCATGCGCTGCATAGGGCAACCGCCGCCTATACTGTTGGGCTCATAATTGACACGGCCTTTTATAATACCGTGACGCATAAATCCATCACGCTGATTATTGGTTACATCTTTTACGGGTTGGTTAATTGGTAATTCATGATAATTGGCACTACCAAAACGATTTAATTGAGTGTCAATATAAGAAAATAGCCGGCCTTGTAACAGGGGATCATTAGTAAAATCAATACCAGGCACAATATTGCCTAAGTGAAAAGCGACTTGTTCAGTTTCTGCAAAATAATTATCTGGGTTACGGTTTAAGGTCATTTTGCCGATGATTTGCACGGGCACTAGCGATTCAGGTATTAATTTTGTGGCGTCTAACAGGTCGAAGTCAAAATCAAACTCCTCTTCATCTTCCACAATTTGTACCCCTAACTCAAACTCAGGGTACATGCCTTGCTCGATGCTTTCGTGCAACGCGCGGCGGTGAAAATCTGGATCTTTACCTGCTAATTTCTGCGCTTCATCCCACACTAAAGAATGCACGCCTGCCACTGGTTTCCAATGGAATTTTACAAAGCTAGAGACGCCTGCTTCGTTAATAAATCTAAATGTATGAACCCCAAAACCTTCCATATCTGCATAGCTTCGTGGAATTCCACGATCGGACATCACCCACATAATGGTATGCGTACTTTCTGGCATTAATGAAATAAAATCCCAAAAAGTGTCATGCGCAGTAGAAGCCTGAGGAATTTCGTTGTGCGCTTCTGGTTTACCAGCATGAATCAAATCAGGAAATTTAATCGCATCTTGTACAAAAAACACTGGAATATTATTACCCACTAAATCGAAATTACCTTCTTTGGTGTAAAAACGCACGGCAAAACCACGAATATCTCGCGCTGTATCGGCTGATCCACGTGAACCTAGTACGGTAGAAAAGCGCACGAATACTGGGGTTTCGGTACTAGTATCTTGCAAAAATCCTGCTTTAGTCACATCTGACATATTTTTATAGAGTTCAAAAACACCATGAGCAGCTGCACCACGGGCATGCACTACGCGCTCGGGAATTCGCTCATGATCAAAATGCGTCATTTTTTCGCGATAAACATGGTCTTCTAATAAAACGGGCCCGCGTACGCCTGCTTTTAGCTGATTTTGATTATCACTAATAATTAAACCTGAATTGGTCGTGAGAGTTTCACCAGGTAACAAGGCTTCTAAACCCGCCAATTGACCTGAGCGATTTTCATCAGAAGGTGAGGGCGTTAATCCTGTTAAATCAGGATTAATCGTTTGTGAAGCTAATTTTTTAGTTTGAAACTTTTGGTCTGACTGTTTAGCCATTTAAAATCCTTTCTTAATCATTTACTAAATCACATAAGCTGTTATTAAGCATATTCGCTAGATAATTCTAATTTACGTTGTGCCATTAAAGCGCCCAATTCAACCATATCTAATTTAGTGCCTTTAGCTTCAGGAAACATTTCGCTTTCTTCTTCTTTTACATGATGTTTTACATATTCACACATCACTTTTACTTGTGCGTTGTACATATCACCAGATGGTTCTACGCCTTTAACTGCGGCAATTAAATCCTTGAGTGTTTTATGTTCAACAATGGCTTCTGGCACTAAATCATGGTCTTTTAGTGCTTTTTGCACGGCAGGGTAAAAAATCTCTTCTTCTATTTGTGCGTGAATAGTCAGCTCTTTGCAAATTTCTTCTACAATCTGTTTCTTCTTCGCGCTTGAATTGGTGCTTTCAAAATCTGCAAATAAGGTAGCTACTAGTTTGTGGTCAGCTTTTAATAAGCTAGTTGCATCTTGATTTGTGGTGGATGATTTTTCAGTTTTTGCTGGTGTTGATATCATGTTATTTCTCCATAAAATTAAGCTATAAATAAGCTATAAAAAAATTATTGCATTAAAAAAACCAACATTAATTTACCTAAACAAGGCAATTAAGATGATGATTGGAATAGGTATTCCAATAAAATAAAGTAGAAATGAACGCATTTAAACTCCCCTTTTAAAAAATAGCTAACAGCCATTGTTAAAATTTAATTTGAGTGACTTGCAATTGACGTAGGCAATTAAATTAGTTATCACGGCATTTGCCACCCCAAGTAGCAGCCAAACTCGCACTAAAAGCCCCCATTAATAACAAAACAAAAAACCATAACTCAGTGTTGGCGGCAGTTTTACGTGCTTGTTCTGCCAGCTCTTTAGCTTCTACAATAGCGCGAGATTTTTGCTCTTGCAGGGTACTAAAGGTGCTAGCTACGCGAGTTTCTGCCTCTGCTTGTGATACGCCAGTTTTTTGCGCAACTAAACTTGCTATATAATGTAAATCTTTGGGTGGCAAAACATTTGAGTTCATATTGTGAGTAAAAATACTCATAACCTCGGTGATGGGATTAGACCCATTTGATGTTAACTGCGAGTTAGCCACATTGCCTGCACTACTACTTGAGGTATCACTATTTTGTGGGGAGGGTTGACTACCAAGCTTATCTGTATCCGCGGATGCGCCTGAAGTATTAGCTGAAGTTTCTGGTGTGGTATTGCTTGCAACGCTATGAGTGTTTTCGTTTCTAAATAAGCCACTAATTACATAATTTAGTGCACCCTTGGATGTTTCATTTGATGCATTCATTGAACTGGCACCTGCCATGGCTGCCATTTCACTAGCACCCCCCAATAAACTAGCGCTAGACTTTGCAGTTGCGCCAATAATCGAGCTAGCCACCGATGTTAATAATGTCACGCTTAAGATAGATGCTAATGCCCATGATAAAAAGCCATGTGCAGTATCACGAAAAAACACTTCATCGGTATGTACAGAAACCCATTTTGTTCTTAATCTGCCAGCTAAAAATCCGCCCATGCCGTTTGCAATAATATTGGTTAACGCTAACCAAATAATGGCGCTAAAACCTAGTTTTGAGGCACTAATCCCTTCGTTAGACCATACCGAAACTGCAGACAACCCCAAACCCAATCCCAGCATCATCAATGCTAATGCTAATATCGCTGCAGTCACTGTGCCAGCAATCACAGCACTCCAAGACACGGCAGATTGGTTATTGTTATTGTTGTCGTTGATGGCTTCACTATTCAATGCATTAGTGGCTATTCCATCTCTACGTAAATTTGTATTAGCGCTTGTCGGTATTGCAGAACTTGTTGCCAAAGTGCTCATTTTTATTCCCCTTAAAAAAAGAAAAATTAAATTATCATTTGGCCGGTTGTAACTCCGTCTGGTACCGCACATAAAACAGCATTTTTTGGTGGTATATTACAATATAGAATAAATAAACATAATGGTTTAAAAATAATCTACTAGTAGATTTTTGCACCTAAATAACTAAGTTTTTAACAAAAAAATAATATAAATAAAGGGTTAAGCATCCATTGCATAATAATTTAAAGTGCAATATTTTGCATAATATGACTTTTTATCAATGGTTATCTAATCCATTATTAATGTGGCAATTAATTAACAAATGAATATTTTTATTCCAAACTTAATGAATCACTTAAATAAGCTTAAGCACACAGCTAAAGCTTTTGTAAAGGCACAATTAAAATCGATTGTGTTTTTCGCCCTTGGCATTTGTTTAATTGTGATTACTATCACCATTGTTTATTTATCTTTTCAACAAATGGAGACTATTAATAAAGAGCGCCGGCACTTTACTTTGATTATTAAAGAGGCT
This sequence comes from Methylophilaceae bacterium, assembly GCA_043772865.1. GTDB lineage: Bacteria > Pseudomonadota > Gammaproteobacteria > Burkholderiales > Methylophilaceae > JACMMS01. Next base: position 4,759 of record JAYVFU010000112.1, read on the forward strand.
AATCACTTAACTTTTTTAATTCAAAGTTCTGAAACAAATATGAGCGGTTATGTGTTAACCAATAATCAAGATTTTTTGAAAGATTATTTAAAAAGTAATCAAATAAATACCCAACTTGAGATTGTACAAAGGTTGATGTCGCACAAAATAGGCAATGAATTTTCTGCATTACTCACTTTATTAGTGCAAAAAAAAATTGACTTTATGCAAGAGGCGATTAACTTAGCGCGTAATGGTCAAAACTATGGAGCCTTAGAGCTTATAAAATCGGGCAAAGGCTTTTATTTAACGCAGCTTTATTATGCCGAAATGCAACGTTTTATTACGCTACATGAAACGATGTTAACGCAAAATGAAGAAAAATTTAGTGCTAAATTACATAACTTTTTTAATATTGCCATGGTAAGTAGCATCCTTGCCGCTATTTTTGCATTTATAGCAGCTGACTTGCTTTATAGGGAATCGCGTCAAAAAATTAAAAATTTAGTCAGTGAAAAAACTAAGCACTTATTGCAAGTGCAAGAAAAAATTAATGCTCAGTTAGAACAATCTAACTTCAGCTTAGAAAGCCATAAGGAGCAATTAAATGTCACGTTAAATTCTATTGGCGATGGTGTTATAGCAACTGATATTTTTGGCCGTGTTACACGTTTAAATAGTGTGGCAGAAGTTTTAACGGGTTGGAGTTCTGAAGAAGCAATCAATAAACAGTTTGATGATATTTTTCATATAGTGAATGCACTTACTGATGAATCAGTTCTCAGCCCAATTTTTAATACATTGGCGCAAGATAAAATGCTAACTTTACCTAAAGATACGGTGCTTATTTCACGTGATGGCAAGCGTTACACAATATCTGACACTTGTGCACCAATTTTTAGTTTGAAAAGTACGGTACAGGGTGCAGTAATTGTGTTTAAGGATATTTCGGATCAAGAATTAACGCGTAAAAGATTACGTATTAATGAATTGGTATTTCGTGCAACTTTTGAAAATGCTTGTGTGGGTATAGCGCACGTATCTCCAAATGGGCAAATCATAAAAGTAAACGATTGGTTTTGTAAAATTATTGGCTATAGCCCTGCCGAAGTTTTAATGCATACTTTTCAAGACATAACACACCCAGACGATTTAGCCGCTGATTTAGTTTTATATAAAAAAGTGCTATCAGGTGAAATTGATGATTACCAGATAGAAAAGCGTTATATACATAAAAGTAAGTCTACAGTTTGGGTAGATTTATCTACCAGTTGTATCCGTAATGTAGCAGGAGATGTAGATTATTTTATAGGTATAGTGGTTGATGTTACCGAAAGAAAACAAGCCCAAGCAGAAAGCATGCGCTTTTTTTCATTATCTCAAGAGCTCTTATGCATTGCTAATTTTAAAGGAGATTTTATTGCAGTGAATGCGATGTGGGAAAAAACTTTTGGCTACACAATAAATGAATTAGTAAGCAAATCTTATTTAGATTTTGTTCATGTTGATGATAGGGAGATAACCAAAAAAGCACTGACTAAAATTCAAGTCGAGGGCGGTTTATTTGGGTTTGAAAACCGATATGCTGATAAAAATAATGCGGTTAGACACTTGCTTTGGACAGTCACTATGGATTCGGCCACTAAGCTTTTATATTGTTCTGCCCGTGACATTACAGAACGAAAAATATACGAAAAAAATCTGTTATTGCGCAATAATCAGTTTCAAACACTTTTAGATTCTGCACCTGTAGGTATATTTGTATTAAATAGTCAATTAGTTATTACGCATCATAATCTGCTGGCAACTAAGGCTTATGAAAAGATGGAACAAATTCATGGTGAAGGTTTATCTGTAATGTTGGCTGGTTTAATGCCAAGAGACCAAGCAGAAGCAGCCATAGCCCAATTTAAACATACCTTAGAAACGGGAGAATCTTATCATGTTAGTAATTATTCAAATGATTATGCACCTAGTGGCATCATCAAATTTTGGGATTGGCAATTTAATCGTATTGCGTTAACAGACAGCGAATTTGGCGTGGTTTGTTTTTTTAGAGAGGTGACTGAGCGCGTTTTAAATCAAGAAAAAATACTTGAAAATGAGCGGCGCTTTCGTACATTGTTTGATCGCGGACCCGTTGCCATGTATTTTTGCGATACAGAAGGGCGTATTGTTGAATTTAACGACTACGCCGTTAAAATTTGGCAGGCTGAGCCTTTACCAAATCAATTAGATGAAGAATTTCGTCGCCATTTAAAATTTTACTTACCTAGTGGCGTAGGCGTGGCATTTACCCAAACATTTTTAATGAAAGTGCTTAATGCTGATTTGACCAGCGTAGTGGATCAAGAGGTAATATTTGAACGCCCAGATGGCAGCCGTGTGAACGTAGTGATTAATATTGTGCCCATTAAAAATACACACGGAAATATTGCAGGTGCCATGACTAGTTTTTACGATATGACCGAACGGGTAAAAACTGAAGAGGCACTTTTAAGCTATACGTATGAATTAAAAGATGCAAAAGCCGCCGCCGAAAAAGCCAATGCGGCTAAATCAGAATTTTTATCTAGTATGAGCCATGAGCTACGCACGCCATTGAATGCAATTTTGGGTTTCGCTCAGTTAATGGAATCAGCCAAGCCTACATTAACCATTACCCCTACACCTAATCAACTCAATAGTATTCAACAAATTTTGCATGGCGGTTGGTATCTGCTTGATCTCATCAATGAGGTATTAGAGCTATCGCAGATTGAATCTGGCAAACATCAGTTTGCTTTAACTCCCGTGTTATTAAATGAAGTGCTAGCAGAATGCGGATTATTAATAGAGCCACTCGCCGCAAGGTATGGGGTAAATGTAACATTTGCACCACTAGAAGCCGAAACCTATGTGCTTTCTGATAAAACTAAATTGAAGCAAATTGTGATTAATATTTTATCTAACGCGATTAAATACAATAAAGAAAATGGTGTTGTTGAAGTTGATTTTAATCTTAAAAAAGACCTGGTTAAAATCAATGTACGTGATACTGGTCATGGCCTTAGTCAAGACCAATTAGACCATTTGTTTGAACCATTCAATCGTTTAGGCAAAGAGAGTACCAGTGAAGAAGGCACAGGCATAGGTTTGGTAGTCAGTAAAAAGTTAATAGAATATATGCAAGGTTCTATTGGCGTAAGAAGCAGAATCAACCATGGCAGCGTGTTTTGGATTACATTGAAAATCATCAAAACTCCAGTATTTTTTAATAGCCAACCATCAATCACAAAAACCAAACGCGCCAGAACACAAGTAAAAAAAGAGATTGCTGAAGCTAATAAAGCAATAAAGTCGATAAGTGATATAGAGCAAATAAATGTGATTAATGATGCATTGGGCTCAGTTAACAATGCGCCTGCTAACAGTGAAGCGGAAGATTTATTAATAGAGCCTTTGAGCATTGAGCAAATGGCAGAGCACTCAACCAGTACAGAAAATAATTTTAAATTGCTTTATATTGAAGATAGTAAAGCCAATTTAAGTTTGGTAGAAGTTGTAGCTATGAGAAATGCCATAGTGTTTAGAGGGGCAGAAAATGGCGAGCTAGGTTTAACACTGGCTACAGAATGGCTTCCTCATGTGATTTTGCTAGACATTAACCTAAGCGGCATGAATGGTTTTGAGGTTTTAAAGGTGCTTAAAACAAGCCCAATCACTGCGTTTATCCCTGTGATTGCCATTAGCGCAAATGCAATGCCAGCTGATATTGCGCGTGGGCTTGAAGCGGGATTTTTTAAATATATCACTAAGCCAATTAAACTTAATGAATTATTAGAAACCTTAAATATTGCTTTTGAACACTCAAAAGACAACCCAAACTAATTCTCTGTGAATGCTATTTTTTTATGAAAGAACAACAATCAAATGATTAAATTGGTCAACATTTTTAATGCAAAAATTTTAATTGTAGATGATCAGCAACCCAATATTGATTTACTGCAACAAATGCTATCTGAGGCGGGCTACACCGATATTAGCACGACTAAAAACCCTGAAGAAGTGTGCGCGCTGCATAGAAAAAATAAATATGACATTATTTTGTTAGATTTACAAATGCCTGTGATGGATGGTTTTCAGGTCATGGAAGGGCTTAAAACTAATCACCGAGACCCTTACTTACCGGTGATGGTATTAACCGCTCAGCCGGGCCATAAAATACAAGCATTGCAGGCGGGTGCGCGCGATTTCATTAGCAAACCTTTTGATTTGATAGAAGTAAAAACACGTATTAATAATATGGCGGAAGTACGTCTTTTATATAATAAATTGGAAAACTACAATAAATTATTAGAGCAAGAAGTGCTAGATCGTACGGCAGAATTAAGAGTGAGTGAAGCACGGTTTCGTAGCCTGACAGAGCTCGCCTGCGATTGGTATTGGGAACAAGATGAAACCATGAAATTTACAAAAGTATCGGGTCCGGTACTGGATTTGCTTGGCTTTCAATTAGAGCCTTTAAGTGAAGAAATTCACGATACCCCACTCAATGGTGTAAGGTTGTTAGGTTGGAATGAGGAGGAACGAAGCGCCATTAAAGAAAAAATTACCAATAGAGAACCCTTTATCGATTTCATTTTTTCACGCGATACTGGCAATGGTGTGATGCAAAAATACCAAATTAGTGGCGAACCCATGTTTGATAGTAATGGACGCTATAAAGGTTATCGTGGTGTTGGTTTTGAATTAACCAGAAGTAAATAGGCAAAAATACTTATGTCAGCTCAAGATAACATCAGCGTCGATAAGCAAGTTGAAAAAATAATTTCAAGTGAGATTATTGACGTCCAAGGTGTTGCGGGCGGGCAAAATTCAGCACCTGAAAACTTTAACCCTTTAAGTAGATCTTCCAAATTTGCACATTTGCATCATATTAATCCTAAACAAAATCATTTATTAGCAGCACTCCCTCAAGAAGAATTTGATAGCATTGTCAATGAATTGAAATTGGTCCAACTCACTTTGGGCGATTCGATTTACACGCCTGGCTTAGCAATTAGTTATGCTTATTTTCCCATTTCTTGCGTAGTTTCACTACATTATGTCACTGAGTCAGGCGCTTCAGCACAAACAGCTAGCGTGGGTAACGAAGGGGTAGTGGGGGTATCAATCATTATGGGGGGTGATAGCATGGCTAGTTCTGCTACAACCGTTATTTCTGGATTTGCTTACAAATTAGAGGCTAATGCTTTAAAACACGCCTTTAAACATAAACCGTTTTTGCATCAAATATTACTCATCTATTTACAAATGCTTTACACCCAAACTGCTCAAAATGCGGTGTGTAACCGCTACCATACCATTGAACAACAGTTTGCTAGGTGGTTATTAGTTACATCTGACCAAATTACCACTAAAGAACTAGTCGTGACTCAAGAGTTATTAGCTGGGTTACTGGGCGTACGTCGCGAAAGCATTACCCAAGCCGCGGGCAATTTACAAAATGGGCAATTAATTAATTATCGCCGCGGTCATATTTCAGTACTAGATAGAGAAGCCTTAAAAAGCACTACATGTGAGTGTTATGAGGTTTTACAGAGAGAGTTACTTAGACTTTTAGCAAACGTAAAAAAGTAATTAATGATTGATAAAAAGTATGATTATGTTCGCTAGCTAACGGACGGCTTACGGTGATGATTTTAATATAAGTTACGTTTTAAATTTAATGCATTAATTTAAATTTCTTGCGACTGCAAAGTGCTTTCACATCATGTGAACAGTGTTATTTTGCAATTATCATTAAGGATTTCATATGGCTAACAAAGACGATAAATCAAGTTCTAAGCAAAAAGGTTCTAACAAAGATTCAAATAACTCTAAAAAAGATGATGATAAATCTTCTAAGGGTTCTGGTAAAAGCTCTACTGAATCTAAATCAGGCTCTAAATCAAAGTAAATGCTTTGAAAAGTAAAACACGAAATAAAACCGCTATTTAGCGGTTTTATTTCGTGTTGTTGAGCACAAGCTTTAAGCTAATACTTAAAATATCAAATAAGAAGTTAGTTATTGCTACAGGCGGAAATTAAAACTTTATCAAATTCTTGTATATCCCCGCTTGCGCGAGGATAATAATATTTAATATTTAGTATCAGCACCCGATGTACCTGTGCCTGTAGTACTGCTATTACCTGAATTACTATCAGCACCCGGTCTCCCAGTACTTGTTCCCGTATTTATATCACCAGAGCCTGAGCTTTTATCAGTGTTGCCACTACCAGTTCGATTTGTTCCTTTATTAGTGCTATCCATATTGCTGCTACCCGAGCCTGTAGCTTTATTTCCAGTACTAGTTCCACTGTTCATCTCCCCAGTACTTGACCCTTTTTCAGTATTGCCACTACCAGTACGATTGGTACCTTTTGTAGAATCCATATTGGTATTATCTGAAGATTTATCTAAATTTGGCGAGCTGTTTGAATTTGCTGGGCCAGTAGAATTACGATCATTGTTGTTTAAATTGCGATTATTTTTCATATCTTTATCGCGATTAATACGTGATTTATCGCTGGTTTTATTTTTGTTGTGACTGTTTTTCATATCTTTATCACACATGACTTTATCATTGCCTGTCATTGAAGCACAGTTACCCATAACTGCATTATTTGTATTACGCATGTTTCTATCGCTTGTAGTGTTACTGTCATCTGCCGCATGTGCTACGACGCTACAACTTATCATTGCTGTAAAAATAGTTTTTTGAAAATTGTTCATATACATCCTTTAAATTAATATCATCTTAAAAATAACAAAGGTTATCAATAACCCTTTGTACTAAAAGCATAGATTAATTTTTTAGAGATTTAGTGTCGGTGTGCTAACGAACACTTTTGAGCAAATTACTGATAAATATCAATGTTTAATATAAAAAATTTATGATTATGTAGATGTTTGCTTAACTATTTTTAGTAACAATAGATTCGTCCAAGCTTTCTAACATAATCAGTTCTGCGGCTTTTTTACCTGCGATAAAGGCATGGTCAGAGTTGTAATATTCCCACTCACTGTAGCGTCCAGCCAAAATAATATTTTGACTTAATAACCACTTTCTAATCAGCGCTACATTTTTTGCACGTTCATGGTCATACACAACATAGGCATAGGGCATATCAACTACATTTGCAGCGATCACTTTATCTTCAAGGTTCATCATGCCCACACTAATGCAATCGGCTATGCAACGCTTTATTAAAGCAGCATCATCTTCAGCCAGTGGTTTATATTCAGAGTAAGTAATTTCACACGTCAGCGCGAAACCGCCAGGCGCATTGCAATGTGGACTAGCATTACCTTGCACAAAGATTCGGTGAAAAATCGTTTCTTCTGGATAATAAATCCAGTGTTTGTCAGTGATATTTTCACGCCCAATCCCTAAGTTGACGCACTTAACCGATACGTGCCTTAAGCCTTGTGCGGCTTTTTGCAATTCAATAGGCACTTCTTGCCCCAGTGCCTGTATCAGTTTTGGTAGAGGCAAGGTGCTGATTAAATTTTCAAAATAATATTGCCGACCATCCGATAAAGTGACCAGACGATTGCTGGTAGATATAGTTTTGATATCAGCATTTAATTTTAATTTGTGTTTAAGATAGGGCAAAAACCCGTTCATCAGTGCTTGAAATCCACCTTTAAGCGGATAACCAAATCTCGCATTAGGACCCATCGGTTTACCTACAGGTTTGAGTGCGCCCTCAATCATTTCATCTAAATCTGGCATAGGCACGCGGTTACCCAGCCATGAGGTTTCAATTTGGTCTAAAGGTACTGCCCATAATTTTTTGTTATAAGGTATTGCAAAGTGTTTTGCCACACCCGCACCCCATACCTTATAGATAAATTCTTCAAAGTTTTATGCGGGTTGGGCTTCAGATAGCATACGATTTGTACGGCGCCGTTCTACAGCAACCGCACGACGTTGTTCATTTTTAATAGGGCCAAATCTTGCCTCAATAGCACCTAATACACACTCTTTTAACACATCAGGCGGTAATCCATACAAAGCGCCCTGAAACGGGTAGCGTGTATGTACATTTTTACTATAAATCCAAGCTT
>JAYVFU010000113.1:0-4194 GCA_043772865.1 Methylophilaceae bacterium
CAGCGTGTGATTCAGCGTGCAATGTTACATGTGCAATCATCAGGTAAAAAAGAGGTGACAGGCGCTAATGTGCTGGTGGCTATTTTTGGTGAAAAAGACTCGCATGCGGTGTTTTTTCTTCAACAACAAGGGATTACGCGTTTAGACATTGTTAATTTTATTTCACATGGTGTTTCTAAAGTGAATGAAGGTGCAGCTAAACCTGAAGGTGGCGAGCAGGATGTTGAGGTGGAAGCAGCGCCCACTGGTGCACTAGAGAGTTTTACACTCAACTTAAATGCACAAGTTGCTGCAGGAAAAATTGACCCACTGATTGGTCGTGCAGCTGAGCTAGAACGTGTCATCCAAACCTTATGCCGTCGTAGGAAAAATAATCCACTATTGGTTGGTGAGGCTGGCGTTGGTAAAACTGCCATTGCAGAAGGACTTGCACGCAGAATTGTAGAAAAAGATATACCTGAAGTTTTAGCAAACGCGACTGTGTATTCGCTCGATATGGGTGCATTATTAGCAGGCACAAAATATCGTGGTGATTTTGAGCAACGCTTAAAAGCGGTGATGAAGCAATTGGCAGAAAAACCCGATGCCATTCTTTTTATTGATGAAATTCATACTTTAATTGGTGCAGGTGCAGCTAGTGGTGGTACTTTAGATGCTAGCAATTTGCTTAAACCCGCACTATCAAATGGCACACTTAAGTGCATTGGCGCAACCACCTATCAAGAATATCGCGGTATTTTTGAAAAAGATCATGCGCTATCACGCCGCTTTCAAAAAGTGGATGTGGTTGAACCTAGTGTAGCTGAAACCATTGAAATTCTAAAAGGGTTAAAATCACGCTTTGAAGATCACCACCATGTGAAATATACGGTGGCTGCGCTTACAACAGCGGCAGAACTTGCTGCTAAATATATTAATGATCGTCATTTGCCGGATAAAGCCATTGATGTGATTGATGAGGCAGGTGCTGCCCAACGTATATTGCCAAAATCTAAACAGAAAAAAGTGATTGGTAATAAAGAAATTGAAGATATCGTGGCAAAAATTGCGCGTATTCCACCCAAAAATATTAACACTGATGATAGAAATGCGCTTAAAACTTTAGAGCGCGATTTAAAAGCGGTGGTTTTTGGGCAAGATAAGGCCATTGAAGCGCTGTCATCAGCCATTAAAATGGCACGTAGTGGCTTAGGCTCAGGCACTAAACCTATTGGTAGCTTTTTATTCAGTGGCCCGACTGGTGTGGGTAAAACTGAAGTAGCGAAGCAGTTAGCTTACACATTGGGCATTGAGCTTGTGCGTTTTGATATGTCTGAATATATGGAACGTCACGCGGTGAGCCGATTAATTGGTGCGCCACCAGGCTATGTGGGTTTTGAGCAAGGTGGCTTGTTAACCGAAGCGATTACTAAACAACCTTATTGCGTGTTACTGCTCGATGAAATTGAGAAAGCACACCCTGATATTTTCAATATTTTATTGCAAGTAATGGATCACGGTACGCTGACAGATAATAACGGCCGTAAAGCTGACTTTAGAAATGTCACTATTATCATGACAACTAATGCCGGTGCAGAAAACTTATCTAAATCAAGCATTGGCTTTACCAATAGTAAAGATGCGGCAGATGAGGCAGCAGATATTAAACGTATGTTTACACCTGAGTTCCGTAATCGTTTAGATGCAATGGTATCCTTTGCCCCACTTTCACAAGATATTATCATCCGTGTGGTAGATAAATTCTTGATTCAATTAGAAGATCAATTGCATGAGAAAAAAGTGGAAGCAACCTTTACCGATGCATTAAAAGCCTATCTAGGTAAAAAAGGTTTTGATCCACTCATGGGTGCGCGCCCAATGGCGCGTTTGATTCAGGACACGATTCGACGTGCGCTTGCTGATGAATTACTTTTTGGTAAGCTTGCTAACGGTGGTCATGTCACAGTAGATGTAGATGATAAAGATGAAGTGAAGTTAGTATTTGATGTAGAAGAAGCTGTTGTAATCTAAAACTTAAGCTATGTTAAAAAAGGCGCAATTCATTGCGCCTTTTTTATTTTCTAAATTGTAATGTTAAAGCTTAATCATCACACTTAAAAATAACTCACTTTCAACGCTAGATTTTAGCCAAGCCCTTAACTTTGGATAGGGTGCAGTTTCAAACCATGCAGTATCTACTCCAGCAAATTGTCGAACAAATGGAAAAATAGCAATATCAGCTAAACCAATTTGTTGACCAGATAGAAAATTATCATGATTGAGTAAAGCTTCTAACTTAAGTAAGAATACTTCGCCATCAGCTCTATGCGCTAATGGCGACTTTTCTGGAAAGCGAATAGCATACTTATAACGGTCTAATGCTTCTTTAAATGAGCTGTCATTTTCCGAAATTAAGTCATCGGCAGTATTTTTTAGCCAGTTATCTGGATCATTATTAGCTAAAGCCCACTTGATAATTTGTAAACTTTCATCAATAACTGTGCTGCTGGCTTGGGTGCCACCCTTACTGTTGGTTATCACCAATACTGGCACCGTGCCTTTTGGTGAAGCTTTAAACATTTCTGCAGGTTTATTTTTTAGTGAAATTTCAATAATTTCTACTGAAATTCCTGCATATTTAAGTGCCATTCGTGCACGCATGGCATAAGGGCAGCGGCGATAAGAATAAAGTATTGGCGCTGTCAATTTGTACGTAGGCACACTTAGGGATCGCTTAACCTAAAGCTTTGCAAATTTCTGGTACTAGCGCTGTGCCGCGATAAATTAAGCCGCTATACACTTGTACTAGGCTAGCACCTGCCGCAATTTTTTCAACAGCGTCTGCGCCGCCTAAAATGCCACCCACGCCTATAATGGGAAGTGCACCATCCAAGCGTTTAGATAGCTGCTGAATGACAATAGTTGATTGGTTTCGTACTGGCGCACCAGATAATCCGCCAGCTTCGCTGCCATTGACCATGCCAGCGACCGCATCGCGAGCAAGCGTGGTGTTAGTGGCTATCACGCCATCAATTTTGTGTGACATAAGTAAGTCTGCAATTTCGTTTACTTGGGTTTCATTTAAATCTGGTGCGATTTTTAGCGCGATAGGCACATAGCGTCCATGTTGCTGTGCAAGCTTTTCTTGCTCAGCTTTCAGAGTGGCAAGTAAGTCAGACAAGGCGTCCTTTTCCTGCAAGGCACGTAAATTTTTGGTATTAGGCGATGATATATTCACAGTAATATAACTGGCATACGCATACACTTTTTGCATACAAATTAAATAATCATCGACCGCGCGTTCATTGGGTGTATCAAAGTTTTTACCTATGTTAATCCCTAGAATATTATTTGAAACGCCATTTTTAAATTTAGCCGCTTTTACATTTTCAACTAAATTATCTACACCTAAATTATTAAAACCGAAGCGGTTAATTATGCCTTGCGCTTCTGTCAAGCGAAATAGACGCGGCATGGCGTTACCAGGTTGCGCGCGTGGGGTAATGGTGCCAATTTCAATAAACCCAAAGCCTAATGCAGCTAGGCCATCAATATAAGCGCCATTTTTATCTAATCCTGCCGCTAAACCAATCGGCTTAACAAAAGTTAAGCCCATCACCCGTCTAGGTGTGCAAATAGTCGGCTTAGGAAGCAGGCTGAGTAAACCTGTCTTTTCAGCAATTTTGAGAGTTTTAAGTGTGAGATTGTGTGCTTTTTCAGCATCCATCTGAAATAAAAGCGGTTTTGCAATAGAGTAAATATCCATACCAATATTTTACTTTGATTTTTTAATGAGTGAAGAGTTTTGCTTCTTAAACAACAAGATAAAAATATCCAATATTAAATAACACATTGATTTATGACAATAGCGCCACAATACTATAAAAACTATCTCATTATATTAAGCTTTAAATTGCTTATCACCATTACATAACAGAAGGAGTAAATAATGCTTTCAATGTATGACGCAGCTGTACCGCCACTAAAGCGTATGTTAAATAATCTATCAGCAGTGTTGAAAAAAGCGCAGGACCATGCAGAAACCAAGAAAATAGAGCCGAGCGTGTTAATCACTGCACGCTTATTTCCTGATATGTACCCACTCAGTCGCCAAGTGCAAATTGCTACAGATATGTGTAAGGGTGCCGCGGCACGTTTAGCAAAAGTAGAGGTGCCTAAATATGAGGATACAGAAATAAGTTTTGCTGATTTACA
>JAYVFU010000114.1:0-12655 GCA_043772865.1 Methylophilaceae bacterium
TTAAGCAAATAGCCTGCCGCCGCACCTGCAACGGCAGCACCCGCTACCGTTCCCAACCCAAATTTACCAGGGGTTGCTGGTTGTGCTGATGATTGCTGCGGTGCTGCTTGTTGGCTTGTTTGTTGATTAGGCTGAGCTTGTTGATTAGCTAGGCTGTTTTGACGCTCATTATTCACCACGTTATTGCGTTGCATACCTGTATTGCTGCCAGCACCTGCGCGGCTAGGGCTAGCATTGTCATTACTGTAGCTACGGCTACTAGAAAAGCCAGATGACCTTGAGCCACCACCCACACGTGCCATGGCATCGAGTGATTGAAAGCCTATCATTAACAATAAAGTGGATGCTGCTACAAACTTACTTGTCTTTTTATTGAATAACATCAATTTTCCTTAATTAGCTTAATAGCTTAGTTTACAAATCTATAGTGACATATTGGGGATGATTTTTATAAACACACGCTTTTTCAATATTTTTTACATTTAATAGCAAAAAATTAAGGGTTTTCTTATTTGTTATCGGTTACTTTCTCTGGTTTACTAGTGGCTTCTGCAACACGTACAAGCTCACCATTGGCTAAGCCATCAGGCGGGCTTTCAATGATATGATCTTCAACTGTTACGCCAGAGCCCAATTGGATAACTTTCCCTAAATCACGAGATATAGTCACTGTTTTTAACAAGACTTTGTTATCTGCGCCTACTGTTGCAACGCGTAAGCCAGACTTGTCAAAAATCAATGCACTAGCAGGAATACTAAAAGTAGCCGCCGCCCCTGCCTGATGCAAACTGACATTTGCAAAACCACCTGGCAATAACTCACCTGCGGCATTATCAACAACCAGCTGAATAAGCGTTGTCCCAGAAGAGACATCCACTGCACGTGATAAAGATTCCACACGAGCATTGTAGGTTTTACCAGGATACTCAGGTAAGGTAATATCTGCTTCTGTACCTGGCTTAATGCTCGTTACATTATTTTGCGGCACGTTCACATATAAGCGTAATTTACGTGTATCAGATACCTCAAACAGGGCTGGCCCAGAGCCACCACCAGCATTAATTAAGGCGCCTGTATCTGTATCACGCGCTGTCACTGTACCGTCAAATGGTGCTACTACCTTGGCAAAGTTTTTAGTGGCAATTAAACGATCTACATTGGCTTCTGCAGACTTTACCATGGCTTGTTTCGTTGCATAGTCGCCGTTTCTTTCATCCAATTCTTGGCGCGATACTGAATTAGTATTCCACATTTCTTGCCAGCGTTTTGCGGTGGTTTTAGCGAGTTCTACATTGGCTTGTGCGCTAGCAAGATCAGCTCTGGCTTGTAAAAGCTGTTGATCTAAATCTGGCGTTTCTATTTCGCCTAATAGTTGTCCAGCTTTTACTTTGCCGCCAATATCCACTTTCCAGCTTTTTAAATAGCCACTCACACGGGCATAGATGGGCGCACGCGTATATGCTTCAAATCTGCCAGGCAAATCTAGCGTAGCCGATGCGCCTTGGCTATTTGGCTTGATGATATTAACTGTCAACACTGCTTGCTCATCTGTCCATTTTTTGAGCTTGTCGTCATTGCTAGCGCGGCTTGTGATGCCAATTACTACAATTGCGACCGCAATAATTGCAACAACAATACCGCTGATACGCAAAGTACGTGTTGAATGTTGTGGCGTAGTTTGATTAGATGGCATTTAAGTCTCCAATATGGGTGTTCGCATCTATTTTTTTAGTGGTGTTGCGATGCACCATACTAAATACAACAGGTACAAAAATTAAAGTAGCGATGGTGGCAAAAAATAAACCACCAATAACAGCACGGCCTAGTGGCGCATTTTGTTCACCGCCATCTCCAAGTCCTAGTGCCATGGGTGCCATACCTATCATCATAGCAAGCGCTGTCATTAACACTGGGCGAAAGCGCACAAAACCAGCCTCAAGCGCAGCGGCTGTAGCATCGCCTAGTTCATCTAGCTTCTCACGGGCAAAACTAATTACCAGCACGCTATTGGCGGTTGCCACACCCATACACATGATGGCGCCTGTTAAGGCGGGTACTGATAATGGCGTATAAGTGATAAACAACATCCAGATAATGCCTGCAAGTGCTGCTGGCAGGGCTGTAATAATCACAAATGGATCACTCCATGATTGGAAATTGACGACAATTAACAAGTAAATAAGCAAAATTGCACCTAGCAAGCCAAATAGCAGCCCTGAGAAAGCACTGTCCATGGTTTTAACTTGTCCTAGCAACTCTACTTTGGCACCTTTTGGTACATCTCCTGCTGTTTCATCAATAATCTTACGAATATCTTTGGCAACTGCACCCAAATCACGGTCTTGTGTAGTGGCATTAATTTGTACCATGGCTTGAATATCATATTGGCTTACCACGGCATTACCTGTGCCGCGCTTGAACGTGGCTAATGCGCCTAATGTTTGTGATGTTTGACTATTAATTTGGCTATTAGCGCCACTAATTGGCAAGTTGGCTAGTGCAGATAGCGAGTCCAGCTTGTATTGCGGGGTTTGCATCACAATTGGGTAAGAAACGCCATTAGCTGGATTAAGCCAAAACGTAGGCGCAACCTGCGAGCTACCCGCCAGATTAACCACCAAACTATTAGTGACATCGCGTGTTGTTATGCCAACTTCTTGGGCGCGAGTGCGATCTACATTAATATCAAATAAGGGGTTTTTGCGTGATTGTTGAATACGCACATCGGCAACCCCCGGCACTTGGCGAATTTTTGTAAGTAACTTGTTGGCATAATCAAAGTTCGCATCCAACTTACCGCCGCGAATTTGCAAGTCAATGGGTGCTGGTGAGCCAAAATTTAATATCTGACTCACAATATCCGCTGGCGGGAACGAGAAAGTAGTACCAGGAAACTGCTTAGGCAAAGTTTCACGCAAAGTACGCACATAATCTGCCGTGGGCGAATGCCCGTCTTTAAGTGCAATTTGTATATCACCGTCTTGCGAGCCAATTAAACCCGTATTGTTATAAGTCATGTTGATACTACTAATCGGCATACCAATATTATCAACTAATGTTTCTATCTTATTTGCTGGAATGACCTGTATAATGGCTTTTTCAAACTGCGCAAACTGCGCGGCAGTTTCTTCAACCCGCGTACCCACTGGCACACGCGCATGAATCAGAATTTGCCCAGTATCAACCGCTGGGAAAAAATTACGACCTAAAAAGGGAATTAGCAAGCTACTGAGTAATACCACAGACATAAAGCCAATTACAAATAAACGTCTGTGATTAATGGCTAATTCAAGCATGCCACGATAGCCTAAACGAAAGCGCTCAAATCTCACTTCAAAACCACGCTGAGCCTGCATTAGCGGCCTCACCAATGGATTACGCGATATTGGCAGCACAACCTCTTTACCATGCTCATCAATATGCGGCGCGTGTTTTTCAAGCAGATAATTGGCCATGGTGGGTACCAAAGTACGCGATAGAATAAATGAGCTCACCATCGCAAACATTACCGCTTCAGCCATTGGCACAAACAAAAAGCGCGATACACCTTCTAAAAAAAACATCGGCACAAACACAATACAAATACACAAGAGTGAAATAAATGCTGGGGTTACAATTTGTGCAGCACCATCCATAATTGCCGTTTCAACTTCTTTACCCTGCTCCAAGTGCCATTCAATACTCTCAATAGTCACTGTGGCATCGTCCACCAAAATACCTACCGCCAAGGCTAAACCGCCTAAAGTCATAATATTGAGCGTTTCACCTATGCTAGCCAAACCTACAATTGCGCCCAATATTGATAAGGGTATAGATACCGCAATAATGATGGTAGAGCGCCAACTGCCAAGAAATAACAGAATCATCAAGCTAGTCAGTGCTGCAGCAATAATGCCCTCAACCGCTACACCGCTGATTGCAGCACGCACAAAGATAGATTGATCGTTAATGGGTGAAACAATTAATTCATTTGGCAAAGATGACTTAATTTCATTTAATTTAGCCTTAATACCAGACACAATATCTAAGGTTGAAGTCGCGCCATTTTTAAGTACCGACATCAATACCGAGCGCCCACCATCCACATGCACAATATTGCTTTGTGGGGGATTACCATCGCGCACATGCCCAACATCGCGCATATAAATCGTCGCGCCATTTACCACTTTAATCGGTAAATTATTTAAATCTTCAGTAGCTGAGGCCGAATTATTTAGGCGTAATGTATATTCATAGCTACCGATTTTCTCGGTACCCACCGGCAAAATAAGATTTTGTGCCGCTAAAGCGTTGGCTACATCTTGTGCAGATAAGCCACGCGCATGAATGGCTGAAGGATCAAGGTCAATTTGCACTTGCCGTGATTTACCGCCAAATGGATAAGGCACTGCTGCACCTGGCACAGTCACCAACCGTGTACGAATAACATTAAGACCCAAGTCAGCTAAATTTTGCTCTGATAAACCTTTACCTGAAAGTGCCACCTGTAAAATTGGCACGGTAGAAGCACTGTAATTAAGAATTAATGGCGGCGTTGTGCCGGTAGGCATTTGCCTTGTAATGCCTTGAGAAACCGCTGTCACCTGCGCATTTGCGGTGGCAACATCAACACCTGGCTGAAAAAAAATTTTAACAATACCAAAGCCGGTGTAAGAATTAGCTTCAATATGCTCAATATTGTTTACTGTAGTAGTAAGTACACGTTGATAAAGGGTGCTAATACGCCCCGCCATTTCATCAGGCGGCAAGCCCGCATATTGCCAAGCTACCGCAATGACCGGGATTCTAATTTCAGGAAAAATATCGACAGGTGTGCGCAACGCTGCCAGCGTACCAGTGATAATGAGCAATAAAGCCATGACCACAAAAGTGTATGGTCGTTTTAACGCAATACCTACAATATTGAACATACTACTTTCCTAAAATCAAAGGCTATTTGGCGATATTGTCATTGGTTAAGTTTAAATAATTTGTGGTCATCAATTATGGCTGCATTCAATTATGGCTGCATTGACAATCACTGCATATGCACATATATTATAACCACATGGGATTAGATAAAACAATGAGTATCAACACAAATCTTGACAATTTGTTGACTAGTAATGATTTACCTACTTTTTGTAGTGGGCATAGTGATGTGAATGAAGAATCTATAGGCTATCTGATTAAGCAAGCACAAATAGCATTGCATCGCACTATAAACGCCAAAATGGCGCACTAGATTAAACTGCTTTGCGATGGGCGCCACTAATGCTACTGGCCTACGGCAAAGGCCTTACAGCAGCAGAGTTATCACGCTGTAGTGGAGGTGAAACTAGCACCATGACACGCATGCTAGATCGTTTAGAAACAAAAAATTAAGCAAAAGGACGCAGCGAAAATGATAAACGTGTGATTTTTTTAGAGCTCACTGAAGCTAGAAAAGCGCTTGTATCTAAAATGCCTTTCTTAATGGCAGAAGCTTTTAACCATCACCTACGTGGGTTACCAAGCAGGAAGTCGATACATTTAAATCACTATTAAGACGAGTTACTGCTAATTAATATGATTAATGGCGTTGATTCAGGCAGCCAAAAAACTTAAAACCTATACTACATATTTAAATATGTTGGCCCACTCCCAGCTTCTGGCGGCGTCCAAACGATATTCTGTGTTGGATCTTTAATATCACAAGCTTTGCAATGAATGCAATTTTGCGCATTGATGTGTAATTTTGGAGCGCCCTGCACTTGCACAATCTCATACACACCCGCTGGGCAATAACGTTGTTCTGGCGAATCATACTTGGCTAAGTTAATGGATATTGGCACTAAAGTATCTTTAAGCTTTAAATGGCAGGGCTGATTAGCATCGTGGGCAATGTTACTTAGATTAATAGAGCTGGATTTATCAAAACTCACCACGCCATCAGGCTTAGGGTAAGTCATCATAGGCATATCAGCGGCTAAACGCGTGCACTCGTGATCAGCTTTTTTATGTTCGAGCGTCCAAGGTAGACGCAAACCTAATGCGGCTAGCCACATTTCTACGCCACCAATTAACATACCACCCCAATTGCCAAACATGGATAACAGCGGTTTTATATTGCGCACAGCGTCTAAATCGCGCCATATCCATGATGCTTTAAGGGCAGCGGGGTAACTATGCAATAACTGACCTTGGTTTGTTTGATCTGTGTTTTTCTGTGTATTATTTAGCGCAGAAAATACACTTTCGGCAGCTAGCATGCCAGACTTCATCGCATTGTGTGATCCCTTAATGCGCGGCACATTCACCATACCGGCACTGCAGCCTATTAGCGCACCACCGGGAAATATCATGTCTGGCCAAGATTGCACACCACCTTCACTAATCGTACGTGCGCCATAGCTTAAGCGTTTACCACCTTGTAACAATGCGCGGATTTTAGGGTGTGTTTTAAATCGCTGAAACTCATCGAACAGCGATAAATGCGGGTTTGCATAATCTAAATGAACGATAAAGCCAATGGAGACCAGCTGCTCGCCATAGTGATAAATAAACGAACCGCCTCCTGTATCAGCATCTAACGGCCAACCCATAGTGTGTTGTACCAAGCCAGGTTGATGCTGAGCCGCAGGAATTTGCCAGACTTCTTTAAAACCCAAACCATACTTTTGTGGCGATGCGTTTTGACGCAGATTAAGGTGCTCTTCCAAAACACGCGTCAGTGAACCGCGCGTGCCTTCGGCGATTAACGTATAAGGTGCATGAATCTCAATACCTTGTGTAAATTGCGCAGTAGGTTCACCCATGGCATCGCGCCCCATATCGCCAGTAATCACGCCGATTAACTGTTTTTGCTCGTTATGCAAAGATGGCTTAAATAAAGGCTCCTGTGCAGAAAACCCAGCGTAGATTTCAACACCCAAACCTTCTGCTTGTTGGCCTAGCCAACGACAAACCTCACCTAAGCTCACAATATAATTACCTGCGTTATTCATCAATGGCGGCATGAGCCAGTGCGGAATATTCCAGCTATTTTGTTCACTTAACAGATTGAATTCATCTTGGCTAACTGCGGTATTTATTGGTGCACCCTTTTCACGCCAATCTGGTAACAACTCATTGAGCGCGATTGGATCAATCACCGCACCAGAAAGAATATGCGCGCCAACTTCAGCGCCTTTTTCTAGCACACAAACGCTCAGCTCCTTGCCATTCCTCAGTGCGAGCTGCTTCAATCGGATGGCAGCCGATAAACCTGCTGGGCCTGCGCCCACAATTAAAACATCGTAATACATTACATCGCGTTGCATATCAGTTCTTTCTAGCTACATTTTTCAGGCTATATCAGGCTATATAAGGTAAATCTACTTGGTCGCTGCGTTCATGACCAGCTGTCATTGCTAGGCAAAGCTCTAGAAAGCTTTTAATACCAGCCGTTTGATACTTTTGCTTATGCCACAAAAAGTAAAAATAACGGTTGAGACGAATATTTGGCGTATCTAAGGGCACAAGGCTACCACGACGGAAAGCATCTTTAAGTGCGAGCCTTGAAATACAGCTAATACCTAAACCAGATTCTACTGCACGTTTAATCGCTTCGGTATGCTCAAGTTCTAACCGAATATTAAGCTCGGCATGATGATTCTGAAATGCACGATCAAAGGTTTCACGCGTGCCAGAGCCTTTTTCGCGGAGTATCCACGGCTCGCTCAAAAGCCTTTCTACGCTTATATTTTTCTGTTGCGCAAGCGGGTGATTAGGTGCGCAAAATATCACCAACTCATCCGCTATCCAAGGTTGCACTTCAATATCGGGGTGATGACAATCACCTTCAATTAATCCAAGGTCAAGCTCGTAATTTGCAATCTGCTGCACAATGGTCTTCGTATTATGCACTTGTAAGCGTATGCGACTTTCGGGATGTTCTTGCAGAAATTGAGCAACCAACAATGTCGCCAAATAGTTGCCTACGGTCAACGTAGCGCCAATATTCATTTCACCAAACCCTGCTTGGCCTGCTAACTGCGCCTCTATCTCCTTTGCGCGGTCTAGCAACTCTACGGCCCTTGGTAAAAGCTGACGCCCTGTTTCATTGATGCTAAGCGATTTACCCACTCGATCAAATAATTGTAGATTGAATTGACGCTCAAATTCACCGAGTGAAGTACTGGTAGCAGACTGAGATAAATGTAATAATTCTGCGGCACGCGAAACACTCTCAGTGCGACTGACGGCTACAAATATCTCAAGTTGTCTTAGTGTGTATTTCATCTACGCTTTATATTTAAAACTTATATCTATATAGCAGATATATATTATACAAACAATCAATTTAGCGGATATTATACCAATCTATATAATGGTCAGCAAATAAAGCATCAACCGCATAAAAGAAACAAAAGGAAACATGATGAAAATATTAGTCGCAATCAAGCGTGTGGTTGATTACAACATTAAAGTACGCGTTAAACAAGATGGCTCTGATGTAGATATCGATTTCGTTAAAATGGGCGTGAACCCCTTTGATGAAAATGCCATTGAAGAAGCGTTACGCTTAAAAGAAAAAGGCTTAGCAACAGAAATTGTCGCAGTAACGCTGGGTGGTAGCGTTAATCAAGATGTGCTTAGACATGCGCTTGCGATGGGTGTAGACCGTGCAATCTTAGTAGAAACAGCAGAAAAATTGCAGCCATTAGGCGTTGCTAAATTACTCAAAGCGATTGTAGAACGTGAAAAACCCGACCTTATTTTACTTGGTAAACAATCGATTGACAGCGATGCTGGCCAAACAGGGCAGATGCTAGCGGCTTTATTAGGTTACGGGCAAGGCACTTTTGCTTCTGCCATCCATATTAATCAGCATGAAGCGACAGTTACGCGTGAAGTAGATGGCGGCACTGAAACACTAACAATTAGCTTGCCCGCTGTGCTTACAGCCGACCTAAGATTAAATGACCCACGCTTTGTAAAATTACCTAACTTGATGATGGCACGTAAAAAACCGATAGAAACCATTGCAGTTACTGAACTAGGTGTTGATTCAGTACCACGCTTACAGATGCTGAATGTAAGCGAACCACCAGCACGTAAACCTGGCATCAAAGTTAATAGCATACAAGAGCTGTTACAAAAACTAAGTGAAGTGGAAGGAATACAACTATGAGCGTTTTAGTATTAGCTGAACACGATGAGAAACAATTAAATATCAGCGTATTTCAAGCCGTTACCGCTGCCCAAACTTGGGCAACCACTATTGATATTTTAGTCGTAGGCAAAAATACTGCGGTAGTGGCCCAGCAAGCATCAACTATTTCTGGCGTCCAACGCGTTTTGAGTGTGGATGCAGACCACTTGGAGCATGTGCTGGCTGAAGATGTTGCAAACATACTTACCAAAGTAGGTAGCGGCTATCAAGTCATTCTAGCGGCACACTCATCATTTAGTCGCAATGTCTTACCGCGCGCGGCTGCACTGCTTGATGTCGCAATGATTTCAGATGTATTACAAATTAAACTAGACAACACTTACGTACGCTCAATTTATGCTGGTAATGTACATGCCACTGTGCAAAGCAGCGATAGCATTCAAGTACTCACTGTACATGCTAGCAATTTTGTTGTAGCCAATACTGGTTCAAGCACCAATGCAGAGATCACGCAATTAGAAGCACCAGCAGCATTTATCAATACGCGCTGGATATCAGCGCATAAAACAGTTTCTGAAAGACCAGCACTTAGCTCAGCCAAAGTGGTAATTTCTGGGGGAAGGTCGCTAGGCAGTGCAGAAAGCTTCGAAAAAGTGCTTTCACCACTTGCTAAGAAACTAGGTGCCGCACTTGGTGCGACACGTGCAGCAGTAGATGCCGGTTATGCCCCCAATGAAATTCAAGTGGGTCAAACTGGCGTTGTTGTCGCACCAGAGTTATATTTTGCTATTGGTGTTTCAGGCGCAATTCAACATACTTATGGCATGAAAGATAGTAAAGTTGTAGTCGCCATCAATCAAGATCCTGATGCGGCAATCTTTCAAGTGGCTGATTACGGGTTAGTGGCTGATTTGTTTACAGCGGTACCTGAACTCACAGAAGCTATTAGCTAACTGACGCAATTAATTAACAATAAAGATTAAGGCAAGAACTACTTATGAGTACATTTGCAATAGAAAAAGTATTAAGCGTTCATCACTGGAACGACACATTATTTAGCTTTAAAACCACACGTGACGCGGGTTTGCGTTTTGAAAATGGACAGTTTGTCATGATAGGCCTGCAAACGGATGGCAAACCTTTAATGCGCGCTTACAGCATTGCAAGCCCAAATTACGAAGAGCATTTAGAATTCTTTAGCATTAAAGTACCCAATGGACCACTTACCTCCAAGCTGCAACACCTTAAAGCAGGAGATGATTTATTGGTAAGTCGCAAGCCAACAGGCACATTGGTGATTAGTGATTTATCACCAGCTAAACACTTGTATCTGCTATCGACAGGCACTGGATTAGCCGCTTTTATGAGTACCATTCAAGACATCGAAGCTTATGACCGCTTTGATAAAATCATTTTAGTGCATGGTGTACGCTATGTTAATGAGTTAGCTTACGCAGAATTTATTGAACAAACACTGCCTAATAATGAATTTTTTGGTGAAGAAGTGCGTAATAAATTGATTTATTACCCGACAGTAACAAGAGAGCCATTTCGCAATCAAGGCAGACTCACAGACTTGATTACATCGGGAAAATTATTTGAGGATATTGGTTTACCACCAATGAATCCAACAGATGATAGAGTCATGATTTGTGGTAGCCCGCAAATGCTCAAGGATACAGAAGCGTTGTTAGATGCTAGAGGCTTTAAAGTATCGCCGCGTATTGGGCAACTTGGAGATTATGTGATTGAGCGTGCTTTTGTTGAGAAGTAATTGACCATTTAAACTTTGGAATTACTGTCTAAAATATACAATGAATACTTTTATACGCTTCATTTATAACCTTAAACATTCTTTTCCTATACTTAACCAACATCTACAAACTGGGGCCAATGATATGCCTCAGTTTCGTTTTCAATAACTAAATTAATTAGATTCACAATAATAACTCCTCAATTAATTGGCCATTAGCTTGATTGATTGGCGCATCGCTTTAATCTCATCATAATTTTGTTGAGTTTCGCTCATTAAGCGCAACACTAATATCCTGACCTTTGGTGGCAAATATAAACTCACTATTTTGTCATACTCATTCATCGCAAGTAATTCACAGTCTTCAATATCGTCAATAATTGCTATCTCATTGTAACCAAACATAATGTTTATTATACTTTTCCAAAACCTTCCTGAATATTTAACAATATCTATACTGTAATTGTCATTACCATTAAGAGATATAATCAGTTTTTTTAACTCAATTAAACCCATTTGAACTTCTTTGGCTTTTAAATAAAACAAGGATTTTATTCGAGCATCTCGCATATTGCTTGCTGCTTTAATAAAGCTATTTTGTCTTTTATTAGATATTTTTACGAGTTTATTTAAAATCTTCAGTTTGTAAATATTGTCAGTCACTTAACTCTCCTACCCAATTGATTAAATCAAATCATCATGATGATTGTTTGACGCATTTCATTGACTTCAATCTGATTATTTTGGGCCTCATTTATTTGTTGCATAACCAACAATCTGACTTTAGGTGGTAGATATAAATTAGCTATTTTAAGATACTCACTTGCGGCGTAGTTTTCACCACGTTCGACATCATTTAGTACAGCTTTTCTGTTATGACCTAGCATCATGTTGCGTATATTTATCCAAGAACGCTCAATAAGACTGGTAATATCGATATCGTGAATTTTAATTCCTGCATGAAAATCAAGTAGTTCTTGTAACTCAATTAAATGCAGGTCAACATCGCTAGCTCTGCAGTTAAAATAATATTTCATTTGAGAATCTTTGATGTACTTAGCTGCTTTGATAAAGCTTTTTCGTCTGCCCTCAGATACTTTTATTATTTTATTCAAAACTTGATTTGTATAAGCATTATCTGACATGTTCCATCTCCGCCAACTTTAAAACATCAATGGTTCTATTAAATCGTTTAGCGAAAATAATTTGAATAGGAAAATTGATGAATTATTTGTCAGACAGGTCCTACTTGAAGAAACAAATACTAAAAATCAAGTGGTTATATAAAAAATACTATTAAGAGCATGGGGTTTGGTAATGCGAATAAACAAAGATAAAAGGGGATTGTGTAGGCTTATAGATTACGTACAGATTAAAAATAGCGAAGTAAGATTTGATAAAAAATTAAAAGATTGGCCTTAATCAAACGATCAAAAAAGCTATAAATTGGATTTATCCGCAAAATTAGAATGCTTGTTTGGAAAAGAAAGTATCGTATGAAGATCGAGACATCATGACATGCGGCGGATACTTCGCCAGCAAACACATTTGTATGTTATTAATTAACTTAATTGAAAATTATTTAAGTTGAGCAATACCAGATAGAAATTGCCCAATAAAAAGACCTACAACCAATAAGCTGTAAGTCTTTGATATTATTGGTCGGAACGGCAGGATTTGAACCTGCTTAAAGCATATTTATGATTAACTATGACGAGGCTTTAAGCCATTTGTACGCTTGTTAGTTAATCATAGTTTGTCATATATTGGCGCATCATAGCCACCAA
>JAYVFU010000115.1:0-12582 GCA_043772865.1 Methylophilaceae bacterium
GCGCAATTGATTCAAATTAGTTTGTAAATCAGCTTCGTCAGCACGTAGTTTCTGTAGCACTTGTTCAATAGCAGCAATTTCCTTCTGCGCTTGCTGCAGGGCGGCTTCACTGGTGTTTAACTGAGCTTGGTCTGGTGACATTAAGCTTGATAAATCTGACTTAAGTCTTTGAATTCGGTTGTAATTATCCTCAATATTTTGGCTTAAATATTGGATGCTGCTATTTTCAATTTGAATGCGCTGATTCGCATCAATAAGCACTTGCTGGCTTTTTTGCGCTAACTCGTTGGCAGTTTTAAGTGCCAGCTCTTTTGCGGGCAAGCTTTGTTTTAGGGCTTCTAACGCGGTTTTAGTTTGCAGCTCAGCTTGCGTTGCGGTTTCTAGTTCAGTTTGTTTTTGCGTTAAATTTTGTTGGAAATCCTCGCCAGCATTAGCATTGCGCTCGAGCGACTGGTTTAATTGCAATAATTGTTGCGCCATACGCTCGCGCGCTTCGGTATTTTGTTTGACTTGATTTTCGAGATTAGAAACCTCTGCATTCGCCACGTAATACGCCGCTTGCGCGGTATTAATGCTCTCGCTCGCCGCATAGTGCGCTTGGCGGATTTTTTCTAACTCTGCTTCACTTTTGCGCCATGCTGCGGTTTGCACCTCCAGTTGATTCCCCCATTTATCCACTTGTGCTTTAGCTTTTCCCCAATCGCGGCTGGCATCACGTTTTTTGAGTAGCCATAATTGCCCATCAGCCAGCTTGTAAGCTGCTTGTAGCGCATGATATTGCTGCGTAATTACCGCTTGCGATTCTAATTTAGTGATTTGTTTTTGTAACTCACGGCAAATGTCTTCAACCCGCACCAAATTTTCGCGCGTATCGCGCAGGCGCAATTCGGTCTCGCGGCGGTGTTCTTTGTATTTGCTGATGCCCGCTGCTTCTTCTAAAAACACGCGCAGCTCTTCAGGCTTGGCCTCTACAATGCGCGAGATGGTGTTTTGGCCGATGATTGCATACGCCCTGCCACCTAAACCTGTGCCGAGAAATAAATCGGCCACATCGCGCCTGCGCACCGCGCTGTTGTTGATGTAATAAGTTGAGCCTTTTTCGCGCTCAATCACGCGCTTAACACTAATTTCGGCGTACTGGCTCCATTTGCCAGTAGCGCCGCCTAGGCTATTATCAAAAATTAACTCGACTGATGCGCGCGATATAGGTTTGCGATTGCTAGCGCCATTAAAAATGACCGCGTCCATCGCATCAGCGCGCATTTCTTTGGCGGATGATTCGCCTAAAACCCAGCGCACAGATTCCATCACATTCGATTTGCCGCAACCATTAGGCCCAACAACGCCCACACGTTGGCCGTGTAAGTGAATGGTAGTTAAATCTACAAATGATTTGAAGCCAGCAAGTTTTAAGTGGGTTAAGCGCAAAGGTTTATTTTTAAATGGGGTTTATGAGATTTAAGCGTTACGTTTTATAATAGCGTTATTATTTGATATGAAGGCAATTATGTCTAGCTCTGACTTACACGAAAATGTCACAATCCTAGGAAGCTTAAGTGCGCAGCCTTCAAAAACGCTCGAAACTTTCCCCAACCCCGCGCCCAATCGTGATTTTCATATTCACATGGAAATCCCTGAATTTACTTGCCTGTGCCCCAAAACTGGCCAGCCAGACTTTGCGGTAATTACGCTCGATTACATTGCGGACCAACTATGTGTCGAACTGAAAAGCTTAAAGCTTTATATTGTGTCGTTTCGTAACGAGGGCTGCTTTCACGAAGCTGTTACCAACCGTATTTTGGATGATTTGGTTAATGCAACACAACCAAGATTTATGCGCGTAACCGCCAAGTTTTTTGTGCGCGGTGGCATTTTCACCAATGTGGTTGCAGAACACCGCAAAGCAGATTGGCAAGCACAACCAAAAGTAGATTTGCTGCAATTTGAATCGCAAAGCAATACACGCGCAGAAATTTATTGATGTCCAATTAATTTAATTGACTTTTCCCGCGCTGGTCTTTAATATTGCGCCTTCTCGAATTGTTGTCAATTTAAGGACCCAAATTTAGAAACAATTTTTGAAGTTTGCGGGGGTATAGCTCAGCTGGGAGAGCGCTTGCATGGCATGCAAGAGGTCAGCGGTTCGATCCCGCTTACCTCCACCAAATTTGGGGTTTTATGCGATAGTTCTAGTTGCTAATTTGATTTCAGAAATTGCAGTAAATAGTGTAAAATACGGTCTTGTTTTAATACAGCAAGTCGTAGTCGTATTAGTTTAAATTCCAAGGTCCCCATCGTCTAGAGGCCTAGGACACCTCCCTTTCACGGAGGCGACCCGGGTTCGAATCCCGGTGGGGACGCCAGTAATTAGTTTTTCATCATCCAATATCATCCTGTAAAGCCTTGCAACTCAATGAATCACAACAATTTATTGCTTTTACAACGCCTATTGCAATATTTTAACGTGTATTGACATCCAGCAATTTTATGTATAACTTCATGTGCAGCCAAACTTATACATGAATGAGTTATACATATATGCCGTTAAATGACACACAGCTTAAAGCTTTAAAGGCGCAATCAAAGCCCTTCTCTATAGCTGACGGGCTAGGATTGAGCGTGCTAGTTCAGCCAACGGGCTCAAAGTGGTGGCGCTTTCGGTATCGTTTTAATGGTAAAGATAAAACGCTTTCATTTGGCGTTTACCCAGATGTTAGTTTGCAAGAAGCACGATCAAAACGTGATGCAGCGCGCAAACTTAATGCTAGCAACAAAGACCCTAGCGAAATTAAAAAAGTTGAAAAGCTAGAACGCGCAGAGAATCAAAAATTTACGTTTAAATATTTTGCTCAATTATGGCTAGTGCATTGGCGTGGTGACAAAACTAAACGTCATGCAGATTATACCGAGCGCCGTTTAACCGATAATGTGTACCCACTTATTGGCGATAAGCTGATTAACGCAATAACCCCGCAAGATATTGCAGCTGTGATGCGATTAATTGCAGACCGTAACGCTTTTGAAATGGCGCGCCGTGCAAAACACACCATCAGCCAAATATTTCGCTATGCTATAGCCAATGATAAGCGCCGTACTGGGCGCGTTGACCGAAACCCAGCCAATGATTTTAACCTTAGTGATGTAATACCCACCCGCCCTACTAATAACTATGCAAGGCTAGAAATTAAAGAACTACCAGCCTTTTTACGCAAAATAGATAATAGCGAGGCAAACCAAATAACGCGTATAGCCACAAAGCTTATGGCTTATACGTTTGTGCGCACTAGCGAGTTAATACATGCTGAATGGGCAGAGGTAGATTTTGAAGCGGCCGAATGGCGCATTACGCCTGAACGCATGAAAATGAAAACACCGCACATTGTGCCGCTAGCCCCACAAACAATTGAATTACTGCGCACCTTGCATGAGTTAACAGGCAATACTTTATACCTATTTCCAAACCGTAACGACCACAAAAAATGCATGAGTAATAACACCATTTTAAAGGCCATAGAACGCATGGGTTACAAAGGTGTGATGACTGGCCATGGCTTCAGAGGAATTGCCTCTACAAGCTTGCATGAGCGTGGTTACGACCACCATCATATCGAGTTACAACTAGCGCATAGTCCGCGCGATGAAGTGAGCGCCGCCTACAACCATGCGCTATACATTCCTCAACGCAAAACAATGATGCAACAATGGGCGGATTATTTAGATGAACTTAAAGCGGGTGCAAAAATAATATCGTTGCATGAAAAACAAGCATAATTTAAGCCTAGTGCTAAAACAAAAAATTTTACAAAACATTTTTGAAATAAGGGCAAACAATGTCAGTGCTAGGCAGAAATATTCTTGATAAACATGAACCATATAATCGATTTAGTGTGGTTGATGATCCAATTAACGAAGTCAATCTAAACAAAAAAATTGTTTTCATAGAGTTTTCATAAGACCTATTGGGTGCTTATTGCTCAATGACTAAAAGCTATTCGCCTTTTGATCCCCATTACGACACACAGTTTGAAAAAATCTATGATATTTACGAATTTACTTCAAAATTATTGCAGTGGGAGTGGCAAATAACACAAACGCCAGAAAATTATTTTATTTATGCTTTAGATGATATTAACCACCTTAATACAACCACGAAAGATCACATTTACTCTGCAGCTCAATTTAAAGTAGATATGCTAGAAACGTTACATTACATGATTGGCGAAATGCACAAAGCCGCCGCAACGGGTAAATGCCTTCATATCGAAGGACTATGATTTTAGAAGTGAAACTAACTAGCGCATAAGCAAATGCAAGATCTAGATAAAAATAATTCATTAGCACATCAAAGCGCAGCTTTAGTCGCCACAACTAAAACTCAAACTCCAGGGCGTGAGTTAGTAGCACGCGGCTTGAATGAAAAGACAGCTATAGTAAAACCATCTTTCAAAGTAATGGAAGACATGTATCAAAATGCACTGGATTATTTATTCGGCTTGAATGATAGAAATATTGACTATCGACTAGCTGCAAAATTATTTCGACAATTGGCTGATTTTGGCCATGCTTATGCCCAATACCAACTTGCAGTTATGTATGCAAAAGGTGCTGGAGTGCCGCAAGATGATTTAGAAGCTGTTTATTTATACAACTACGCAGCTCATCAAGGTGTTTCATTTGCTCAGCATTCTCTAGGTTTATGTTTTGAGTTAGGTATTGTTGTTAAAGAAAATGTTGTAGAAGCTTTTATTTGGTATTTAAAAGCAGCTGAGCAAGGTCATGCAAAAGCTCAAAGAAGGTTAGGAAATATTTATTTAAATGGTTTAGGCGCAGTTAAAGACGATGAACAAGCAGCAATATGGTATGAGAAATCAGCGGAGCAAGGAGATAAGGAAGCTCAATGCGATCTTGGATGGATGTATGCAAGCGGCACTGGAGTAGCTCAAAGCGATCAGCTGGCTATATATTGGTATCAAAAATCTGCTGAGCAGGGCTATGTTCACGCGCAAGGCGCGCTAGGTACTTTATATGAACTAGGAGAGTGTGTGCCGAGTGTAGATTATAAAAAAGCTATTAAATGGTATCTATTGGCGGCTAAACAAGGTGATTTACAGGCAAATGAGGCTCTTTTGCGTCTTGAATCAATATTTTAAAGGCTTTAAAAAACCGATCAACACAAGATTGTATTAGCTTAAAAAAAACTTTGCAAAACAGGATTATTTAAATGCTAAAAACGTAACCATTTGAGATAGAGTAATTTAAAGTGGCAAAAATAAAAAAATAAACATTTATTCAGGTTAAAAATATGAATCAATATGATGACGAGCAAAAAAAACATGAAACTTGGTTAATGTATTTTGTAATTTTTGTAATAGGCATAGGATTAGGTCAAATTATAGATTCTGACAAAAATGACGATTTTTATTCCGAAGTCTACAATTCTCTGCCAAAAGGTTGTCAATCTATAATAGATGATGAAACTGAAAATATTAATGATAGAAATGAAGCTTTATCTGAAAGCGAAGAATATTACCGCTGATACACCATCACTAAACCCATTTAAATGAAACAATTTCATAAATAAAATTGAGGTTCAAAAATGAAAAAAATACTAACAATTATGACACTCTTATTAACATCTAACTGTTTTGCGGTGACGGGCAATGACTTGCATGCATGGCTTGATAGTAAAGATGCCTATGAAAATGGTAGTGCTCGATATTACATAATTGGAGTTCTTGATGCTGAGGGGTCGTATAGAACCACTGAAATATCTTTTGCAAAATTAGAAAAAAGAAAGCCAAAACTAAGCTATTACTCATGTCAGCCTAAAGGAACTACTAATGGTCAAATATTTGATATGGTAAAAAAATATTTGGACGAAAATCCAGATAAAAGACATGAAGAAGGACAACTTCTGGTTCATAACGCATTTGAAGTCTGGTCATGTGCTAAATGATAGCCTTGAAAAAAAACTAGGTTTTAGTAAAAGTATAACGGCAACGCCAAAGCCGCCAATTTGGTGCACTTGAGGGGTTAATATGAAGTATATTTTTACCGTTTTAGCAATCGTTTTATCAACTAATGCGCTTGCTGGCAAAAGCGTGAAAGGTTACACACGTTCAGACGGCACGTATGTGCAAGGCTATACGCGTAGCAGTCCAGATAGTAGCCGCGCTAATAACTATGGTTCAAAAAGCAATGGTGGCAGCCAGCGTGATGAATATAGTTCGCCTGGAGCAACCAATAAAAGCAATTCATCTTATGGCATTTACGATAATGACAATGATGGTATTGGTAACAATTACGATAGAAAGCCTGAATCTAATAGCGGCTATTAATTTTTAAAGAATTTTGCTCTACTGTAGACCAATATGAAAACAATTATTCAGATTAATAATCAAGATGCAATTCCTATACGTGCAATACCTTATGTTACAGGATGGAAAATTTCGCCTGATAAACTGTTACTTACATTGGCGCACCAAGAGATGCCAATACAATTTGATAACCTTTACGCATACAATATTTATGAAAATAATGAGTACGTTAAAATTTTGCCTAAGGAATGGGATAATGTTTACGCAGTAAATAAAAACTTAAGTAGTTTGCTAAGCAGAAACCAGTTCAATAGCGATGAAGGTTATGCAGCTTGGATAGTTGAATCAATTAAGCTATTACCTGCCGCTTGTTTTGTTTGGAAAGATGAGTTCGAAGCAGCATTTAATTTAACCTATTTAAATTCATTCTTAATTATATTAAACGAACGGACTGGGGATCGAGAGCTTAATTTTTCACCATTTGTACCACCAGAATTAGAGAGTGTTGTAATGGAAGGATTTAAATTTACAACTCTTGAAAAATCTTTAAACAATAAACCAATACACGCCCATGTTTCTAATAATTTAGCAATACTTAACCAAGCTTCATCACGATTTTGGGCAAACGCGGACAGTAGCGACAATGCAACACATCCACTCAACTCAGCCGTAGCAGCATGGCTTATAGATCGTGGATTTACGCAAACATTGGCGGGTAAAGGCGCAACAATTATTAGGCCGTCATGGGCGACAGCTGGGCGTAAGGCAGACAAATAGCAACACCCTGTCAGCCAACAACTATAAGGGTTTCAGAGCAACGACACCATTAAGAGTAAATACATTTCTATCTTTTCACAACTAAATAAATTTTAAAGTTCTACTTAATCCGATGCGCCGCATTGGTATTTAATAGGACTTTAAGACATGCAAATACAATACGTAACGCCCTCTAAGCAATTCATCAAACTACCAATTGTTTGTAACAAAACGGCAAAATCACGTAGTGCAATTTATAAAGCCATAAAAGATGGCAAATTCCCTAAACCTTATGCAAATGGTTCGCGATCAGTTGCTTGGTTGGCTAATGAAATAGATAGCTGGATTGACGCACAAACTGCGAAAGTAGGTGCGTAACATGACAAAAACTATTGATGAAAGCCAAAAGAAAGGGGCAGCGTTCGAGGCTGCCTCTAGTGAATCTACAATTAAGCCAATTAAACAGCTCAACTACTATGATACAAGCATTAATAATCAACATGCAATCTGTTTACACGCGTTTGCAATAAGCCCGCAAAGTACAATTGATTTGCGTCATACACACGGCGTGATGATGCCCGCTGCTAGGGTGAAAGAATTACGCAATATGGGTTATGACATAGCGACCGTGCGCGTAACCGAAACCACGCCCGATAACATTAGCCATAAAGGCGTTGCCAAGTATGTAATGCGCCACAGTCCGCCACCAGCAAGCGATAATAGTGAAGTGATAGCATGAGTTACCACCAGCTTTTTGAACGCGCCTACCCGCTTTGCGTAAAGGCTAACAGCCATGCAATTGCGCATGATTTACACGCCATGACTGAAAGCGAGTTACAAGGCATTATTTATTTTTTGTCTTGTGTAGTGCCTAGTTAAATCAAGGCAGCCAGCCATTTAATACGACTTGGTTCGGTAAAAGATGTTTATAAGCATGGCAAGTTTGTGCAATATGGCTTACTTGCTTTGCTAAAGCATCACAAACGAACTGAAAAGCCAAAAGATAATATTGACGCTTTAAAGTCGCCACTCAATTACAGCTTAAGCGATGTTGATACAAACAATAATGCATCGCCTGAAGCGGTTACCAGCCAAGCTAACAGCCAAATGCTGGCCGCTGGGCTTGTTAAAAGGCGGGTTAATGGTGTAATGGCAGTAGAGGTGTTGTTTAGCCTGCCTATTGATTGGCACACAAAAGACACTAAGCCATTTTTTAACGATAGCTTGACATGGGTAAAAGATACTTTTGAAGGTGAGCTGATAAGTTTTGATGTTCACTTAGATGAAGCCGCGCCACATGCTCATGCATTAATATTGCCATTAGTTGACGGTAAAATGCAGGGTAACAAAATGATTGGCGGCAAAGGTAATTTAATGCGATTAATTAATTTGTTTCACAAAGATGTAGCAAAGCATTATGGCTTGAGTAGAAGCGATTACAAGCGTGTGAATAGCGCAGATAAGGCAATACTTGCACAAACCGTTTTAAACCGTTTACAAAGCGATAGCGTAATGAAATCTAGCGTGTGGGCATGGGCAAGAGATGCAATTGTTAATGACCCGTTCCCCGCAGCGCAGTTGCTAGGTATTGTTAGCAATAAAACAACTGATAAAAGACCTAAATCATTTGTTAACCATAAACGCAGTCAAGGTAAAGGCAGCTTTGTGCGATAACATTAAATTAGAAACGCTATATAGCGAATATGTTACTGAATTAACAAACGCTATCCTGTTATATAGCGTTTCTTTTTATCACTGTCACAACACATCACGAATCGCCTCATATAATAATTAACACCGCTATACAACCGCAAGATAAGGGCGAGATAACCCCGATATTACGTCAAGGTTACATCAACGGAGTAGGCATAAACAACCCTAAGATTACGCTTAGGGTTAGGTTATAAGTCAGCTAGTTAATAAATAACAAAATCAACGGTTTAATCGCTATTAAAAAGCAGTTTCGAGACCAATACGCGCGCGAGTACGAACGAAAAGCGCATTTATTAAAATTACTGTTTATTAAATCGTTGTATTTAAATGCAGTTTTTCTAAAGTAGATACGTTAGTTGTCATTTTACCTAAATTTTAACTTGAAATTGAATGCTTATAATCTTATTAAAACAATTTTAATTTTACTTTTAATTCTTTACTAAAAGCATAAACGTCACCCGTGGGAAGCGTTGTGTTAAGAGTGCTAGCTTGGCTAAAAATTAGGTATTGTCCTGTTTCAGTAATTATTGACTACGTAAAGTTTCAAGCAATAAAGTTAGGTCTATTAATTTAAAAAATATGCCCTATTTCGTGTCCTGCGATGTTGATGAACCCAATGTTTCCATCAATATTGATGTAGTTTCTTCCACCGAGATTAATGCCGTTGAGGATATTAAATCGTTCACTTGTTGGTTTAATCGCGCTAATCTGGCTACCAAAAGCTTTTGTTGCGGCTTCGGCAAGGTCTGCAATAGACGAAAGCATATCTGCTGGCTCATACGCAATAGTCCTAGTCTCATCATTAAAGTTTCTTACCATAGCACGGTTTAGTTTATCTACGTTAGCTTGTGAGGTTGGATCAATCGTTATATCAGAATCTATCTTTAAAGCTTGATTATCGCCCTTTCGGCTAAGATCTGGATTAATTTAGGCACGATACCTTAACAGCCTATCGTATCAGAACCATCAAGCACTTTTGCACTAGATCATTAAAGTCTATTGAATCAAAATAATAATCAATTATTTATTGGCATCAAAACAATTATTAAATAAGTTTAAACAAACTTACTTTCTAATGGCGCGGCTAGATAAAAAATTGATTGATATTAATCATACTATTGTAATCAAACGGGTGGCTTAAAGGTCTAGCTGATAACGATTAAGTACCGCTTACAAATATTCATTTTCATAAACAACCACAAAAGTTATTTTAACTTGAGCTTTATCATTGATTACCGTTACAATAATCAACATGAACAACTTAATAAAATTACGAGGTGGTAAACGCGCTGGTGCAGGCCGCAAAACTGGTACAGGCAAATTTAGAGAGCCTACCGAAGTTGTGCGCTTGCCAGCAAGTCAATTGCCTGTGGTAAAAGACTTTTTAGCGGCGTATCAACGTAAAAAACTAGCGGCTGATTTATCAGTTAATTTAGATGTGATTGGTGATATTAGCCTGCCAGTACTTAACAGCAATCCAATTAAACTACCATTGTTTCTAAGCAAAGTGCCAGCTGGCTTCCCTAGCCCTGCTGAAGAATATGTTGAAAAGCGCCTAGACCCGAGTGAGTTTTTAATTGACCAAAAAGACGCTACTTTTTTCGTGACTATTCAAGGGTATTCAATGATAGATGTAGGCTTATTGCCAGGTGACAAAGCAGTTATTGACCGTTCTAAACTAGCAAGTATTGGCGATATTGTATTAGCAGTGATTGATGGTGAATTTACTATTAAAACACTAGCTCGTAAAAAAGATGGTAGCCCACGTTTGTTGCCAGCCAATAGCACGGGTGTGTTTAATCCAATTGAAATTAAAGAAGGCATGAACTTTGAAATATGGGGTGTAGTAACAGGTTCTTTTAGACGTTTTAAGAAGTAGTCATTTATTATGCAGCGCAGTATTGCTTTAATTGATGTGAATAACTTTTATGTAAGTTGTGAGCGGGTGTTTAACCCTAAGTTAAACAATAAGCCCGTTGTGGTGCTTAGCAATAATGATGGCTGCGCGGTGGCACGCAGTAACGAAGTAAAAGCCCTAGGCGTGGCCATGGGTGCGCCTTGGTTTAAATTAAAAGATTTAGCTAAGCAACATGGCATTATTGCGCTATCAAGTAATTATGCGCTTTATGCAGATATGAGTAACCGCGTAATGAGTATATTGCGGCAATTTAGCCCATACCAAGAAGTGTACTCGATTGATGAATCATTTTTAGACTTAACCAACTTTAGCCATATAAACCTTACCAATTATGCACAAACCATGCGTAATCGTATTTTGCAGTGGACAGGTTTGCCCGTGTGTGTAGGTGTGGGTAGCACTAAAACATTGGCCAAGCTAGCTAACTTTTGTGCTAAAAAGCGCCCACAATATAAAGGTGTATGTGATTTTAACGCCATAGCGCTTACCGATTTAAATTTGATTTTGCACAGCATTGATGTGGGCGAAATATGGGGCGTAGGCCGTAAGCTAGCGCCTGAGTTGCAAGCCATGAACATCAATACGGCGCTTGATTTAAAAAAAGCCAATGCAGATAGGTTACGTCGCCAGTTTAGCGTGGTGATGCAAAAAACCATACATGAGCTAAACGGTATAGTGTGCATGGAACTAGAAGACGTTGCACCACCTAAAAAGCAAATACTAAGCTCGCGCAGTTTTGGTGTACCAGTCACCGACTACAACAGTTTAGCTGAATCTATTACACTTTACATGAGCCGTGCTACCGAAAAACTGCGTAAGCAACAAAGCTTTGCTGGCAGCGTGTATGTGTATATTCGCACCAGCCCTTTTAAGCCAGACCAGCCATTCTATAGTAACGGCATGACTATACCTCTGCCCAGCCCCACAGATGACACGCGCCAACTAGTAAGCGTTGTGCTGTGGGCTTTAAAGCAAATCTACAAGCCAAACTACCAATACGCGAAAGCAGGCGTAATGCTGGGCGAGTTAGTACCGCTAGAAGGCGTACAAACTGATTTATTCAGCACGATGCAAGCTAAACCCAAAACCAGCCAACTGATGACAACCATGGACAACATTAACCGCAAAATGGGCAAAGAAACGATTAAGTTAGCCAGTGAAGGCTTTAAACGGCCGTGGAAAATGAAGCAAGAAAATAAAAGCGCAAGTTACACAAGCAGTTGGAATGAAATATTAAGCATTAAAAGTTAAGCAAAAAGGTTAATCTACACCCTACCTAAGAAGACAGTCACTTTAATTTTTATGTATATAAATATGTATGGATATAATTAATACTAAATTATTAATTATATTAATCAGTTAGTTAAAATTAAATAGTAATCCCCGTGGGACGCCAAAATTACATATAAATCAATAATTTAGGCACAAAATGTTAGTAAGTGTCAAAAATTAGGACTGATTATGACAGCCGATAGCACACACAAAAAATCTCGAATTAACACCCAGTGGCACATATCACCTACGCTTGCAACGTAATTGCATAAACCGCAGAATATCATTCAGAACTAAAGATTTAGCGACCGCTAAATCGGCTGCGGCAATTGTCCATGCTACACTTTCACACATAAGTGTCTAACATAATAAATTCAAGGAATTGACGTCTGAAACAGACAGTCAATATATCAAAATTCAGACAGAAGACAACGATGCAGATCGTGCAAGTAATTTAGAAGTTGTCGAAATAATTGCAGCAAAGCATTCTCAATAAACGACAGCTATCACAACGTCATGCAAAATAAACTCACAACAGCGCTTGGTGAAGCAATAGCTCAATACAAAGTTGCAATAACTACAGTAAAGCGCCCTGACGTTTATCCG
>JAYVFU010000116.1:0-4136 GCA_043772865.1 Methylophilaceae bacterium
GATTTGATTATTTTTGCGTAAGCCGCCACTGTATTCATTAAGCCATTAACGCGGCTTTCTAATACTTTATTCATGGCTTTGTCTTTAATGGTTATTTTGGCAAGTTCAGCCTGTAGGTCGTCCGCATTAAGTAATTCATCAAACAATTGCTCTTTGGCCAAATGCTCGGCTTCTGCTTCGGCTAGTTCTTCAAAGCTTGGTGCGTAGTCATCAATTTGTGGTTCTGGCTTGGCAGTCGGCTGATTTATTGTTTTCTCATACCGCAACATTGCCGCTGTAGTAACTTCACCAGCAATTTCTTTTGCAGATGAAACCGCCTCTTCAAACTGGTTGTCTGTAACGGCTGCTAGTTTTTGCCAGCGTGCTGATTCGTTCTTCGTAATCCCAATTTCAGCAAGTGTTTTTGGTAACTCGGTAACATCGTGTGACCGAGCTTTTTGAGCGTGACCACCATTTTGTTTTGGCATTTCAGCAAGCATTTGTCCAGCCTTGCGTTCCGCTCTTACTTTAATTTCTGTTGCCCATTTAATTAACTCAACGTCTTTGGCTTGACGGGCATAAGCGGCCATAGCCTCTGATTTATCGCGAATATCTTTAACTTCATCTACAGTGATTGCGGCTTGCAGTGCATGTCTAGCCGCATCATATTTGGCTAATGTGTTCATACTGATGCCTTAGAAAGATAGTCAGTTATATCGTAATGATTAGAAAACCATTCGCCATGAGCTTTATGTTTACTAAATTTTTTATGCAACTCTTTTTCAAGATACACATCGCCATTTATCCAGCCGAGTACTTCTATTTTGTAGGGGCATCCAGTCTGCAATGTTTGAATCCTTGCTTTTGGGTTGCCAGTTGATTTACCAATCTTTATGAAATTGCCAGCAGAAATGAAATAAACAATATCTTGAGTTTTTTCAATCCTTGGAAATTTTTTAGTAGATACAGCATGTATATTATCGAGATGATTTTGCTCTCTATAAGTCCAATTAAAATTGTTTGGATTGCCATTAAACTCTTTTAGATATAGTTCGAATGAATATTTAACAAACTCTGGAGTAATAGGTTTTTTTGTATCGATTGAATATCCGCTGCCTGATGCAAACATATTTAAATTAAAGTAACCTTTATGAATTGAGCTTTCTTCAATTAAGCAAAAAATGCGTTCACACTCATTTATTCCTTTATAAGCGTATCCAGTTTGGATATTTGGGAACGCATCTTTAATTTCTGTTCTTGTTAATTCCATTTTTTATCCTGTTTTTCGTAAGCGGTCACCCATAAGGCGAGTGATAATTTTTTCAATCTGTACCAATGTTTAATGAAGTTGATAATTTGCAATTTATTTCATCCTTACGTGCGAAACCGAACAGAGTGCAAAATTGCACCGTGCTATATTTTTAAAATGGCTATTTTTATGTGTCAAATAAACGTGACGCTAAAAAACCGATTGTTATTGACCAAGCCACAAGGAAGCCAAATATTGCGAATGTGTTGATGATGTATTGCATCATGATTTAATTAATCGCTTTATTGCGGCGGGTTTGTCGGCGGTCTGGCAAGTGCCTGTTATCAGAACTTCTATTAAAATTTATAGTTTTTAACTCTGGCCAGATTGATTCCCAATCGTTAGGACGCAAGTCTTTGCGAGTGACTTGGACTTTGGTATGCTGTTCAATCAATACACATGTAGCTGGTTTTAATAATTCACCGACACTAATTGCTTTGCGTAGATAGCCAATTGTCGTGTTGCAAATAAGCGCGAAGGCAACTTGCTCATTAGTTGAGTAGCTGTTTAAATAATTTCGTAATTTTTCCATAACTGGGATTATATACCTATGGGTAACGTTTGTGTCAATACCTTTAGCACATTTAATAAAAATATACTTTTGAGTAAAGTCCATGTAATGGATAGATACGAAAAAAGGCGCTTGTTATTAGTTTCTGCAATAGGTGAGATTGGAAGAGGTGGCATAGCTAAAATTGCAAAACAATGCGACATTGATGCGACTTATTTATCAAGATTGCTATACCCAGAGGGGAAATCTGGCAAGAAACGTATTGGTGAGGACATTAAAGAAAAAATAGAAAAAGGCATTGGTGATATTTTTAAAGAGAGTAAATATTCCAACGATGAAAAATTTCAGTTGGCTAGTTTTAAAAAAGCTGAACAATCAGGTTTAACTATTGAACAATACGACGCACACGGCGCTATGGGCAGCGGTCTAGTATTGCGCGATCAGTCGGGGGTGATAAATGAATGGCAAGTGTCTAACGAGTGGCTTAGATTGAATATTAAAAATGCGAGTAGTTATCAAAACTTAAAAATAGTCACTGGCTTTGGTGACAGTATGCAGGGCGAGAAAGGCTTTAACAGTGGCGACCCATTAATTATAGATATTGGGATCAAATCGGTAGAGTTTGATAGCATCTATTTTTTTAGGGTAGGTAACGAAGGATTTATTAAACGCTTGCAGCGCATACCAGGGCTTGGCCTGCGTGCAATTAGTATTAACAAATCCTATGAAAGCTGGAATATTACAAGTGATATGGATTTTGAAGTTTTTGGCCGCGTGCTTAAATTGTGGCAAGGTGTAGATTTTTGATTAACGGCGACGCCAAAGCCTCAATTTGGCACTAAATGGGAGATGTAAAAATGAAATTAATAATTGCAACATTGGCTTTACTATTATCCGCAAATGCGCTGGCTGACACCTACGTGAATGGCTATACGCGCAAAGATGGCACTTATGTGCAACCGCACTATCGCAGCCCGTCCAATAGCAATAGCTATGATAACTACAGCAGCAAGGGCAATAGCAACCCCTACACAGGCAAACAAGGCACGGTAGAGCCATACCAATCACAAAACTTTAACTACAATCCACCAGCAGTTAAACAATACAACAACCCATACGATAACGATTAATCAATTTCGCAAGATAACAACCCGCCTTGTGCGGGTATTTTTTCGCCCAAATTTCCACAAAATTAAACTATTTTAAAATATATTTACCCATAGGTATTAAATAATTGTTGACTTAATATTACCTATGGGTATAAGATAGCACATCGAATCAAAACAACGAATTGATACCGAATGAAGGCGAATGTGAAAGCGGAATACCTCTTAGAGTGACTGCAAGTACGCGGTGCAAAGCAAGTCAGTATTAAGTAGGTGCGGTGTGGGAATTGGGTGACACACAAAAGTAGAGGGTGCGTAACTACAGTAAAAAACTGCGCAGTAGGCAGGAAGGTAGCCGAGGTGCTCTGTTATATGCGAAAGCGGAATCAACCACCTATTACATTGCAGGGTTAACCGCCTGCCACCTACTTAATACTGATTTAAGAGTTAATTTTAAGGATTGAATGATGAAACGCACTTTATACATAAATTACAGCACATATAAATATAGTGAAGGCATTAGATTTTGGCATGTCGACTATGTTGCTGATGATGAAATAAGAATGGGTGAGATTGAAATTGACGTGCCATTTGATGAGCCTAATGCGCTTGCATTAGTGAAGGCAAAAACCGCCGTTATTGACAAAGAGATTACAGAGCTTAAAGCAAATATCTACCTTTTAGAAAACAAAAAGAAAGATTTATTAAGCATTGAAAATAAAGGATGAATCATGACTAAAGCTAAACCATGCAATTGCGGTGCTTACAAAGATGAGCATAACCTTGATGACCCTAAATGCAGAATTATTTACAACGATGATATTGATGATGAATCTGACGATGGGTATTGCGCTAATTGTAGCGGAACGGGCGAGGGTCAATATGATGGCACACGCTGTATGTCGTGTAAAGGTAGCGGGGTTACAAAATGAGCAAACACGACCTTACTAGCAATGATTTGTATTTGCAAAGCCGCAATATCAACGGTCAGCATCCAGCTAAGTACGCAGCATATTTTATATTTTGGCTGGTTATTCTTTCATCCATTATGGGAGCAGTTACATGAGTGGCGGTCATTTTAACTATCAGCAGCACAACATTACAGACATTGCAGAAAGCATTAAAACGCTCATAAGCAATGAGCAAAGCAGCGAATTAAACGATTATGGAGACCCGCTAAAGCAAGGTTATAGCGCTGAAACTATACGAGAATTTAAGCACGGCGTATTAC
>JAYVFU010000117.1:0-12493 GCA_043772865.1 Methylophilaceae bacterium
CATCCAACATTAATCCCTGAAAAGCGTTTAATCGCCAATGTAAATGGCGCAATGAATGCAGTAGTGGTGAAGGGCGATGCTGTGGGCCCAACACTGTATTACGGCGCTGGCGCGGGTGCCGAGCCAACAGCAAGTGCTGTGGTGGCCGATTTAATGGATGTAGCTCGTCTACATACTGCAACGGCGGGGCAACGTGTCCCTTATTTGGCATTTCAGCCTGATCAAATTATCAGCTTGCCCATTTTACCAATGAGTGAAATCAGCAGTGCATACTATTTACGGTTACGTGCCATGGATAAGCCGGGCGTGTTGGCAGATGTAACCAAAGTATTAGCAGATCGCGCTATTTCTATTGATGCCATGATGCAAAAAGAACCAGATGATAACGAGACCGAAGCAGATATTGTGATTTTGACGCATATTACGGTTGAGAAAAATATGGATGCCGCGATTCGCGCGATAGAAGCATTAGAGGCAATTGCCGGTACCGTAACCAAAATCCGTATGGAAGAATTAAGCAAATAAAAACAGTAAATAAATTAGCATAAGTTTTTTGTTATCTATCAATTGTGAATTAAAAATGAAATACATCAGCACTCGTGGGCAATCACCTGCATTAAGTTTTAGCGAAATCTTACTAGGTGGTTTGGCACCAGATGGTGGACTGTATCTACCAGAAAGTTATCCACAGTTTAACGATACAGATTTATCTGCGATGCGCGGTATGAATTATCGCGAACTGGCTTTTGCAATTTTAAGTCGCTTAATCGATGAAAATGATATCCCTGCTACTGATTTGAAAGTGATCATTGATAAAACCTATCGTGCTGATGTATATGGCTATACCCGCGATAATCAAAATGCAGAAGACATTACACCTACGCTTAAGTTAGAAGACAATTTATATTTATTATCACTATCAAATGGACCAACACTGGCCTTTAAAGATATAGCCATGCAGTTGTTAGGTAATTTGTTTGAGTACGTATTGGCTAAGACTGGTCAAACTACCAATATTCTTGGTGCGACTTCTGGCGACACTGGATCAGCTGCAGAATACGCGATGCGTGGTAAAAAAGGTATTAGCGTATTTATGTTGTCTCCCCATAAAAAAATGAGCCGTTTTCAGACTGCACAAATGTTTAGCTTAACAGATTCAAATATACATAATATTGCCGTAAAAGGCGTATTTGATGATTGCCAAGATATGGTCAAAGCAGTGTCAAATGACCTCAAGTTTAAAGAGCAGTATAAAATTGGCGCAGTTAATTCTATTAATTGGGGACGTATTATTGCGCAAGTGGTGTACTACTTTAAAGGCTACTTAGCCGTTACAAAAAACAACAGTGAAAAAGTCAGCTTTGCTGTACCTAGCGGCAATTTTGGTAATGTTTGCGCTGGGCATATTGCCCGCATGATGGGCTTGCCAATTCATAAACTAATCGTTGCAACCAATGAAAACGACGTGTTAGACGAGTTTTTTAAAACAGGTGTGTATCGTCCGCGTGGTTCTGCCAATACTTATCAAACCTCTAGCCCATCTATGGATATTAGCAAAGCTTCTAACTTTGAGCGCTTTGTGTTTGACCTCGTTGGACGTGATTCAAGCAAAGTTCGCGAGTTATGGAACAAAGTGGATAATGGCGGAGCCTTTAGTTTAAATGCCGGTGATTTGAATCAAGACAATTACTTTGCAAAAGTAGCCAGCTACGGTTTTGTATCTGGCAATAGCAACCACATAAATCGCATGAAAACAATTCGTGCAGCCTATAACAACTACGGCATCACTATAGATACCCATACCGCAGATGGCTTAAAAGTCGCTTTAGAACAGCGTGATGTCAATATACCTATGCTCGTACTAGAAACCGCCTTACCTGTAAAGTTTGAAGAATCGATTATTGAAGCATTAGGCATACACCCTGCACGACCAGCCGCACTCAATGGTTTGGAAGATTTGCCACAACGCTTCGATGTGATGAATTTTGAAGTGGCTGCCATTAAGCAATATATTGTTGAAAAAATAGCTTAGGGGCTAAGGGGATGCAAGTATATCTTGATTTAGTGCGCCATGTGTTAGCCCATGGCAATGTGAAGACTGACCGCACTGGCACAGGCACAAAAAGCGTATTTGGTTACCAAATGCGTTTTAATTTGGCTGAGGGTTTTCCCTTACTCACCACTAAAAAAGTGCATTTAAAATCTATTATTCACGAGTTATTATGGTTTTTGCAAGGCAATACTAACATTGCTTATCTAAAACAAAATGGCGTGCGTATTTGGGATGAGTGGGCCGATGAGCAGGGTAATTTAGGACCTGTTTATGGCTACCAATGGCGTTGTTGGCCAAAACCAGATGGCACGCATATTGACCAAATCACACAAGTCATTAACGCCATTAAAACCTCGCCCGATTCACGTCGTTTAATCGTTTCAGCATGGAATGTGGCGGATGTCGATCAAATGAAACTACCACCTTGCCACGCATTTTTTCAGTTTTATGTGGCAGATGGAAAATTAAGCTGTCAGCTGTATCAGCGCAGTGCTGATATTTTTTTAGGGGTGCCGTTCAATATTGCTTCATACGCATTGCTAACGATGATGGTGGCACAAGTGTGCAATTTAGAATTGGGAGATTTTGTGCACACTTTAGGCGATGCACATATTTATACCAACCATATGGACCAAGTCAATGAGCAGCTTTTGCGCACCCCCAAAGCCTTACCAAAAATGCTGATTAATCCAAACGTTACGGATATATTTGCGTTTGTGTTTGAAGATTTTACTTTAAACGAATACAACCCACATCCCGCCATTAAAGCCGTGGTAGCAGTTTAATTGGTTTAAATATGACATGTATTTCTATCATTGTAGCGGT
Source organism: Methylophilaceae bacterium (assembly GCA_043772865.1). GTDB lineage: Bacteria > Pseudomonadota > Gammaproteobacteria > Burkholderiales > Methylophilaceae > JACMMS01. Next base: position 2,879 of record JAYVFU010000117.1, read on the forward strand.
TGCTAAAAATAATGTGATTGGCATTAACAATGCGCTGCCTTGGCATCTACCAGAGGATTTGAAACGTTTTCGCGCACTCACTACGGGGCACCACATCGTGATGGGGCGAAAAACTTATGAATCACTTGGACGTTTACTGCCTAACCGCACGACAGTCATTGTAACGCGTAACCCATACTACACAATCGAAGGTGCATTGATAGCACACACATTACAAGAGGCAATTAAATTATGCCAAGAAGACGAAGAAGTTTTTTTAATCGGTGGCGCAGAGTTATATAAAGACGCCTTAAATGTTGCCGATAAACTTTATATCACTGAGGTAAACTTGGTGCCTAATGGCGATGCATTTTTTCCAGAATTTGATAAAAGTTGTTGGGAAATTTTATCGAATGAGCAAAAAATCAGTGACAACAATATTATATACAAAAACATAATTTATCAGCGAACGTTAACCCATAAAAAATATGATACTAAATCAGCCTAAGTATAGACATGCCAGAATATTTTAGAGCATTAGTTGTCATATTATTTATTGCAACCTTGGTATTTACGCTATCCAAAAAAGCTTTCGCTTCAACGCTTACTACTGTCGAAATAAATAAATTTCGTAATATTTGGATAATAACAACCTTAATAGCTTTTTTGTCACAAAATTTCTGGATATTCATCATTGTTACTGCCTTGTATCTACGTTATGTTAGTAGAAACGAATCCAATAAACCTAGTTTATTCTTGTTACTTTTATTCGTTATTCCACCAATTAGCGATTTCATATCAGGTATGGGTATGATGCAAAATCTGTTTGAAATTAATATTTTTAGATTACTGGCTTTGATATTGCTGTTCCCGATTTTTAAAAGCTCACAGGCCAAAAACGATGGTTTTAAATTTGGTAAAACCCTCCCAGATAAAGCTTTTATATTATTTTTAGTACTATGCACAATATTACAATTACGCGGCACTTCTTTCACTGATAGTTTACGCGGTGGATTTATTTTGTTTTTAGATGCTTTTTTACCCTACTATGCGTTCAGTCGTGGTTTAAGAAGTCTACCAGAACTTAAAAAAGCAATTATTGCACTCATAATTGCTACTTTAATAGCGGCATTAATAGGCACGCTTGAATATTTAAAATACTGGCTACTTTATGATGCTCTGCCTAAAGCGATGCACAGTAGTTGGCACTTTGGCGGCTATATGTTGCGTGGGGGAGATATTCGTGCAATGTCATCACTTATGCATCCCATCGTTTTAGGTTATTTGTTAGTGGTTAGTTTAGGTTTTTATTTATACCTAAGCCCTACTATTAAAAATAAAATTTATCGTCATTTAGGCTATTTTACGATTATGGGTGGTTTATTCGCGACTATGTCACGTGGACCTTGGGTCGGTGGTGTTGCACTTGGTTTGACTTACTTAGCCACAGGTAAAAAACCATTAGTTAAAATCTTGATGCTAATTACATTTGGTACTTTATTTATTATGATGCTGACAGTTGTCCCTGGTGGTAGCAAAGTTTACAATTTGATTCCATATTTGGGAAAAACTCAGGCTGAAAATATTGATTATCGAGAAAAGTTATTTACAAACTCTATGATAGTGATTAATCGGTCACCATATTTTGGGTCAGTAGATTTTTTAAAAGAACCAGAAATGTTAGAAATGATACAAGGTGAAGGTATTGTTGATGTAGTAAATACTTATATTGGCATTGCACTTATGTATGGGTATGTAGGGTTGGTACTTTTCATAGTTGTTTTCCTTTCTATTCTATTTAGTATTTATAAGGTAATAAAAAAATTACCAGATAAAACCTCGGAAGAGTTTTTGCTAGGGCGCTGTTTAATCTCATCGATTGTTGGTTTACTAGTCATTATTTATACAGCAAGTAACATTGGTATCGTCACTACCTTGTATTGGGCAGTAGCTGGCATGAGCGTAGCGTTTATTCGAATTCTTAAAACAGACAAAGACTAACATTTCAAATATTAAAGTTAGATAGCTATTATTCACAACATGAACTTCTTAAAACAAACAACTAATCAATATCGACCAGATATTGATGGTTTACGTGCAATTGCAGTACTTTCTGTTATTTTTTTTCATGCAGGGTTTAGCGCATTTAGTGGTGGATTTGTAGGCGTTGATATATTTTTCGTCATTAGTGGGTACTTAATCACGACAATTATTTTAAACGAACAAATATCAGGCACTTTCTCTATTGTAAAGTTTTATGAAAGACGCGCTCGTAGAATTATCCCCGCTTTATTTTTCGTTATTTTTATCACGACCATTATTGGTGCTTTTATAGTTTTTCCTAAGCAATTTGTAGAGTACGGACGTAGTTTAATTGCGGTAAGTTTTTTCGCATCAAATATCTTATTTAATCAAGATAAGCAGACTGGCTACTTTAATGGTGCGGCAGATGAAAAGCCATTGCTACATACTTGGAGCTTGGCAGTTGAAGAGCAATATTATTTGTTTTTTCCAGTGTTTATTATGTTGCTATGGAAGTTTGGCCGACATAAATTATTAATCATCATTGTGCTAATTACCTGTATATCGCTAGGCTTAAGTGATTACGCTTCTAGGCAAGGTTGGCTCGGTAATTTTTTTCTGATACCAACGCGCGCATGGGAGTTGTTGATTGGATCAATATTAGCTTTTATTACCGTTTCTAAATCAAAGTACTTGCAAGTTAACCCAATAAGTTCAACGGTATTGTCGCTTACTGGCATTTCAATGTTGGTATTTTCTATATTTGTATTTGATAGCAGCGTAAGGTTTCCCAGTGCATTTGCGCTTGTACCTACCATGGGTGCAGCGCTTATTATCGCTTTTCCAGACCGTAATAAATGGTCATCACATCTATTATCGAATAGGCTGTTGGTGGGAATAGGCTTAATTTCTTATAGTGCATACTTATGGCATCAACCACTATTTGTGATGACTAAAATTGGCAGTATTTATCCGCCCACTAAATTGATATTATTTTTATTAACAATATTAACTATTATTCTTGCTTATGTTACATGGCGGTTTATTGAGCAGCCATTTAGAAATAAAAGCCTCGTTAGCCAAAAAAAAATATTTTTAATTACAGCAGTGGGTTCAGTTTTACTGATTGCTACTGGGTTAATTATCATCAAAAATAATGGATTTGATGAAAGGTTTAGCCTAAAAATCAACCATTGGTTAAACCCAATTATTGCAGATAAAGTATCGTGTATTGATCAATTTACTGCGTTGCAAATTCGAAATGGATTAATGTGTAAAGCGGGCGCCCTAGCGCAAACCCCGACTTTTGCTATTATTGGTGATAGCCATGCAGAAGCTATTTTGCAAGCCGTACATAACCAAGCGATTATTGAGAAAAAGTCTTTTATAATGGTTTCAGGCGGCTGGTGTGCGCCACTTTTAGATTTTGCAGGCACTGATAAGTATTTTGCTGGGTGCCGTGATATACAAAATGCTGCAATCAATACATTGGCAGAAAATAATGCAATTAAAACAGTGGTTTTAGTTGCCGAATGGCCGAACTACACTGAGGGTTATCGCTGGGGTTCAAATCTAACGGCTTATTTTGATGCAATATCTACGCATATTGATGTCCAGCATAACCCTGATGTATTTAATAGAGCGTTTAAAAGAACGATTGATTTACTTATTCAGCATCACAAAAACATTGTGATTGTTAAAACTGTGCCAGAATTTCAATTTAATGTAACAGATGCCTTGGTAAAACATGCCATTACAGGTGAGAGTTTAAGCAAATTAAAAGTGACAACTTTGAGTGATTATGAGACTAGAAACAAGCATGTGAGCAATACGTTTAATCAGCTTAGCCACGTCGCATTCATTGATCCAAAAGATTTTTTATGTAACCACAGTTCTCTGCAATGCGCGTTTAGAGATGACGAAGGCAATCCATTTTACAGCGATAGTAGTCACTTAACTTTAACAGGTGCGCGCAAATTAGCTGCTGCAATAATTCAAAATACTTCTACAGTTAAATAGGTATTTGCTATTAAAACAATAGCGATTAATCAAGCGATGGCATTCAAACATATTATTTCACGAGATAACCCAGTATTTAAGCAACTTAAAAAGTTGGCTGATCACTCACGTGAGCGTCGCCAAACTGGCAAAACTTTGCTAGATGGCGTGCATTTACTTGAGGCTTACATTGAAAGCTTTGGTTTGCCAGAGCTGTTAATTATTCCTGAAGGACAAAGTTCAACTGAGGCGATAGGATTGATTCAGCAGTTGGTAGATGGAGATGAAGTGCCAACGGTGATGTTTCCTACATTAATGTTTGCTGAGCTAACGCCTGTTGCAAGCCCAACAGGCTTGCTAGCTTTGATTAGAACGCCTGAAATATTATTACCCGAATCAGCTGATTTTGTATTAATGCTAGAAGATATTCAAGATCCAGGTAATCTTGGCGCTATACTCCGTTCTGCCGCTGCCGCAGGTGTAGATGTCGTATATTTATCAATTGGATCAGCAGATGTTTGGTCACCCAAAGCAATGCGTGGAGGCCAAGGCGCACAGTTTGTATTACCCATCGTAGAGCGTGCTGACTTGATTAATATCGCAAGTCAATTTAATGGCAATATCCTGGCCACAACGATGGAAGGTGAATCTTTATTTGCCCAAGATTTAACTGGTCAAATAGCATTTATGGTGGGTAATGAGGGCGCAGGTTTAAGCCATGCTTTAATGAATGTAGCTACCAATCGCGTAGCTGTTCCAATGTGTAATAAATTAGGACGTAAAAAAATAGAGTCGCTTAATGCGACAACTGCCGCTACGGTTTGCATGTTTGAACGTGTGCGCCAGCTTACTGCGTGTGGAAGAAATTAATATGAAATCATGGTTGATTAAAAATAGTGGATTTTCTGTTGTTGAAATGATGGTGGTGGTTGCCATTATTGGTATATTGGCGATGATTGCAATCCCATCTAGCATGGGGCGTATCATTAAAGAGCAAATTGTGGCAGCAATTCCTCTGGCGGATATCGCTAAAGAGCCTATTAACATTTCTTGGAAAACATTAAAAAAATTCCCTGCGGATAACGCTGAAGCTAGTTTGCCAAACCCTGAAAAAGTAGTGAGCAATTTTGTAAGTGCTGTAGAAATAAACAACGGCGTTATTAATATGACATTTGGTAATAAAATTAACCCAAAAATAAATGGTAAAGTGCTGTCATTTCGCCCTGCCGTTATTGAAGAATCTCAAGCCGTGCCTATAGCATGGGTGTGTGGCAATGCAAAAGTACCCAGTCAAATGATGGTTAAGGGCGAAAATAAAACAACAGTACCCATTGAGTATTTGCCACGCATTTGTCAGTAAATCAGATTATGTTAATAATTTAATGCGCAAGCTTGCTTGGTGAAACGACTATTTCGGCAGCAAATAAAGCCTTAGTATCTACCGCATCAAACTTATAGTGCTTATTACAATAATCGCAATTCACCTCTATGGTGTGACGCTCGTCTAAAATACTATTTAGTTCTGCCTCACCCAACAATCGCAACATATTGCCAACACTAGTTTGTGAGCAACTGCAGCTAAAACTGACAGCTTGCGCATCAAATAAACGTACATCTTCCTCATTAAACATCAGGTGTAACAAATCTTTAGCCGATAAACTGAGCAACTCTTCATCACGCACAGTACTGGCTAGATAACCAAGTCTATTCCAGGCATCTGCATCCTGCTCAGGTAGATCTGGCAGTTTTTGTAGCAGCATGCCCGAGGCGGTTTTATCATCACAACTTAGCCAGATACGCGTTCCTATCTGTTCGCTACGGTGCATGTAATTTTCTAGCATGGCAGCAATGCTGTCACCTTCAATAGGCACAATACCTTGATAAGCTTGATTGCCATCTTTAGGGTTATTTTTTAAATCTAAAGTAATGACAAATTGACCTTTACCCACCAACGCGTTAAAACTTAAATTTTCTAATGAACTGATATCTACATTGCTATCTAACGTAGCAGTTGCACGCATGGTGATAGCTTCGGCATTAGATTTTAATTTACATTCCACTACCAATAGCTTTAATGCGCCTTTGCCTTGAATTTGCAATACCAATGCACCACCTTCAATTTTTAGTGTAGCGGCTAGAAGCACGCTAGCCGCCATTAATTCACCTAATGCGCGTTTTAAAACTGGCGGATAATCGTGATGTTGAAGTGCTGTTACAAAAGTAGTATTGAGCTGCACCATGTTGCCACGTACTGTTGTGTTATCGAAAATGAAGCGATGTAGCTGATCTTTTTGTGTAGTTATCATAGTTGTTATTTTACCACGCTGTCATTTTATTCTGGTTGCACATACGGTGGAATATCCCAAGATTTAAGCAAATTACCTCGTAAAATAAGGTTGCATTGCAGGCGTTCGCTACCGCTAGCCGTTGTTTCAAAACTGTAAGTACGTTGAATCTGCATTTGCCCACGACTATCGCGACTTAAACGAATTTTTTGACAAGCAACGGTTTCATCAAGTAACTGTAATTGCATTTTTGCGGTAATTTCTCGGCCGAAATTAATCGCGATTTCACGCTTGCCTATGGTGTCCATCCAAAACCATCCACCTAATATTAATAAAAATAATAAAATGAGTTCCAAAGTGATTCTTTCAAAAGTAACATTGTTGGCTAATTGTTTGAATAGTTTAGCCGTTAATAGATTTAATGAGAAATATTGAAGTAAAATCAACCTGAATTTAATTTAAGTTAAAAACTAATGAGCCTTAATCGTGAGCAAGATGCGCTAAACGTTTATCTGAAGTTGCTTCAATCTAAAGGTGTTGGGCGCGACGCTATACTACGTAGAGAAGAATTTTTAACTAAATTCATACCTTTACTCACTGATACAGCGCATGCAGGAGCTCAATATCGTGAAATTTTAGACAGCTTCATGGATACAGTTTCTGGCCAACATTGGCCTTATAATTTAGCAATTGCACGCGAATACTATGCCTTTTGGATGAACGATTTCAAGGCTATTGCGGCTTACAGTGCTGCACCAGGCTATGAAGAAGAGCCCGTTGGCTGGCAGCCTGCAGATACTTCACTTAAAGCACTATGGGATATTGTTGATAATGCCAAGTTTGATTTGGCAGAGAGTTGGGCACTCAAAGCATATACACGTGCTTTACGCGATGAAAACGCTGCTCAAACACTCATTGACACCCGTGTTAAGTTGGCTAAAGTGTTACTTATTCAACTTAAAGATGCCCCTATTAAACATAATCTTGCTTACCGTATATCAGTAGATTCAACTGTACCGTTATTTGATATTAGACAAAACCGAAGATTATTTTTAATCGTTGTCAGAGAGTTTTTTCACTTTTGGTCGGGTAATCCAGAGGCCGCTAAATATATCCTACAAGATGCAAACTCTGCACCATTTAACCACACTTCATTTACATAAAAGCATATTCAAATTCAATTACTTTGTCACTTATTGAGGTGCAACTAATATATCCTCTGGTATTATGCTTATTTTTATACGTGCTTATTTAAGTCAAAGTCATTCATATTAACTTGGTATTGGTTGTTTATATTTATTAAGTTAAGTCAAATAAAGTGCTAAATCAAATATGCCTTAGTTAAGCAATAAGGGTTTATTTATTTAATAAATCCCAATAAAGTATGCCAATTTTTTGTTATACAACTTATTAATTTGATTGTTTAAGCCAGATATACTACCGCTTAGTACACTACTGACAGACACTGCAGTTTAGTAAAAAAATCCGTATGAATTAAGCCAAAGATGAGTTGAATATATGCATGTAAATAAAGACTCAATAGAGCAATTAAGAATAGAGGAACTTTATTCTTACCGCATCCTAGATACGCAACCAGAGGCTCAGTTTGATCTTATAGCAAGGCTTGCAGCTAGTATCTGTAATACACCAATAGCAACTATCACCTTAATAGATCAAGACCGTGAATGGTATAAGTCGGTTGTTGGTTTAAATGTGATGCAAAATAATCGTTCCGATTCATTTGTGACTATACGATTCGTTCACAAGGTTTTTTACTGTCAATAATGCACAAATTGACTTAATTTTTTTAAATAATCCTAGTGTGATTGGAGCGCCGCATATTGCATTTTATGCGGGAGTTCCACTCATTACGCCTCGTGGTTATGCAATTGGTGCATTAGCCGTCAAAGACTCTGTACCTAAAATGTTGACAGAAAAGCAGATTGAAGACCTAAAAGGACTGGCAGAGCAAGTTGTTATTCAATTAGAGCTTAAACGAAAAAGTGAACAATTATCACAAGTCATTGAGCAATTGCGAAATAGTGAATCTTTACTTCAAATTGCGGGTTCACTAGGGCAGTTTGGTGCTTGGTCTTTTAATTTAATTGATAGTCAGTTGACATGGTCAGATGAAGTGGCCGCTATTCATGATGTGTCTCCTGATACACATATTTCATTATCACAAGCATTAAGCTTTTATAACGCTCGTTACAGACTGAAAATTGAAAATTTATTCACAGCCTGCGTTAATGAAGGCACACCTTACGATAGCGAGTTTGAAATGACTACCGCTAATGGTCGAGAAATCTGGGTACGGTGCATTGGTCAAGCTGTAAAGAATTCACATGGTGAAACCATTCGTGTTGAAGGTGCTATTCAAGATATTACGCAACAACAAAAGGCCGCAGAGCATCGCAGGCTATTAGAAAACAGCATTTCCCGTTTAAACGATATTGTGCTGATTACTGAAGCGCAATCACAAGCCCCTACTGGACCACGTATCGTTTATGTCAATGAAGCCTTTGAACGGCTTACTGGGTATAACCAAGAGGAAGTATTAGGTCAAACACCCAGACTGTTTCAGGGTGAAAAAACAGATCGTCAAGAATTAGATCGTATTCGCAACGCACTGGAAAAATGGCAGCCAGTAAAGGCTGAGCTTATTAACTACACTAAATTTGGAAAAGAATTTTGGCTGGATATTGATATTGTGCCAATTGCAGATGAGAGCGGCATCTACACGCACTGGGTATCAATACAACGTGATACGACAGAACGAAAATTGGCAGAACAAGCCATCCACGAAAGTGAAGAGCGGTTTAAGTATGTATCTTTAGCGACCAATGATGTAATTTGGGATTGGAACTTACTAACAGATTCTAGGGTTTGGAATGAGCGGTTTGAGAGTGCTTTTGGATTTTCGCGTAAAACGCTGGAGCATGACAGCCGTTCTTGGACAAATCGTATTCATCACGATGATCGTGAACGGGTTTTAAAGGGCATTCATTCTGTTATTAATAGTAATGATGAAACCCACTGGACAGATGAGTATCGCTTTTTGCTGATAGACGGCAACTATGCTGATATTTTTGACAGGGGCTTTGTGATTCGAGATTCACATAAAAAGGCGATTCGTATGGTGGGTGGCATGAGCGATATTTCAGCTCGTAAACAAAGCCAACTTGAAACTCAGCGGTTAAATCGCTCACTCAAACTATTAAGTATTTGTAATGAAAAAATGATTAGAGCTAACGATGAAAAGCAGCTAATTGTTGAGATATGCCGCCTAGCTGTGGAAGTAGGAGGATACAAAATGGCATGGGTTGGCTAT
>JAYVFU010000118.1:0-12449 GCA_043772865.1 Methylophilaceae bacterium
ACGCCGACTGAAAACCTATGTGAAATGATTGAATTGCCACAAAACGTACACCCATGGTTTGTGGCTTGTCAATTTCACCCAGAGTTTACGTCTAACCCACGTACTGGGCATCCGCTATTTACCGCTTATATTCAAGCCGCGTTAAATCATCAAGCAGCAGCACAAAATCAAGTAGTAGCATAAAGTTTAGTTACAAAGGTTAATCAATGAAATTATGTAATTTTGATGTTGGTATTGAGCATCCCATCTTTTTAATTGCGGGTCCATGTGTGATTGAATCTGCGCAAATGGCGATTGATACAGCGGGGCAACTTAAAGAGATTGCCGCTGCAGTTGGTATTAATTTCATTTATAAATCGTCTTACGATAAAGCCAATCGTAGCTCTAATAGAACCTTTCGCGGTTTTGGTGTTAGTGAAGGCTTGAAAATTTTGGATGAAGTACGCCGTCAAATTGGTGTGCCGATTTTGACCGACGTACATACTGAAGAGCAGGTGCCAGAAGTGGCTTCAGTGGTTGATGTTTTGCAAACCCCCGCGTTTTTATGTCGTCAAACCGATTTTATTACAGCGGTTGCTACTTGCGGTAAGCCGGTCAATATTAAAAAAGGGCAATTTTTAGCGCCTGGTGATATGCGTCAAGTCGTACAAAAAGCTAAAGAAGCCAATGGTGGTGCAGATACCATTATGGTCTGCGAACGTGGTGCTTCGTTTGGCTATAATACATTGGTGTCTGATATGCGTGGTTTAGCCATTATGCGTGAAACGCATTGTCCAGTAGTGTTTGATGCCACCCACTCAGTGCAACAGCCGGGCGGGCAAGGTGATAAAAGTGGTGGTCAGCGTGAATTTGTGCCAGTGCTAGCGCGTGCTGCAGTTGCCAGCGGTATCGCTGGCTTATTTATGGAAACCCATCCAGACCCTGCTAAAGCCCTGTCAGACGGCCCAAATGCATGGCCATTACACAAAATGCAAGATTTATTACACGTGTTGTTAGATTTAGATAAAGTCGTTAAAAAAGCAGGATTTATTGAACATACTTTGTAGTTTTTCGCTAAAAATGAACAATCTAAACCATTAAAATTTTTCTATTTTCATTGTAATTAAACTAAGGAAAACACCATGAGCGCCATTGTAGACATTATCGCCCGCGAGATTATTGATTCACGCGGTAACCCCACTGTAGAAGCTGATGTATTACTAGAAAGCGGCATTATTGGTCGTGCAGCAGTACCTTCAGGCGCCTCCACTGGCAGTAAAGAAGCGATGGAACTGCGCGATGGTGATAAAACGCGTTATTTAGGTAAAGGTGTATTAAAAGCGGTTGAGCATGTCAATACTGAAATTTGTGAAGCGATTATTGGCCTTGATGCTGAAGAACAAAGCTTTATTGATAAAACTTTAATTGAATTAGATGGCACAGAAAACAAAGACCGTTTAGGTGCTAATGCTATTTTAGCGGTATCAATGGCATGTGCACGTGCAGCGGCAGATGAATCTGGCTTGCCTTTGTATCGCTATTTAGGCGGTTCTGGCGCCATGCAACTACCAACGCCCATGATGAACATCATCAACGGTGGTGCACATGCTGACAACAGCGTAGATATGCAAGAATTTATGATTATTCCAGCAGGTTGCCCAAGCTTTCGTGAAGCTATGCGTTGCGGTGCTGAAGTCTTTCATGCACTCAAGAAAACGCTACACAAAAAAGGCTTGGCCACAACAGTGGGTGATGAAGGCGGTTTTGCGCCTAATTTAGCTAGTAACGAAGCGGCTATCCAATTGATTATGGAAGCTATATCAGATGCTGGCTATGAGCCAGGCCGTGACGTTTATTTGGGTTTAGATTGTGCGAGTACTGAGTTTTACAAAGATGGCAAATATCATTTAGAATCAGAAGGCTTGCAATTAAGCTCTGCACAATTTAGTGATTACTTAGCTACTTGGTGTGATAAATATCCTATTATTAGTATTGAAGATGGTATGAGTGAATTCGATTGGGATGGCTGGAAAATACATACCGATCGTTTAGGTAAAACCACTCAGCTAGTGGGCGATGATTTGTTTGTAACTAACGCAAAAATCTTACGTGAAGGCATACAACGCGGCGTAGCTAACTCTGTGTTAATTAAAGTGAATCAAATTGGTACATTAACTGAGACTTTCCAAACCATTGAAACCGCCAAGCGTGCGGGTTATACGGCGGTTATTTCTCATCGCTCTGGTGAAACTGAAGATACCACCATTGCGGATATTTCAGTCGCAACCAACGCATTGCAAATCAAAACTGGCTCATTGAGCCGTTCTGAGCGTATTGCTAAGTACAATCAACTATTGCGCATTGAAGAAGAGTTGGGCGATGCCACTAGTTATGCTGGTTTAAGTGCTTTTTATCAGTTATTTAAATAATCATTAAACGCTTTAAATAGCTGATGGAATGTTGAAAACGCTAACTTTGAAACGTTACCCTTGAAAACCCTGACACTCATCTTTGTTCTCATGATTGCCTTGCTACAGTACCCACTGTGGCTAGGCAAGGGTAGCTGGTTGCGTGTTTGGGATTTAAATCAAAAAATTACGCAGCAAAAAGATAAAAATACCGAGTTAAAACAACGTAATGACACGTTAGATGCTGAAGTGCATGACCTTAAACAAGGTAATGCTGCCATAGAAGAGCGTGCGCGTAGTGAGTTGGGAATGATCAAGCAAGATGAAGTGTTTTACCAAATCTTAGCACCGGAAATCGTACATAACAGTACAGTCAAAACCTTAAAGCCTATTACTCCTATCGATGACCGGTTAGAAAATTCTAATACTAAAACTGAGTTAAGCATCACTAAAAATTTAGACCCTCATGCTCAATCAACTAAAAATTCTATTTCTAGCCCAGTGCCTCATTAATAAAACAATTGCTAATAATAGTTTTTTAAACCTTAGCTATCACTCATTGAAAACAAAAAAGAATTTTCAGCTAATAGCTGTATATTTTTCCCATGTAATGTAAGTTTAGTGTTGTCTAGTTGTGTCGAATCTACGTTATCCAGCCTAAGTTCTAACAATAAACTTATTTTACCGTGCTCATTTAAAGCACACCTGACAACTTTCCCTACCGCTTCTTGCGCAATATTAAAAACATCATCACCCGCTTCAGGCAATACACTGGCATCTATTTCTGCATGCAGGGTTCTGCGCTTAACTTTGCCTAAATAATGTGTACGAGCAACAATTTCTTGACCCGTGTAGCAACCTTTTTTGAAATTAATAGCATTCATCAAGTCTAGGTTAAGCATTTGCGGTACAAACTCTTCTTGAGTTTTAGGCGTTACATCAGGAATACCTGCTTCAATTTCTAGTATTTCCCAGCAACCTAAACCAACTGGCGTGCAATGTTGTTTAAGCGTATTCCAAATGGCCGGGGCATGTTGTGCGCTAGTGAATATTTCGTAACGGGCTTTGGTTTTATTACCACTGGGTAAGCAAATAAGTGCGCCATTGGTTAAACTGACTAATTCATACGGGGTTTTTGGCACCTGACTAAATAAGCTTTCTAGCAAAAAAACTGCATTTTCAGAGCTTAAGCCTATTTTAATGATTGTAGCAGATGCATCTTTAATCTCTACTTTGGAACGCATCACATACATATTTAAACGCTTCATGATGGGTGCAACTAGTGCGCGATTAAATTGTAAATGTAGATGGTTGTAATGACTAAAGGCTAAAAATAATGCAAGTAACCGCCCTTTGGGACTGCAGTAGCCTGTGTAGTGGCTAGTATTACCATTTAGCAGATTAAGATCGTTAGTCACTTGACCTTGTAAAAATGTGAAAGCGTCTGCACCATCAATCTCTAACAAGCCTAAATGCGATAAATCGCAGATAATAGAGCCGTTGTTAGTTGCAGCAAGCTCGGGCTCAATATCACCAAATGAAACGACGGCATCATTTTGCATGACAGCCCCTTGCGTACCAAGGTAAGCTAACCAATCTGTATTATTGGTTTCAGCGCTGTTTTTTAAATTTTGCTCGGTCATTTTTTGCTCTTCAAATATAACAAATACTATAGGTGTCACTATAAATTCAAGTTTCTAAATTAAACAAGACGCGGTTAAAAAAATAACGCCGCTGCATATTGATATGTTAGGCGTTATTTTATATGAGTAACGCAGTATATCGACGAGCCTTGAATTTATAGAGATGCTCATTAACTATTGATGAAATGAAACATACCATGCAACCCATTAGTTTTAACTTAAAACCTTCTTACTTATACGCATATAGCCTCGTTTTAATTGGCTTACTCAGTATATTAAGCTTTAGTTTCTCACCAATTCATCTTTTACTAAAGATCATATGGGGGATATTGATTACTTTTGCAACTGTGTTATATGTACTTAGAGACGCGTTGAGGCGATTACCAAGTACTTGGCAACAAGTTCAAGTGGATAGTAAAGGTGAGCTAGTATTAATAAGCAATAATGGAAAGCGATTTAAAGCCATTGTAAAGTCTAGTAGCTATGTCAGCACTTATTTAACGATTATATTGTTTGAAAAACTAAGCATTGTCGAAGAGGTTGCTGAAAAGCATCAGTTTACGGCATCTAATAAGTTGATGGTTTGGATTAAAAGCTTAATTACTAAACTGTTTATGCAAAAAATACCGATTGTTATATTGTCAAAAAATGCCAACGTTGACGATATTCGTAGGCTAAAAGTTTGGTTGCTTTGGTGGGTGCATAAAGCAAAGTCTTAATTTATATTAGTCTATTTGTAACTTTGCGGGCTTTTCTTCTGGCAAGCCAAATATTGTAGTTCTCTGTTAACTCTTTAACTGGGTGTTTAGGCATGTATGCGGCTAAAAATAACACGGCAGCTATTGCTGCGAGAATCCATTTAATACCAAATGGGGCAACATCACGTCGCGCTGGCTTCTGCGCTTTCATGGCAGCGAGTACGTTTTGCAGATTATCCCCGCGTACATAATCTGCACCAATTTCTTTGGTCATCGTTTTTAAATAACTTTCATCTAGTTTCGATATAAAACGATCATTAGTATCACCAGCAACATGCTCATCGCGTGTACCAATATTCTGCTCAGAAATTTGTGCAATTCCAGGCTGCAAAGCAAAACTTTCATTAGACCAGTAGCCAATCAATTGATTTTTCTCATCTAATTTTGGAATAGCAGCCCCTTTTTCGCTACCAACACCTACATATAGCCAGCCATCAGCACCTTGAAAGCCAGTTAAATCACGTGTATTAAACGCGTGAAGCTTTGGTGCTTCTTCGCCATCGGTAAAGTAGACCACTTGTGCAGGCTCAGGAAAGCCACGTATCACGCGTGCCAGCGTTAAAACACCTTCACGTAACCTTGTATTGCCCGACCATGCATTGCGCCAGTCTAAGTGGTCAATGGTGTCTTCAATGGCAGAGAAGTTATCGCACACCTCAATGGGTGTATACATGGCAGAAATGCTCACACCTGCAAAAATACCAATACTGACATTGGTGCCACACGGCATTTCACCAATGATACGATGCAACATGTTTTGCGTATATGCAATGCGAGAAGAAGGCTTTCCACTGAGCGAGGTATCAACCACATTCATGCTTTGTGAAATATCTACGACCAGAATATAGCTATAAATATTCCGTTTTAGTGGAATACTCGGATTAAATAACGCAATAACAAGCAATATTAATGCTGCTGCAAGCAAACTAACATCGCGTCTATGTCTAAAGTAATTAATGATTTTTTTCATCATGCTTTTCTAAATATTACACTAATCTTAATGGCGCACTTAGCCAAATACTATCTAGCTGCTAAGCCAAATATTAAGGTAACCCAACAGGGATATTGCCCATTATTAGCCCTGGTGAATCATCAGAATCCCCAACACCAGGCGTTGGCGTGCCAGGTAATATCATCAAAATACGATCTAAGTTATGCTTAGCATCCCAATGCTTATTGCTTAATCTTACGGATTGTTTATAGGCTGTTGCGGCTTGCTGCATTAGATATTCAGTTTCATTACGCACCGTCATGTTCTGACCGTTGAGCTTGAGGCCTTTGATAAAAAACATATTACCTAAGTTGTATTGCACTGCTGATTTTTGGTCTTCGTTTCCTAAAGGTAAAGCGGCAGTAAATAATAAAGTAGCTTCTTTGTAGCGCTCTTTTTTAGCTAACCACAGTGCAGTAGCGAATTTCGCTTCAAACGTTTGTTTGTCTGTTTCTGGGTTTTTACCTGTTTTAACCGCATTATTAAATGCTTCGACTTGGCGAATTCGGTTATAACTTAACGCACTAACTATGACAGCTAGCGTGGCGATAATAATCAATAGCCACGTAATTTTTTTAACAGTAAAAAATTTATTTACAGCAGTAGTGTAACTTGATAATGCTAGTTCCATGTTTTTACCTCTAAATATTTTACGCCTAGCAATAAAGCAATCATCAATGCCGCTAGGCTAAAGAATAGATTTGAATAATCACGTCCTGGGATTTTTTCAAGATACTTAATCGCTTTTTTTTCCTTGCGATTAATATCCTCTATAGCGGATTCTAATGATTTAGGATCATCTGCTTCATAGGCTTTAAAAGGCGTTCTCAGTGTTTTAAAAAATTCGTTGAGTTCAATTTGTGGCGGTAATGGCTCATCTTCTTTGGGTACATATTTTTCATCAAAAATACTGAGACCTCCAGGCTGGCGCAGTACAATCCAATACAAACTTAGATGCATACGATCAAACCAATCTTTTATTTTTTGCTGCACATTAGCATCAATACGACCGCCACCATCAGTGAGTAGCACCACAGCACGTGAGCCAGAATCAGGTACTTTATCAAATAAACCAGCAACACTGGTTAAGCCACTGCCAATATTGGTTTGAAACAACGCATTGCCTGCCGTAGCTTTGACTGCGGCTACAATGGCAGTTTTGTTTTCAGTAAGAGGTAGTACATACATGGCAGAGTTACTGAAGGTAATCATGCCCATCATGTCGTTTTGGCGCGACTGAACAAAATTAACAATTAAACGGCTGGCTGCCACTGATTTTGTTTCACCCACAGCATTGTCTTTGCCACTTGTATCTGGGCTACCAGAAAATGGATCATCCATACTCGCGCTTCTATCCAACACAAAGCCAATTTGCGCACCAACACCAATCCGTTCTACTTTCTGCTCATTGGTATGAGGTGCGGCTAATCCAATAATGGTAAATATTAACGTTAGCACAGCAATTACTTTTAAAAGTAATCCTATTAAATCAGATAGTGGATCTGCGGGCAGCATATCTAGCCAAGAGTAGCTTTTTGCATGAGCACGCATAAACACTAGCGGCAAAAACGCGAGTGGTAACAGCCATAAAACCCAAGGTTGCGAAAAGCTCATCTGGCTAAGCTTTCACTTTGTTGGGAATTCAATTTGTTACTATTTAATGTTTCAGGTGTAAGCCCACGCTCGCAATCTCGACAACGTTTTGCAAAACTTTGTAGCCATTTAAGTGGATCACCTTGAATTGAATGTGCCGCACTTGACTCAAAAAACACTTGGCGTGACAAACCAAAAAATTGCTCTAGTTCATTTTTTAGCACATCAAAATTAGTTTTTTTAGCTAAAAATAAATCGATAGTGTCGCCAAATACACTTTGTCCAGCGGTGGTGTTGATAGCTTGGTGTACTTGAGAAACAGCAAGTTTTAAACCTTGTTGAGTTCTAGGCAATTTCCGTAGTGACCTATATGCTCTAGCAAATGGACCGCCCATACGTGGTAGCCAAGCGTGTTTACCAAGTATATACAGCAAGCCTAGTAAACTTAACCCTAAAATAATTAATGCAACTTTTAGTTGTTGTCTTTCTTTTTGCGCATTAAGTAGTAATGGACCTCTGAAGTCACTCATATCGGCTTCAATTTTAACGGCACCAAAAATTGAAAGCGGTGAAATAGCAATTTCATAGCTTGGTATACGGTAGCGTACAACATCTTTGCCGTGGCTATTGACATTAATGAGCCTTAAGTACTCTGCAGGTAATATGGCAGGCTTTGCCACAACACTATTAGTAAATATTTGATAGCTAACTTTTATTTTGTGGCTTACATAAGTGCTGTGTTCATCTTTTTCATGGGTGATTGATCTTAACTCAATACCCGTAATCTGCCCTTTGTAGCGCTTTTCGTAGCCAATTATGGGTAGAGACTCATCAATCAGCAGGTAAGGTTTTTTAATTTCTAAAAGAAAGGTACGCGTTAAAATATCGCCCACGGTATACCCTACACGGTGATCGGGTTCAATACTTTTTAATGTCACTACACCCTCTTTTGCATCTGGGATATCTGGAATCTCTAATGCAATTGCAGGTAGCGTTAACATTAATGTTGCTAAAGTTAAGATTAACTTCGCCATTAATTTTTTTATAAAATTAAGTTTCATTATTTTTCATTCAATTATTAATTGTTTACGCTATAAATTAGGCTGTACTTTATGCAGCTACAAACTGATGGAAATACTCTGTCAACATGTCAGCATCAAAGTCACCTTCTACATGAAATGGCGGCATATCAAACTGCATAAATAGTTTATAAATAGCTTCGCGACGTGCTTCAAAGGCATCCACAATTTTGGCGCGTAATTCTTTACGTAAAAACAAGGTGCGCTTGCCGCCAGTTTCAGGGTCTGTGACTGAGGTAATGCCAAATTCGGGTAAGTTTTTATATTCTGAAGCATCCCATAACACGACTGGCACAATGTGATGACGTAGTAAGTTAGAAAGAGATTCTTCCAGTTGAGCTAATGGCATATGGAAATCAGAAATTAAAAACACCAGTGATCGTTCACGTGGTAAAAAGCGCCACACATCTAAAATACCCTCACCTGCAACAGGTTCTGGATGATATTGTTTTAGTCTTTCAGTCATTTCAATAGCACGCTGCGATTTGAAAGAAGCTGTGCTAATCCAATCTTCGCGCACAATATTATCAAAGCCTATAAAGCCAAATGGATCATGATTACGGCTAGCCGATTGTGCAATAGATTCAGCAATACTGGCCGCTTTACGAATTTTTCGCTCTTTACTACCGTAATTCATACTGCCCGATAAATCACAAATCACAAAAACAGGCGTTGCACTTTTTTGGTTAAAAAGGCGTACATATACTTGTTCCATTGGGTCGCGTATTGTTTGGCGTATATCAATACGGCGCGGGTCAGGGTATGAAAGCAGCGTGGTATGTCCACGAAACTCCATGCCCATACCGCGCTCTGTGCTTGCGTGACGCCCAGGGTGGCGACCGCGATTACGCCAGCCAATGTGGTAATTAAACTCTTTGATGTAGGGCTGATCGCTCATTTACTTAACCATATTTTTCAGTATGCAGAATTTAAATTACCAAATAAAGAAGATTAAGGCGCAGCAACGGCATTCACAATGCCCGCTAACATCTCACGTGCAATTTCAGTACGGCGCATTTCGTATACAGGGCTAAATACCAATCTGTGGGCTAGCGTTTCGTGAAGCACTGCATGAATGTCATCTGGCAACACCGCTGTACGCTCATTTAGCCAAGCGTTGACGCGCGCTGCACGCAACATCATGCTCATGCCGCGTGGGCTAGCGCCAGCAAGCACCAGGCGATTCATATCCACACCAGAAACTTTAACCCCGAAATCAGTAGGTGATTTCGTCGCTTTCCAGAGGTTCAGCGCGTATTTCTGTAAAGTTTCGCTTGCAGTTACACTTTTTTGTACCACGCCTGAAAACTCATTGAGTTCATTAAATTGCAGTACATCTTTATTAACCGTATCAACTAAAGCATCCACATTATGGAATTTGGTGTCGAAAACCAGTGATTGCATAATGGCATCATCATTAGGAACAACAATTGGAATTTCCATCATAAAACGGTCACGTGCCGCAGATGGAATTTCAAACGTTTCTTCTTTTTCTACTTGGTTACGGTCAGCAAACACAATCATGTGTGGAAAATAATGTTCTTTGTTGAATGCAGTCAGGGTGCGTTCAGCCATCACACGTAGTAGCAAAGAGTGCACTTGTGGTCGTGCACGGTTAATTTCATTGAAAAAGAATACGGATAAGTTCTCACCACTCATCAGCAATGGACCAGCACTTACGTGAGGTTTTCCATCTTCACCAAGGTAAGTGTGATAAACCAAATCGTTGGGCATTAAATCGATAGTGCCTTCAATACGCTGATACCCGCCACCAATACCACGGGTAAAAGCACGGAGTAGGGTGGTTTTGCCAACGCCTACATCACCTTCAAGCAGTACATGACCGCGCGCAAAAATAGCGGTAGTAATCAAGCGTATGGGTTTCTGTTGCCCCACTACAACTTTATTGACTTCGGTTTCTAGCGCCAGTGCATGGTTGCGCCAGTCGGCTAATTGACGGTCACTCATTGAAATATCCTATGTTATTTAGTTTGGTCTGATTGATTGTTAAATGATTGTGTAACTATTAAGAAACATATTGTTACATTCTTATATCACTATAAACTAATTTTATTCTGGGGTAAACAGATCTGTATACCCCGGAATGGTAAATATTCTTTTGCTATTAAAATATAACATTTTATTTTTATCTAATTCATTCATGTAGCCTATGTTAAATACCTAACTTACCTGAAATATTAATGGAATGCATAATAGGGCTTTCGCAAAATGTCATTTCCAGCGAAAATAGAGCCTGTTCAATTTTTTACACCTAAAATAATAATGCAAAAACAAAATAGTTTTACCTACGAAGAGTTATTAAGTTGCGGGCGTGGCGAAATGTTTGGTGCAGGTAATGCGCAATTGCCACTTCCACCTATGCTGATGATTAATCGTATTATTTCGATTACTGAGGATGGTGGTAAGTTTGGTCATGGACAAATCATTGCCGAACTCGATGTGAGGTCTGACTTGTGGTTTTTTGACTGCCATTTTACAGGTGACCCTGTGATGCCAGGTTGTTTAGGTCTTGATGCCATGTGGCAGTTGGTGGGCTTCTTTTTGGGCTGGATGGGCGGACCAGGGCGCGGTCGTGCTTTAGGTTGCGGTGAGGTTAAATTTAGTGGGCAAGTATTACCCACTGGCAAATTAGTTACTTATAAAATTGATTTAAAACGTGTCATGATGCGAAAATTAGTTATGGGTATTGCCGATGCCACCATGGAATTAGATGGACGCGAGATTTACGCGGCCAAAGATTTGCGTGTAGGTTTGTTTACACGTACAGATAATTTTTAATAGCTCCTAATATCAAATATACCATGCTTTTAAATGCACCAATTTCAAATGCTATACCATTAATTACAATAATAGCTAAATTAATCAATCAATTAGGGGAGGCACGATTATGTTACGTCGTGTAGTCATTACAGGTTTAGGGATTGTTTCTAGCCTTGGTAATAACAAGCAAGAAGTGAAAGATAGTCTTTTTGAGGGTCGTTCTGGGATTTCTTTTCAGCAAGAATATGCAGATCGCGGTATGCGCTCACAAGTAGCTGGATCAATTAAAAACTTAGATATTGAAGCACAAATTGACCGCAAGCTGCTACGGTTTATGGCTAAAGGGCATGCTTACGCTTGGATTGCTATGAAAGAGGCAATTGCAGATGCTAAGTTGCCTAAGGAATTAGTTTCAAATGTACGCACAGGTCTCATTGTGGGTGCAGGTGGCCCTTCAACTGAAGCGATTGAGGAAAGTAATAGAACATTTGCTGATAAAGGCATACGTCGCGTAGGACCTTATATGGTGACTAAAGCCATGTGTAGCGGTATTGTTGCTTGTTTGGCTACTGGTGCAGAAATCAAAGGTGTGAATTACGGTATTAGCTCAGCATGCTCTACCAGCGCACATTGTATTGGTGCAGGTGTTGAGCAAATTCAACTTGGCAAACAAGATATTGTATTTGCTGGCGGTGGTGAAGAAGAGCATTGGAGCTTGTCTTACTTGTTTGATGGCATGGGCGCACTAAGCAGTAAATATAACGATACACCAGAGAAAGCTTCACGTACCTATGATGCTAATCGCGATGGTTTTGTAATTTCGGGTGGCGGCGGTATTGTTGTGTTAGAAGAGTACGAACATGCTAAAGCACGTGGCGCAAAAATCTATGCCGAAGTCGTAGGCTATGGTGCTACTTCAGATGGTTACGATATGGTAGCGCCAAGTGGCGAAGGCGCTGTGCGCTGTATGAAGCTCGCTTTAGAAGGTATTGATCAAATTGATTATATCAATACACACGGCACCAGTACGCCGGTGGGTGATACTAAAGAGTTAGAAGCGATTCGTGAAGTATTTGGCTTAGATGCTAGTGGACAAGGTGCTTATGGCACATTGCCAGCTATCGCATCAACCAAATCGCTATCAGGCCATGCCTTAGGTGCTGCAGGCGTAAACGAGGCAATTTATACTCTGATTATGATGGAAAATAACTTTATTG
>JAYVFU010000119.1:0-4092 GCA_043772865.1 Methylophilaceae bacterium
AATACCGTGATGGTGCTGGGTTATGCTTATTAGTATCCTCAACATCTAGAACATGGCTACACCGTTATGTATTGAATGGTAAGCGGACTTCTATCACACTTGGTAAATATCCCGATATGTCTTTGTTTGAGGCGCGCCATGCCAGCCAGAAGGCGCGTACGGCTATTAAGAATGGCCATGCACCCGTGAACAAGCATGTCATTGTGACGTTAGACCAATCAGATCATGATGCTGAAAATACCATATTTAGTTTTAGTATTCCAAATGAATTAGCACGTGGTATTAAGCAGCATGCACATTATCTAGATGTGTCAGAAAATGCACTAATTAAAATATGGCTTAATGATCAATTGCACAAAGTCGGTTATGTGGAGCAATCATGAAGCGTAATGTACTTAGCGCGAAACAAGTTTCTGGAGCACCTGTCGGTGAGTATTGCGATGGTGCTGGACTATATTTCATTGTCACTGTCGCATCAAAAACATGGTTGCAGCGTTATTCTCAAGGCGGTAAACGTACTGGCACCACGATTGGTAAATATCCAGCCATGTCATTATCTGAAGCGCGTCTCGCTGGACAGAAAGTTCGTGACACTGTGGCCAAAGGCATACCCGCTAAAATGGCACTCAATGAAACTGGCAGCGTGACCTTTGCAGACGCTATTCAATTGTGGCTGCCCACATACCGCACGAAAGTATTAGAAAAAACTGTCAACGATGCCCTCACGCGCATGAAGTTACACGCGCAGGACATTATGTACATGCCTATCAATACAATCAAACCGCCCCATATCGTGTCTGCGATGGACACGCTGGTCACAAAAGGACAGTTTGAAACCATTACCAAAGTGACCGACAATCTTAAGCAAGTCATGGAGCATGTCAGAATCTTAGGCTTGATTGAATACAATCCAGCTATAGGATTAAAAGCATTATTTCCGCAATCAAAAGTCACTTCATTTGCCGCACTGCCAGCCGATGAACTGCCGCGCGTATTCAAAGCTCTGCAAAACGGTACAATGACCAAGCAAACCCGTGATCTTTTTGTGTTTCAACTGTTATCAGGATTGCGCTGTTGCGAAGTGGTGGGGGCTAAGTGGTCAGGTATCGACTATGAGAGTAATGTCATTACCATTGAAGCGGAATTTATGAAAGGCAAGAAAGACAATAAAGAAGAGCATGATGTGTTCCTATGCCCAGTCGCCAAAGAGATACTAGAACGTCAGCCCCGAAAAGGGGAGTTCATATTTTCCTATCGTGGTGACCCAAGTCGCCACGCCAATTCTGAAACCATTAGCAAATGGTTACGCGAGAATGGCTTTAGGGGTGAGCTTGTCGGACATGGCTTACGCTCGGTGTTTAGCACTTGGGCGAATAGTCATGTGCAAGCCGATGGCTTTACCCCCTTATACTCAGAAAAAGCGGTGGAACTGTGTATCGCGCATAAACAAGTCAATGTGCAAACCATCTACGACCGAAATAAATACGCCCCTATTCGCCGACAAATCATGAATCATTGGGGAGATTTCGTCAAAGCTATGTGGGTGAAAGCGCTCGCAGAAGCGGGGATTTAATGAACTGCATCTTCTGTAGGGGTATTGCGTTTCGCTTCAATATGGTTCGCTAAATCCTCTGCAGACACATACACAGGCATCCCATCCCGCCAAGAATGAAAACCAAGTGTTTTGGCGGAGCGCTTATTCATAAAAGTCTGATGGGGCATTTTAAGCACCTCACATGCCTCTTTAGAAGTCAGCACTAGGCCATATTTATCGAGTAAAAATTCTAAGGTTTTCATTTCCGTCTCTATTCAGTAAAGCTGGTGATGCATATAGTTGAGTAGCTTTTTTATCTACTGCCCAAATGGCCAGCAATTAGCGGCTTGCCATGTGTGCGATTGCTGTTTCTCTGTCTAATCTATTGATCAACAGTACATGCTCGTAAACAAACACAATTTTTAACAATTCAGATCTGTCAACTTTAAATAAAGTCGCTATATGGGTAGGGCTTTTAAAATGATCCTGCAGGGTTCTTCCTGACATCATATGACCGTTATGTGAAGTGCAGCAGCTGCATAATTCACGCGTAAATGGAACCCATGTTGTTTCGTAATGTTTACGGACGTAGCGTCCATGCTCTAGGACTCTTTCTTCATCTACTTTACGCGCTAAGTATTCAATTGCGGCTTCAATGAGATTAATTGTGTAATCGTTAATATTTACTAAATCGACTGTTCTATCTTTATTACCTATATTCATAATAATTCCTTTTAAATTACGTTTTAAATTTCGTATGGTGTATTTCAATGCCGATTAGATTACTTATCAGCTAGTTGTTATTTTTAATACGGATGTTTTACTGGTTTGAGCTAATGACTCAATAAAATAGCTTCAGGTAAGTTTTGTTCCCGTATTTCCCGAATCGGGGCTTTCATATACTTTTTCGGACTCGTTCACACCATTCCCGCTTTCACCCGCTCCAGCTATATAGAGCAGGTGAGAACGGGAAGAACCGGTGGTGGTTGTTTTTATGATTTAAGCTCGCCATAACCAATCACCTTTTGCTGAAAATATTTGCTTAGCGATTAAGGCTGTAAGTGATTCTCTAGCTCTTTCCTTTTTATGCTTAGCGTCAACGATTAATTTGTCGGCAATGATGCTCAGCGCATAATCAAGTCGTAAGCATGGATAATTTGATGGAGCATCACCTTCACCAAAATTTGTTGCGTGCTTCAGCGATTCGTCTAATGCATTCAATGCAATCTTTTGATTTCCGCCGGTTGGTAGCTTTACTTGTTGGATGACTTTTTCTCCGTCATCAACTGTAGCTACGCAAGAAGTTGTTTTTTCTCCATCCTCATCAGTGCCTAGATCAACAACATGCAACTTGAATGGATGTATATCTCCAGATACGTCATCTTTTGATTTGCTCGAAGCCCATTGTCTACGATTGCCATTCTTGCCAACTTCAATCGCACTATCTAAAGCTGCGTAAAGGCTAGAGTGACCTCTTAGTCCCTTAGATGCATCTTTACCTGTGTGATGCACCAGTAAGACCAGCCCTCCGACTAGAGTTTGCAATTTCTTGGATGCGGCAATAATGTTGCTCATATCAACGCTAGAGTTCTCATCTGCACCAGATGCAGCACGGTTCAACGTATCAAGTATTACCAAGCCGTTTATATAGCCGCAGGCAACAATGGCGCGTGCTAAATCTTCGACGTCAGCAGGTTTTAGGAGGTCAAAAGCCTGCGTAATAAACTGCAATGATTTTGGCGCTGATCTTTTATGGAACTGGCACCAAGCTTTGACACGTTTACCCATTCCGGCTTCGCCTTCCAGACAAACGTAAATTACCGGACAGTGTGTAATTTTATAATCAAACCAATTAGTCATGATGACCACCTGCTATAGCACAAGCGATGTCAAGCATTAGGAAAGACTTTCCCGATCCGCTTGGGCCGTACAGTGCGGCAAGTCCTGTTTTTGGCAGCAAGCCTCGAATTAGCCATTGCATGGCTGGCGCATTGTATAATTCTTCACCAGAGAGCAACTTGAACCGCATGGGCTGTGTATTTCGCTGGTTATAAAGCAGATCACGCAATGCTTCACCTCCAAACTCAGCAGCAAAATCATTTGCATCATAATTATTGTTTTTATCAGAAGGCATTTTCACAAATGAGCCATTGATTACAGTAGCTATAGCTTCTGCCTGTGATTCTTTGCCTTGGTCTGGCACTAGCACTAAATTACACTTTGGAAACAGCAGATGTAATTTCTCAGCAACTGTTTTCATACGACCTGATCCAAAACAAACTACTGCTGCCTTACCTGTGCATGCAGCGCAAGACCAGGCAGCACCGATTCCTTCGCAGATATAGGCGGTGTCAACAATTTTCCCAATAGTAAAATACCCGTCATTAAAAGATGCGCCAGGTTGGTTTAGTTTTTTACCTTCATTAGGTGGAATAAATTGTAAAGTTTGCAAAATTCCATCTGACCAGCAAGGAACTACCAGATATCCAGCTACATTCTGACCAAGAATTGATATTGAAGCTTCACTTGATGGATAAACTCGCAGGCCGTCAGCATTA
>JAYVFU010000120.1:0-12364 GCA_043772865.1 Methylophilaceae bacterium
TGCTATGGCATGCTCCATTTGCGCACGTTGCACGCCAACATCTACAGCTTGGGCTTTAGCTGATTTAAGCTGAGTTTCTGCGGCAACCACATCAGCACGTGCCACTACACCAACTGCATATTGATTTTGTGTAAGCTTAAGCGATTTTTCATATGCTGCCACTGTATCGTCAAATAATTGCTTTCTGGCATCGGCAATGCGCAACATAAAGTAGTTTTGTGCGAGCTCAGCTTGTGCGCTTAATTTAGCCGCTTCAATATCCGCTGCACTTGCTTGTAAACTTGCATCGCCTGCTTCAACTGAACGTTTTACGCGACCCCAGATATCAGGCTCCCAACTCGCATCAGCATTTACACGGTAAGTGCTATTAATTGCAGGATCGTAATTAGTGGCGTTGGTATTATTGCTGGCAGGCTTATTACGGCTAAAAGATAAACCACCCGTCACCGTTGGGTAATAGTCAGCGCGGGCTTGCTGAGATAAAGCTCGTGCTTGGGCAAATTGCGCTTGTACCGCTTTTATATTGAGATTTGAAACTTCTACCTGCGCTACTAGAGCGTTCAACTCTTTATCCCCAAACAACTCCCACCATTTGCCTTTAGGTAAAGTATCTTGCGGCGCAGCTAATTTCCAGCCTTGTTGTTCTTTAAAAGCTGCTGGGGCTTGCACTTCAGGTTTTACATAATTGGGGCCTAGGGTACAGGCACTTAACATGCAGCCTCCTGTCATGCTAGCAATAACTGCTAATCGTAAAATTAGCTTAGGTTTAACAGCGTTAGAAAATACGTTAAGCATTGCAACAACTCCTCATCAAACTATTTTTCCTGCCTTTATTTTTCTAAACTTAAGCCTACAACCGTTGGATTGAGTACTTTACGCCACCAAATACTCAACCTATCCAGATAAAGATAAACGACAGGCGTAGTATATAAAGTCAACATCTGGCTAAAAATCAAACCGCCAACAATCGCAATGCCTAATGGTTGACGTAACTCGTGACCTTCGCCTGAACCTAATGCCAGTGGCAATGCGCCTAGCAATGCAGCGATGGTGGTCATCATAATTGGGCGAAAGCGCAACTGGCAGGCTTCGTAAATGGCATCGCGCGAGCTTAATCCCCTACTACGCTCTGCATCGATGGCAAAATCAATCATCATAATAGCGTTCTTTTTAACGATACCCACTAACAGCAATACACCTATCATCGCCATAATGTTGAACTCGACTTCAAACAACAATAGTGCCAATAATGCTCCAACGCCAGCTGATGGCAGCGTTGATATGATGGTCAACGGATGAATATAGCTCTCGTATAGCACACCCAATACGATATAAATGGTGAGTAAAGCCGCAACAATTAACCATAGCTGATTGCTCAGAGATTGCTTAAAGATTTTAGCGGTACCCTGAAAGTCACCATGTACCGTATCTGGTACGCCGATGCGCTTCATCTCGTCATTAATAGCCAATGTAGCTTCAGATAATGATACTTTTTCTGGCAGATTAAATGACAAAGTACTCGCTGCAAACTGCCCTTGATGGTTCACTGATAGCGTTGTATTAGTTGGCCCAAAACTAGCAAATGTCATTAAAGGTATTGCCGTATTAGTACCATTGTCATTGGGTACAATAATTTGCACGTCACGTAAGACTTCAGGGCTTTGCCAGTATTGCGGAGCAGCTTCCATGACTACTTTGTATTGGTTTAGCGGATTATAAATGGTGGATATTTGGCGCTGCCCAAATAGATTATTGAGGGTTGAATCTATCTGTTGCATATTAATACCCAACCTAGATGCAGCATCTCTATCTACCTTAATCATAGTCTGCAAGCCTTTATCTTGGCTATCAGTATTCACATCAGCAAGCTGTGGCAGCTTTGAAAACGCTTCTTTTATTTTGGGTTCCCATACGCGTAAATCAGTTAAGTTATCCGCTTGTAAAGTATATTGATATTGCGCACCAGAAGACCTGCCACCTACACGGATATCCTGATCCGCCTGTAAAGTCAGTTTAGAGCCAGTTTCGCGTGCAGTTTTTTTTCTAATCCGCTCTATAAATTGGTCACTGGTCACATCGCGCTCTGAAGCTGGTTTTAGCGCAATCATCATACGTGCCGTGTTGCGTGAACCACCGCCAGTAGAGGCGCTAAAGGCTTGCACTGCTGGGTCTGCCTTAATAATGTCGTTATAGCGATTAAGCTTGCCCAACATGGCTTGATAAGAAATGGCTTGGTCTGCCACAATATTGCCTGTAATACGCCCACTATCTTGCTGTGGAAAAAAGCCTTTTGGCACCACGGTATAAAGCCATACGTTTAAAACGACTGTACCAAGCAAAATCAACATCATCAATGGGCTAAACCTGAGTGCCCATGCAAGAGAACTTGCGTAGCCGTTTTGCATAGATTCTAAAGTTGTACGCGCAAAACGCGCTAATTTACTTTCATGTTTAGCCCAATCAGGTTTTTTACTACGCAATAAATAAGCACACATAATGGGCGTAGTGGTAAGTGAAACTACGAGTGAAATGAGAACAGCAACCGCTAGCGTGATAGAAAACTCACTTAAAAATCGCCCCACTAATCCGCCCATCATAATGACAGGAATAAACACCGCAACGAGTGAAAGGCTCATAGAAAGCACGGTAAAACTGACTTCTTTTGCACCTTTTAGTGCCGCTTGCAAGGGGCTTAAGCCATTTTCGATATGTCGAGAAACGTTCTCTAGCACCACTACCGCATCATCCACCACAAAACCTGTTGCCACGGTGAGCGCCATCAGCGATAAATTATCCAAACTAAAACCAAATAAATACATGGCTGCAAAAGTAGCAATTAGCGAAACAGGTACAGCAACGGCGGGAATTAACGTGGCTCGTGGGTTGCGCAAAAAAACAAAAACCACAAAAATAACCAGGCCTATTGAAATCGCTAAAGTGGTTTCAATCTCATGCAATGAGGCACGGATAGACGGTGTACGATCCAATACGATAGTCATATCAATAGCACCAGGAATAGTCGCCTTTAGCTGCGGTAGTAAAGTTTTTACGCGGTCTATGGTTTCCACAACATTAGCGCCAGGCTCACGGCGTAAATGAATGAGTACGGCTGGCTTGCCGTTAGCGCTGCCAAAATTACGCACGTCTTGCACGGAGTCTTTAACGGTTGCTACATCTGATAACCTCACTACCACGCCATTATTGACTGCAATAATGAGATTTGCATATTCAGTGGCCGCTTTCAATTGGTCATTAGCGCCAATTTGCCAATGCCTACTATCATTCTCAACAAAACCTTTGGGCCGATTAGCATTGGTAGTAGCCACTGCGGTACGCACACTTTCGGTACTAATACCATAGCGTGCTAACGCCAATGGGTTAAGCTCTATACGCACTGAAGGCTGTGAGCCGCCATCTACGTCCACTTGACCAATCCCATCAACTTGCGCAAATTTTTGCGCAACAATGGAATCTGCAATATCGTAAATTTGTGCCGTGGTCATGGTGTCAGAAGTGAGCGCTAAATCCATCACAGGTGCATCCGCTGGATTCACTTTGCGATAGGTTGGGTTGCGATTTAAACTTGTTGGCAACAGGCTGCGCGCGCTGTTAATAGCGGCTTGCACATCGCGAGCAGCGCCGTTTACAGGTCGATCTAAATCAAATTGTAAAATGACACGGCTAGAGCCTAAGCTGCTGTATGAAGTCATCTCGGTAACGCCAGCAATACGTCCGAGTGCACGCTCTAATGGTGTTGCCACGGTAGATGCCATGGTTTCTGGGCTAGCACCAGCCAGCTGTGCTTGCACCGCAATGGTTGGAATATCAATCTGCGGCAATGAGGCGACTGGCAGCAACGTAAATGCTAAAGCACCCGCTAAAGTAATGCCAATGGTAAGCAGCGTGGTTGCAACAGGTCTATAAATAAAAAGTCTAGATAAACTCATGTTAATTAAATGGCATGAATATCCGCTTCGCGACTACGCCATTTATTTAAGCGAGCTGATAATCGAACAAAAGCTAAATAAATCACGGGTGTAGTAAATAGCGTTAATGCTTGGCTGACTATTAATCCACCCACCATAGTTAAACCTAGTGGATGGCGTAACTCTGAACCCACCCCTGACCCCAACATTAATGGTAAGGCGGCAAGCAGGGCTGCCATAGTAGTCATCAATATCGGTCTTAAACGTAACAAGCAAGCCTGGTATATCGCCTCACGCGGGGTTATTCCTTGTTCACGTTGCGCCTCCAGAGCAAAGTCGACGATCATAATGCCGTTTTTTTGCACAATACCAATCAGCAGAATAATACCAATGATGCCGACAATGCCTAAATCGTTGCCCGAGATCATTAACGCCAATAATGCGCCTATCCCTGCAGATGGCAGTGTTGATAGGATGGTCACTGGGTGAATAAAACTTTCATACAACACACCAAGTACGATATACATAGTCACGATAGCCGCCAGAATCAGAAATAGCTGATTAGCTAAAGAAGCGCGGAAAGCCGTGGTAGCGCCTTGAAACACTAAACGTGTACTTTGTGGCAAGTTAATTTCTTGCTGTGCAGCTTCAATCTCTTTAACGGCCGCACTTAGCGAAACACCTTGGGCTAAGTTAAACGAAACATTGGCTGCGGGAAATTGCCCTAAATGATTAATCACTAAAGGCGTTTGACGTTCACTGATTTTTGCGATGGCATTTAAAGGCACTTGTTTGTTGGAAGCCACTTGTACAAAAGTATCTGTAGTCCCAGATGTGTTATATGCAGCATTAGTAGCAGTTACATAAATGCCAGCCAAAGCTTCGGGCCCCAGTCGAAATTCTGGTGCAACCTCTAGCACCACACGGTATTGATTGGATTGCGTGAATATATTAGAAATCAATCGTTGGCCAAACGCGTTATAAAGCGCGTTATCAATGGCCGCCGTTGTGATACCAAGCCTGCCAGCCGCATCTCCATCTATATCTAAATAGGCTTGTAAGCCTTTATTTTGCAGGTCACTGGCCACATCTTTAAGCAGCGGTGAATGTTGCAACCGCTGTACGATTTTATCAACACCATTTTCTAAAGTATCTGCATTAGCATCGTCCATCATAAATTGGTATTGACTACGGCTAATGCGGGTTTCAATGGTTAAATCCTGCACTGGCTGCATGTAAAGTGAAATACCGCTAATAGATGCTAACTTATCTTTCAGATGCCCAATAACCGTTTGCATATTATCTGTGCGGTCTACCTGCGGCTTTAGGTTAATCAGCATACGTCCGCTATTGAGTGTCGTATTGCTACCATCTACCCCAATAAAAGAAGACACACTTTCTACAGCAGGCTCTTTCAGTATGATATCTACCAATGCTTGTTGACGCTCACCCATCGCGGTAAATGATATAGATTGTGGTGCCTCAGATATCGCCTGAATCACGCCCGTATCTTGTATCGGAAAAAATCCTTTGGGCACTGCCAAATAAAGCAACACGGTTAAACCCAATGTACCTAGTGCAACCAGCAAAGTTAAAGCTTGACGATTTAAAACTTGTGTGAGCAATCTGCCATATAGCTGGATAATATTATCAATCACCTTACCCGCTTTGTTATAAAACCAGCCGCGTTCACTTTCAGGAGTGTGCTTTAACAAACGTGCGCACATCATGGGCGTTAAAGTCAGTGACACCACTGCTGAAATAAGAATAGCCACCGCCAACGTAATGGCAAACTCGCGAAATAGTCGCCCGACTACATCGCCCATAAATAGCAGTGGAATTAATACGGCAATGAGTGAAAACGTGAGCGAGATAATAGTAAAGCCAATTTGCTTAGAGCCTTTAAGTGCTGCTTCCATCGGCGTATCGCCTTGCTCAATATAGCGTGAGATGTTTTCAATCATCACCACTGCATCATCCACCACAAAGCCTGTGGCAATAGTCAGTGCCATCAAGGTGAGATTATTAATACTAAAACCAGCGATATACATCACGCCAAACGTACCCACTAATGATAAAGGCACGGCAATACTTGGGATAAACGTGGCGGGGATATTGCGTAGAAACAAGAAAATGACCATCACAACTAGTCCCACAGACAATAGCAACTCAAATTGCACATCATGTACCGAAGCGCGAATAGTCGTGGTGCGGTCTGTGAGTACCACCACATTTAGTTCAGCGGGTAGTGAACTTTGAATTTGTGGCAATAGCTCTTTCACGCGGTCTACTACCTGAATGACATTGGCACCCGGTTGGCGCTGAATATTTAATATCACTGCAGGGTCACGATTAGCCCAAGCAGCAAGTTGCGTGTTCTCAGCATCCTCTACTACATTGGCGATATCACTAATGCGTATTGGTGCGCCATTGCGGTAAGCAATCACCAAACTACGATATTGATCAGCCGTCTTAAGTTGATCATTAGTACCGATGGTTGAAGCACGTGCCGCACCATCAAAACTGCCTTTAGCTTGGCTTTGATTTGCATTGCTAATTGAAGTGCGTAAATCTTCTAAAGTAATGCCATACGCCGCTAATGATTTAGGATTAGCCTGTACGCGCACTGCTGGACGCTGTCCGCCACTAATCGTCACCAATCCGACACCACTTAACTGTGAGATTTTTTGTGCTAATCGTGTATCTGCAAGGTCTTCTACCTTAATGAGCGGTAATATTTTTGATGTGAGCGCCAGCGTTAAAATAGGCGCATCTGCCGGGTTTACTTTGCTATAAATTGGCGGCGTTGGTAAATCAGTGGGCAAAAAATTACTACCGCCATTAATCGCAGCCTGTACTTGTTGCTCTGCTGCATCCAAACCCATATTGAGTACAAATTGCAAGGTAATCACTGATGCCCCACCAGAGCTGGTAGATGACATCTGATTTAAACCCGGCATTTGCCCAAATTGACGCTCTAAAGGTGCGGTAATGGATGATGTCACTACGTCAGGGCTAGCCCCCGGGTATAACGTAACTACTTGTATAGTGGGGTAATCCACCTCAGGCAGGGCTGATAAAGGCAGCATTCTGTAAGCCAAAATACCCGAAAGTAAAATGGCAATCATCAGTAGCGTAGTGGCGACCGGACGTAAAATAAATAAACGGGACGGATTCATTCAGCAGTAGGCTTTGCTTCGACGCTAGGCTTTGCTTCTATGCCAGCTTTTGCTTGGACGCTAATCTTTGATTGAATACTATGTTGATGCTGCATTTTAGTTTGAGTATGCATTTGGGCGCTATCTTTGTTACCTGCAACACGCGATAAATCCAGCGTCTTAGATAACCCCGCCGTACCCAAACCAGCCTCACGTAGGTCGGGTTTTAACCCGACATGCGCAGCTGCCTTAGCAGCCCCGCCTCGCCCTGCAAGCTTTACCTTAGCCCCATCACGCAACTTATCCGCCCCATCCACCACCACCTCGTCACCTACATTTAAACCACTTTCAATGGATACAACTTCAGCATCCGCATGTCCAGATTTAACAGGGCGTAAACTCACAGTGTTACCCGATTGCAGCAAATATACGTAATCACCATTTTTACCGCGCTGCAAGCCTGCAACAGGAATAACAACTGCAGACTTTTGTACATTAACTAACATTTTGACGTTGACAAATTGATTAGGAAATAACGCACCATCTTCATTTTTAAATTCAGCACGCAATTTAATTGTGCCAGTGGTGGCATCAATCTGGTTATCTGCTGTGAGTAAATTGCCACTTGCTAATTTAATTTTTTGGCCACGATCAAAAGCATCAACTGGCAACACTTCACCTGCTTTCATACGCTGATTAACCTCTGGTAAATTATCTTCGGGGATATTAAATAACACGCTAATTGGCTGTAACTGCGTAATCGTGACAATGCCATTAGCATCGGCACTATGAATCATATTGCCAGCATCTACCTGACGCAGCCCAACTCGACCACTAATTGGTGCAGTTATTTTTGCGTAGCTAAGATTTAGCTTTGCCGTATCTACTTGTGCTTGGTCTACAGCTAAGGCGGCAAGATATTGATGCACTAACGATGCTTGCGTATCGACTTGCTGCTTAGAAATTGAATCTTGACTCATTAACGTTTTGTAACGCTCTGCATCAATTTGTGCGTTTTCTAATAAAGCTTTATCTTTATTAAGTTGCGCATTGGCTTGCGCTAATTGCACTTCATAAGATCGTGGATCTATCTGCGCCAGCAATTCACCCGCTTTTACCATTTGCCCTTCACGAAAGTATAAGTTGATTAACTGGCCATCAATCCTTGATTTGACAATCACTGAATTGCGTGAGGTGACAGTACCTAAAGCATCCTGAAAAACCTGCATATCACGCTGCACAGCTTTTGCAACGGATACGGATGTTGGCTTTGCGTTACCTTCAAATTTTTTATTATCTGTAGGTTCTGCCTGACGCGTTTGATGCTTGTAAAACCAAAATATCGCAATGAGTAATACAAGAATGAAAATCCACCATTTATAGCCACTATTTTTTGACTTTTTATTATTATTTTCTAAATTTAAAAGTAATGGACTTTGGTGTTCATTCATAAAAGTAACCTTAAAATTTTATTATTTATACAGCTTGTATGAGCTAATATGTTTCGATAGGTTTATAAATTAAATCCATCAAACCTATATTTTAATCGCTAACGTAATTAACTAAATGTAATAACAGCCAATGTACATATAGTAACTGATGCATTAACCTCAATTTTGGGGCGACTGTAAAATAGTGTAAAACTCTTTAAATTAGGTCATTTTTTGCAAAACACGCTACGTATTGCCACTTTTAATATTCACAAGGGCGTCAGTATTTTTAATGCACGCCTCATGTTGCATGAACAACGCGAATTGATTCGCAAATTGCATGCAGATATTGTTTTTCTACAAGAAGTGCGTGGTAGCCATGTACGACACAAACAACTAACCACTGGTGCGCAGTATGAATTTTTAGCAGACAGTGTGTGGTCAGATTTTGCTTATGGGCAAAACGCTCTGCGGTCTGACGGTCATCATGGCAATGCCATACTGTCTAAATTTCCCATCGTGCAATGGGAAAACGAAGATATATCAGCAAACAAAGTCGAACAACGCGGTCTATTACATTGTGAAATTGCTGTTCCAGGATGGGATCAACCTTTACATTGCATTTGTGTACATCTAGGCTTATTTTCAGTATGGCGCCGCCAGCAATTAACCGCGCTTAATAATCGAATCAATAAGCTTGTACCTAAAGATGCCCCTTTAATTATTGCAGGTGATTTTAATGATTGGACTCAAAAAGCGACAGGGTTATTAATTGAACAGCAACATTTGAAAGAGGTGTTTGAAGTGATGCATGGCAAACACGCACGTAGTTTTCCTGCACTATTACCTTTATTTAGGCTAGATCGCATTTACACGCGCGGCTTTCAAATTCAACATAGCCAAGTACATAGTGGAATTTTTAATGGGCATGCTTCAGATCACGCTGCGTTATCTGCCACACTGCATAAGTTATAAACAAGCTACAAATGCATAGTGAATCACTTTCTAGATAACAATCAAATTAGTTTATTACGTAGTGGTGGTGAATAT
The DNA here is from genome assembly GCA_043772865.1 of Methylophilaceae bacterium. Lineage (GTDB taxonomy): Bacteria > Pseudomonadota > Gammaproteobacteria > Burkholderiales > Methylophilaceae > JACMMS01. The sequence goes on from JAYVFU010000120.1 coordinate 9,565, forward strand.
TTCCCCGCACTTTTATCAGCTATTGGCAATGCTCAACACGAAATTTACCTGCAAACTTATATCTTTGAATCTGACAAAACAGGCTTAAAGGTTGGTAAAGCCTTGCAGGATGCTGTTGCACGTGGTGTTAGTGTATATGTGGTGTTAGATGGATTTGGCAGTAAAGATATACCAAAAAAATATGTAAGCGAGCTACAACTTGCAGGCGTTGGGGTGCTGTTTTACCGACCAAAAATTTCACCATGGACCTTAAAACGTAACCGTTTACAACGCATGCACCGCAAAGTATCGGTCATTGACGGTGAGATTGGTTTTGTCGGTGGTATTAATATTATTGATGACTTTAATACGCCGCACACAGCATCTCCTCGACTCGATTATGCTGTGCAACTACAAGGTCCAATTTTAGCGAGCATGCACTTAAGCGTGAAGTTGTTGTGGCGGCGGCTTTATCTGAAAAAATTGCGCTCTTTAAGGCTCAACAACTTAAAAATAACGCAACCCAAACCCGCTAAAGCTGAAGATAATGCATTACACGCAAATGCATATAAAATTTCTAATCAAAATGTTGTGGGTGATATTCGAGCTCGATTTTTACTGCGAGATAATCTATGGCATCGACGTGATATTGAAGACGCTTACCTTTCCGCGATTAGGGCTGCTAAGACAGAAATTGTGATTGCAAATGCATATTTTCTCCCAGGGTTGCGATTCCGTCATGCCCTTCGCAAAGCCGCAGAGCGTAATGTGCGTGTTGTTTTATTACTACAAGGTCGAGTTGAGTATCTGTTATTAGACTTCGCCTCACACGCACTATATAGCGCCTTTTTAAAGCAGGGCATCGAAATTTTTGAGTATCATAAAAGCTTTATGCATAGCAAAGTTGCCGTCATTGACCATCAATGGGCTATGGTCGGCTCGTCAAATATTGATCCGTTTAGCTTGTTAATGTCACGAGAAGCAAATGTTGAAATTGATAATGCACAATTTTCTGTAGCGTTAAGGCTAGAACTACAGAAATCTATGGATGATGGCGCAACTAAAGTCACAATGGATAGCTGGTTACATGGACATATCATAAAAAGATTTTTTTCATGGGTAATCTATGGGTTAGTTAGACTGATGATTGGACTTGCAGGCTACAGCACTAATCGTTAATTAACGATGACTCTGTTATGTAGGCTTTAGCCTACATGCAAATCAATTTTGGCGTGCTAATATTCATTAAATTAAAGATATTTAAACTAAACTCAGGAGATTAAAATGACCGCGCATACTTATAAAGTAATAGAACTAGTGGGCTCATCAACGATAGGAACAGATGATGCTATTCAAACTGCCATTGCAAAGGCATCGTTCACACTTAAAAATTTAAACTGGTTTGAAGTCATTGAAACTCGCGGGCATATTGAGGATGGCAAAGTTGCCCATTATCAAGTCACACTTAAAGTTGGTTTTAGAATAGAAGATTAACGGCCAGAAATTAGACTAACTAATCAAGCTGGCAGCTATGTTAATAGATAAACCGATAATAGCTGCATTGAAAAAAAAGCTTAATACCGATTGAAATAGTACAATTTTTCGCATATCTCGCGTATTAATTGTAATGTCTGAAGTTTGTGCGGCAGCAGCAATGGTAAATGAGAAATACAAGAAATCCCAATAATCGGGCGTGGTATGTTTGTTGGGGAAAGTTAAAGGGCGTTGATTAGTTGGTGCTTGATAATAGGTGCGGGTGTAATGCACAGTGAATATTGTACCCACAAAACACCAAGAGCCTAAAATAGTAGTGGCAGTAAAAAAATAATGCAATATACGAAAGCCATCTGCATGTTTAGCTGCAGAAAGCTCTAAAACAATAGTGGCTAAACTTGCGATAGCGGCAATTGATAGCATAGCTAAAATAACCACGGCTCGCTTATCTTCTTGATCTGCAATTTTAATGACTTTTTCGTGTGTTGCATGCACCATCAACCAAGCCATCAGCACTAGATAAGTCCAAACAGCGATATTCCAGCCAATCAATATTTTAGATATTAATCGAAAATGGTCTGGCATTAGAAAAGCGATAAAAATGCCTAATATGATAGCAATGAGCAAACGTGGATGTGGATGCTTTTTGAGTGAAAACATTTAAAACTCCCATAAATTTAGCCCCACTATACCAGCCTGAGTAAATACTGGCTTTGCTTTGGAAGTTTTATTTTTCAATCTTGGCTGAACGATTAGCCACTTGCTAAATCATTATAAAGACACCATTTTTGTATCTAGCGTTTTAAGCTATAACCCCATCGAGCCCTCATGACTAACCCTACCCCAGTACCTACTAAACGCATTGCCTCACTTAAAGATTTGTGGCCATTTTTAAAGCCTTATAGAAAACAATCTGCGCTTGCATTGGTGTTGCTATGCTTGGCTTCTGGTGCATTATTATTAGTGCCATTAGCTTTCAGAGATTTAATCGACTTTGGTTTTGGTGCAGCAAAGACAACTGCAAGTTCTGCTGTTACCACCGCTGTGGCAAATAGTGGCGGCAGAGCCTCTAACATCAGCTTAAACAGTCATTTTGGCATTTTATTTGCCCTAGCCGCCTTCTGGGCGCTAATGGTTGCATCACGCTATTTTACGGTGGCATGGATAGGTGAACGTGTCACTGTGGATTTACGTAGCGCTGTTTATGGTCGTGTACTAACTCAGTCTCCACAATTCTTTGAAACCTTGCAAACTGGCGAAGTATTATCCCGATTAACTGGTGATACCACCCTTATACAAACGGTAGTTGGTAGCTCAGCCTCTATGG
>JAYVFU010000121.1:0-4086 GCA_043772865.1 Methylophilaceae bacterium
TAATGTAAGCGCTTTTTGCAGCGGGAAATTATCGAACATATAATCAAAACCTACACCGCAATCAGCAACCATACTTTCGCGATGCGCTTGTAAATACCAGTGGCGAATAGCTATTCCAGCACCACCCATTGAAGTTAACACCAGCAAAAATGCATAAATTTTTCGCCCTAAAGGCGATGGTTTTTGAAAGGCAGCCGCTAAAAAAATTAACCCTAGCCCCATAAACACCATGCGCTGTGATATGCAAAGCGGGCATGGCTCTAAGTGATAATGCGTTTGTATTACCAATGCCAACGTTACTAAACCAAAACTCGCTAAAAAACCATAAAAATAGCCTTTGCGACCGCCGAAAAATTTATTGCAGCCTAATTTACTGCAGTCTAATTTACCGCTTAACTCACGCATCATTTTTTAATTAGCCCTATAATAATTAAATAGATTGTAACGGATTACCACTATTTTGAACGAGCAAAATAACTTAGACTTAACGAGCAGTTCTCCTGCGAACAACTCAACCAATAAAACACTAAGTCAGGAAGAACTTTCTTACAGCCCTGCTATTCCTGAAAATCCGCGGAGTGAATTAACGCGTAAAGTATTGACCGTGAGCGAGTTAAATCGTTTAGCGAATCAAATACTCACACAGAATTTTCCGCTGTTCTGGGTGTCCGGTGAAATCTCTAATTTAACCCGGGCAGCCAGCGGCCACTGGTATTTTTCACTTAAAGATAAAAACGCGCAAGTTCGCTGCGTGATGTTTAAAGGCCGCAATAGTTATCTGGATTGGGCGCCTAAAGAAGGTGACAAAGTAGAAGCGCGTTGCAATGTAACGCTTTACGAAGCAAGAGGCGACTTTCAGCTTACGGTTGAATTTTTGCAACGCGCAGGTTTGGGTGCATTATTTGAGGCCTTTGAAAAGCTGAAACTTAAATTACAGGCAGAAGGCTTGTTTGATCATGCCTACAAAAAAAAGGCGCCATTTTTTCCTAAATGCATAGGCATCGTAACCTCACCAGATGCAGCCGCCCTTAGAGACGTATTGACTACTTTGCAACGTCGTATGCCGGGCTTGCCAATTATTATTTACCCCACACCTGTACAAGGCAAAGGTGCGTCTTTAGCTATTGCCAAGGCAATCAATGCAGCCAGTAATCGTGCAGAATGTGACGTACTGATCATTTGCCGCGGAGGTGGCAGCATGGAAGATTTATGGCAGTTCAATGATGAAAATGTCGCGCGCGCCATTGCAAATTGTGCATTACCAACCATCAGCGGCATAGGCCATGAGACTGATTTTACTATCTGTGACTTTGTTGCGGATATGCGCGCTGCAACGCCTACAGCGGCGGCAGAATTAGCAACGCCATCACGTGAATCTTTATTAACCACATTAAACCAATATAAACAACAGCTCTTAAAGAAAACGCAGTCTTTTCTTAACCAGCGCAATCAAACGCTGGATTTTTTAGCGCGCCGGCTCATTTCACCATTGCAGCACATTGCACAACAAAAATCTCAACTAGTGCAGATGAGTTATCGATTAAATTCAAACGTCAGCCAGCAATTACAAACTAAACAACAGCATTTATTTAGATTAAGTCAAAATTTGCACCATCTTAATCCGCAAGCCGTACTTACACGTGGCTATGCGTTTGTGCAAAATTCCTCAGCAAATATCATTAGTTCAAGTCAGCAGCTAAAAGATAATGAGCAGGTTAAGCTCACTTTTGGCATAGGTTCGGCTGAAGCTATCATTATTGAAACCAAGCCATAATGAATTACATAAGCCATTTCAGAAGCCCTTTAATACAAGTGGCGAAAAAAAGTGGTTGGTTAAGTGTTTAAGTTGATTGATAATAACCATTTTGTTACTTTTACCTTATATCAATGTCGACTCAAGCTGGCAATAAGCCAAAGTTATCCGCCCTTACCCTAGCCGCATTAGGCGTGGTGTTTGGAGATATCGGAACTAGCCCCTTATACACCATGAAAGAAGTCTTTTCTGCGGGCACACATCCTGTACCCCTAAACGAAGTGAATATGTTTGGCATCTTATCGCTGATTGTATGGGCACTTATTATGGTGGTGTCTGTTAAATATGTGGCCTTTATCATGCGAGCAGATAATCGCGGCGAAGGTGGCATTATGGCGTTATTGGCTCTTGCCAGCCATAATACTGCGCAAAACGTAAAAAAACAGCGGGTAATTATGTTGCTGGGAATTTTAGGTGCGTGTATGTTCTATGCAGATGGCATGATCACGCCGGCTATTTCTGTACTTTCAGCCGTGGAAGGCTTAGAGGTTGCCGCTCCCGTGCTACACCCACTTATATTACCGATTACCCTGATCGTGCTATTTGGCTTATTCTGGGCGCAAAGTAAAGGCACTGCTTTAGTTGGTGCTTTTTTTGGGCCGGTCATGTTACTTTGGTTCGGTACTTTAGCTTTGTTAGGTATTCAAGGTATTTTGCATAATCCCACTGTTTTGCATGCACTAAATCCGACTTATGCACTACATTTTTTCACCATCAGCCCATGGATCGCTTTTGTAGCCCTCGGTGCAGTCGTATTAGCAGTGACGGGAGCAGAGGCGCTGTATGCAGATATGGGGCATTTTGGCAGATTTCCAATCCGCTTAGCGTGGTTTGGCTTTGTATTGCCAGCATTGATACTGAATTATTTCGGTCAAGGTGCGCTGATTCTTAAAAATCCTGCCACCATTAAAAACCCTTTCTTTTTATTGGCACCTGAGTGGGCGCTATTTCCCCTCATCGTATTAGCCACGCTTGCTGCTGTCATTGCATCACAAGCAGTCATTACTGGGGCATTCTCAGTATCGCGTCAAGCCCTACAGCTGGGGTATCTGCCGCGCATGCATGTGGAGCACACCTCAGAAAGCCAGGAAGGGCAAATTTATATTCCCCGGGTAAATTGGGGATTAATGCTGGCAGTGATGATCCTGGTTTTAGGTTTTCGGTCTTCTGGTAATCTAGCTGCAGCTTATGGGATTGCCGTGACGGGTGACATGGTGATCACTACTTTATTGGCAGGTATTGTGTTTCATAATATGTGGGGTTGGAGCAAACTAAAAACCGGAGCATTAGTAGGTATGTTTCTAATAATAGATGTCGCATTTTTTAGTGCGAATGTCTTGAAAATTCCTGACGGTGGCTGGGTGCCTTTACTGATTGGCATAATTATTTTCACCTTGATGCTCACCTGGAAAACAGGCCGAACTGCGCTATTTTTACATATGAAAAATGAAGCCATGGCACTGGATCCTTTTATTGAAGCCCTTGGTGCACACCCGCCCGCGCGCGTTCCAGGAACGGCCATTTTCATGACACCCAATCTTGAAGGCGTGCCGCATGCAATGTTACACAATTTAAAACACAATAAAGTGTTACATGAAAAAGTAGTGATCCTGACTGTTAAATTTCTAGACTACCCGCATACCAATGAAGTAGAGCGTGTAGAGGTAGAAATATTACCGCATGATTTTTACAAAGTGACGGTGCGTTATGGTTTTAAAGATTTGCCAGACTTGCCGCGTGATTTATTGCTTTGCGCGACAGAAGGCTTGTCCTTAGACGCGATGGACACCTCCTTTTTTATTGGGAAAGAAATCCTTATTGCAAGTCGAAAATCGACCATGGCTTATTGGCGTAAAAAAATATTCATTGGCCTTTTCCGGTCTGCCGAAACCATCACCAATCAATTTAAATTACCCCCTAATCGCGTGGTTGAATTAGGCTCACAGATGACTTTTTAACCAGTTAAAGCGCATTCTTATCATTGACGTTAATTATTTATTAAGCTTTCATTCAGTATTATCAACCGAATCAATTGTATGCGCGTTGTCATGGCATATATACGTAAAGACATGCATGCTTTAGTACTAATTCCTCTTTTTTATTTCAGGTTTTTCAACAAGGATTTAATAATGAAAACAAAAAAACTAGTCTTAATCGTTGCTGCAATTATGGCTACACAGTTTAGTGGTTGCGCGACTACCACGCAAAATAGCGTATCGGGGGTAAAACGTTCGCAATTATTATTGATGCCTGAATCCCAAGTAGAAAGCATG
>JAYVFU010000122.1:0-4078 GCA_043772865.1 Methylophilaceae bacterium
ATCACGCAGTCGCAACAATTTACCTTCAGGATTAAATAACGGTAAATTACCTGCTTCCTGAATATCGTCCCGTGCTTTAGCCTCAACTACTACACTCACACCAATTACCCGATTGCCATCATAAACCTGTGTAATGGGTAGGCTTTCGTACGCGATTCGAATGGTGTCCAGCACTTCTGTGGACTGTAAACCCCAGTGTGCTAATTTTTCGGGTAGTAGCCGTATGGCTAATTGCGGGGTGCCAGGTGGTGACTGTACAAACACTTCAGCAGCACCTTTAATGCTGGCTATAGTGGAGGCAATGGCTTTTGCATCGCGATCCAGCGCATCTAAATCATTGCCATAAATATTGATGACTGTTGAAGCTGCATAACCTGAAATAGTCTCTTCTATACGTTCTGTTAAAAAAGTATTAATGGCAAAGTTGACGCCTACAAATCCTGCTTCAGACTTATCGCTTACCTTTTTACCATCCAGTATTTCACGGATATTCCTTAAAATACGGTGCTGCTCTTTTCCAGAAACTGCACCAATCTCAATTTCAAACTCACTGTAATGAGTGCCAAAGGTATCAGCGCCATTGGGGGCTCTTCCCACCCACTGAGCCACCGATTGAACTCCTTTAATCTCACGAATTGCAGCAGAAACTTTTTTGCCGATTCGCAGCGACTCCTCTTCTGAAGTGCCTGGCACGGCAGTCATGTGCATGATGTAATGGCCCTCATGCAATGTAGGAATAAATTGGCTTTTGAATAAAGGCAAAAGTCCAAGTATCAAAACTATGAAAATAAAACTTAAGGTGATGATAAATAAGTAATGTTTTTCAATTTTATATAATAAATTCACGTACCCTGTTTTTAAGATGCGTATGAGCGGCGGATCTTTAGCATCTAAAGTTGCTGAGCCAAGAAACAGATAACATAGTGCAGGCGTTAAAGTCAGTGCTACAGCCAGTGAAGCTATAATTGCCGCTATATAGGCAAACCCTAGTGGGGCAAATAACTTCCCTGCTACCCCACTTAAGGTAAGCAGAGGAATAAACACCAGCGCTACTATAATGGTGGCGTACACTACTGAACTACGCACTTCCATAGAGGCATTAAATACCACTTGAAAGGTAGGTTGTGGAACTGCTAAAAATCGATTTTCACGTAGTCTTCTAAAGATATTTTCAGTATCAATGATAGCATCGTCCACCACTTCACCCAGTGCAATAGCTAAACCGCCTAACACCATGATATTAATACCGATATTGAAATAAGACATGACTACGATGGCAGATAAAAGCGACAATGGAATGGCTGTTGCTGATATTAACGCTGTCCGCGCATTAAACAAAAATAAAAACAAAACAATGATAACCAGCAAAGAGCCAATGACAATATCGAAGCGCACCCCTTTGATCGCGACATCAATAAAATTATCAGGCCTGAATAAGCCTTCATGTAAGGTAACATTTTCAGCGGCTAAACTAGGTTTTAATTCATTTAAAGCCTGCTCAATGGCTTTAGTCACAGAATGGGTATTAGCGCCTAACTGGCCCTGTACTGATAGATAGATGCCTGTTTCTTCGTTAATAGAAGCCGCACTAATTGATGGTGCCGCCGCTTCAATTACTTTACCAATGTCACCTAGCCTGATGGTTTGTCCATTTTTATGCACTAATGTCGCTAGCGCCAGCTTTTCTGGTGTTGAGGATTGACCTTCAGTATTAATCACAATGCGTTGATTTTTATTTTCGATATACCCGTTACCGCGTACACCTGTGGCCTTTTTGACCGCTTCTTCGATTTGAATGAGTGATACCCCATAACGCACCATTTTTTCAGGATCGACCTGCACTTGAAATTGCCTTACTTTGCCGCCAAACACATTTACATCAGCCACGCCAGGGATAGCTAAAAGGTGAGGCACAATAGACCAGTCAACCTGCGTGCGTAATTCGATTAAACTACGTTTTGTGGAAGTCAGCCCAATGCCTAATACTGTGCTGGCAGAAGAGGTAAGTGGGGTAATGTTAGGGGTAATGCCTAAGGGTAACTGATTATTCAGTGTGGCTAAACGTTCTGCGATTATCTGGCGATTGCGATAGATGTCAGTTGTACCAAAGCTGTTATTTTGCTTGAATATAATAGTGACAATGGATAGACCTGGAATGGATTGTGACCGCATGCTTTCTATGCCAGTAGTGCCGGCAATGCTATTTTCAATGCGTTGAGAAATTAATTTTTCTACAAGTTCTGCCGACAAACCTGGCGATTCCGTTTGAATAATAATTTGCGCAGGTGAAAATTCTGGAAATACGTCCAGATTACTATTGGATAAGCTATAAACACCGTATAGCACCATCAGTGCAGCTAAGCCAATAACAACGCCATTGAATCGTATAGAAAAAGCTACCAAAGCCGACATCATGGCGGATTAATCATCATTTTCATTAGTTATCTGTGATTTAAATTCTTCAGAAAGTAATAATTGGGCACCATTAGTAACCACTGCGTCATTGGCTTTGAGGCTATTTTTTTGCTGGTTTTGATAAAACCAGCCATTTTCTGTTTCAATATTTGTGCTTAACGGTAATCGTTCAAATTGCTCATCCCCATTTTTACGGTACACCCAAGCTTTGCCACCGTACCAAACCACAGCCTCGTTAGGAATAACAAGTCCATTTTCTTTAGGCTCTAAATTTGAACTGCCGTTTTTAATTTGTTGATCAGTAAATAGGACTGTCACCTGCGTACCCTTGCGTAAATCTTTATTTTTCGTATGATAAAAATAGGTTTTACCTTGCAGCGCTCCATTATTTGCTGGTGCCCGAGAAAGAAATGTAGCGCGGCTATCAGCAAGGGGTGCTGAAAAAGGCGTTACATTAACTTGACTGCCTGCCGCTGGTTCTGGAGCATCAAACGCTAAAGTAACCTGAATCAAAGCTTCATTGTTATTGGCTAGATTTTGTATAAGGTTACTGTTATTGATCGTGAGTTGGGTCAACTTTTCTCCCCAGGTTTGCCGCATTAAATCAAGAATGCCATTGGCATTCAATCTGGCCGCTTGCATTTTAGCTTCTACTATTTTTACTTCGGTTAATGCTGCGGCTAAAACCTGGTCTGAAATATTTTTATCATCTGAATTAAGAATATGGAATCGGGTGTATTCCTCTTGGGCATGCATTAAATTTGTCTTTATCAGTAGTAATTCTGCTTTGGCAGCCATATAACGTGAGCGTAACTCGATGAGATTTTCAATATTGACGACCGTACCATAATGGGTTGTATTGGCTTGAAAAGTGCTTGTTTTTAAAACACTCGTTTTAATTTCACTTTTCTGCTGCACCGCAAGCGCTAAAGTTATAAATCCCCTGTCTTGCTTATTAGTCAACTGCTTGGTAGTTTCAATTTGCTCATCAGATGTTTGCGTAAAGGTTTCATATTCATCTTTTCCATAATAAACCAGGCCCCAAAATAGCAGGATTATTAAACAAGCTTGTAAAGTGATAATAATAGCTATTTTACGATTCATGATCTTTGCGCATTTAATTACTGTAAAGATTCACTGGATACTGCATTTAAATGCGTTACCGTTAAAGGTTTCTGCAATGTATTTTCTAATTGATTGAGCATCATTTTTAAATGAAAATTAGCAAGCGCCCCATTTTTTTCGACCTTGTCATTTTCTATTTTTGCGTAATTTAACGCGAGCCTGTCTACTTCTCCAGCTAAAAATTTTTGCTGCACACGCTTTAAGTTTTCTTCTTGCGCACGCTGGAGTTGCTGTTGATTTTCCAAAGTTGCATATGCCTGACTAACTTCTGCTTTAGCAGTGTTGGCTTCAGAGATAATTTTGGCTTGCAAGGCTATAAATTCTGCTGCCTCTACTTCACGTAATTGCGTAGCTTGCGCAATGCCTACTTTATTTTTATTGAGTAGCGTTAGTAAGCCAGAAACGCCAAGTGACCAAATCCTGTCACCAAATTCATAGGCGTAGCCTGGGCTTATTGTAAGGTCTGGGTATTGTTTAGCAACCTCAAGCTTTAATTTAGCTTCGGCTACTGCATATCGCTCTAGTGCTATTCGAACAT
>JAYVFU010000123.1:0-12278 GCA_043772865.1 Methylophilaceae bacterium
ATATAAGGGTTTTTTGAACCATCAAAAGCATCAATCTTTAATTAACGCGTTTGAAGAGCGCTTGCAAATAGATCAACCTGATATTGTGGTCGGCTTTAATAAACTAGCGTTTAAGAGTTCTACAGGGCTAGATGTATATTACGCGGCAGATCCGTGTTTTATGGAAAGAGCCCAGTTAGAACGTGGTTGGTGGTATAGGCTTACAGGGCGCTATCATTTTTTTGCTGCGTGCGAAAAGGCGGTCATGGATGCAGGCGGATATTGCACAATATTATTGCTAGCACCTAATGAAAAGGGGACTTTTCAGCGCTGGTATAAAACGCCAGATAGTCGATTTTATTTGCTGCCACCTAGCATTCCTAGTGCCCGCTTTGCAGAAATTAATCGCGATATAGCTAGGCTTGAGTTACGTGCGGAATTTGGATTGCCTGCAGATGCAAAAGTCGCATTAATGGTGGGCTCAGCTTTTGTACGTAAAGGCTTAGATCGTGCTATTGAAGCACTTGCCAGTTTGCCGCTAGCTGTGCAAAAAAATACTTGGTTATTGGCCGTTGGTGAGGATGCAGATTTTGTCAAAATGCAGGCCATTGCCCAACGTTTAAAGGTCGCCGCAAAAGTCATTATCACTTCGGGCCGTGATGATGTGCCAGCGTTGATGTTGGGTGCAGATTGTTTAGTGCATGCCGCGCGTTCTGAATTAGCAGGCCTAGTGCTGATAGAAGCCTTGACTGCTGGATTGCCAGTGATAGTCACTGACAATTGTGGTTATGCTTTTCATGTGCAGGAGGCAAATGCTGGCTATGTGCTTGAAACGCCTTTCAATCAATTAGCATTAAATGCGGCTTTGCTTGATGTAATTAGCTCAAGTAAAAAACGTGCTGAATGGGTTGCACATGCTAGGCAGTACACATCGCGTATTGCTGCAACTACCTCAAAGTCATATGAAGCTGATTTGATTGAAGTTTTTGCACTAGATAAAATGAAAAATAATAGCGCACAATCACAAAGCCATGTTTAAAAAAGCTTATGTTTAAAAAAAAGAGCGAAATAATTCCACAGACCATACGCGAGCAATTGCCAGCGGGTGATGCCTTCGCGCATATTATGGGCTTGCGTGGAGAAGTGTTCCGCGATATGCCGGGACGTTTAACGCTTAATTTTAAACTGGGTGGGCAATCCTATTTTGTTAAACAGCATTTTGGTGTTGGCTGGAGGGAGATTTTTAAGAATTTCCTTAGTCTAAAGTTGCCTATTATTGGGGCTAAAACAGAAAAGTTAGCGATTGAGAAACTCAATCAAATTGGTATTCCTACGACGCCTTTGATTGCTTTTGGCGAAAAGGGATGTAACCCCGCAACACAACAATCTTTTGTAATAACACAAGATTTGGGTGATATTACTTCGCTGGAAACCTTATGTGCCGATTGGAAAAACAAGCCACCGCCAGCGCGCTTTAAGCGTAGGTTGATTGTTGCCGTAGCTAAAATCGCCCAAAAACTACATGACGGCGGTATGAATCATCGTGATTTTTACCTCTGTCATTTTTGCTTAGATAATGTGGCTCTTAAGCATGATGAAATTAAGCTGTACTTGATTGATTTGCACCGCGTTGGTATTGCTGAAAGAATTTCATTTAGCGCGCGAATGAAAGATATGGCAGGACTTTATTTTTCAGCGATGGATATTGGTTTAACTAAGCGTGATTACCTACGGTTCTTATCTGTTTACAGACAACAGCCTTTGGTTAACACTTTAAATAATGAAAGTGGTTTTTGGCACAAAGTCAGTTTGCGTGCTGATGCGTTATATAAAAAATTTCAAATAAAATATGCGGTAAGGGATATGAGTTGAATAATTCTTATAAAATTTGGCTAGTGATTCTAAGTGTGGTGTTAACGGGTTTATTATTTGGTAATGCTGGGCGAGCAGTAGATAAGATTCAAGAATCTAGAGTCGCTGAGACTGCCCGTGAAATGGTGGTTTCGGGTGATTGGGTCATTCCATATTACAACGGCGAATTACGCCTACAAAAACCACCGCTACCTTATTGGCTTACGGCCGTCAGTTACAAAGTGTTTGGTGTCAATGAAGGTGCGGTGCGTATTCCTTCAGCAATATTTGCGGTTATGTTAGCGATACTAGTTTTTATTTGGGCTAAGCAAGAAACTGATATCAACATTGCGACCAATATTGTCTTGGTGTTAATGACAAGTTTTATCAGTCTGCGTTATTTCAGAAGTGGCGAGGCTGATACCACGCTGCTATTTTTTATCACTATGGCTTGTTATGCTGGTTATCATTTAGTGCGGTCAATCAGTATCAGTAATGAAACTAGTGGCATTGTCACTAGCAAAAGGTATGCACTGTTGTTGATGGTAGCACTGGGCTTGGGCTTTCTTACCAAAGGCCCTGCCGCCATTGCTATTCCTTTGCTATCAGTACTGATATTCGCTTATTTGCAATATGGTGCAAAGCATTGTTTGGCAACATTAAAGCGTTTAATAAACCCGCTAGGTATCATTATTTTTATCATTACCGCATCTGCTTGGTACGTCTGGATTCTAACCACAATGCCAGAAATAGCCGCACATTTTTTAGGTAAGCAAGTCGATGAAACCTTTGTCAGTGGCACACATCAACAGCCTGTTTATTGGTACCTGCAGCATGCTATTGATTTTTTTGCACCTTGGAGTTTATTACTAATTCCAACAGGTATATGGTGCTACAAACATCGCCCCTTACCTACAATCATTCATTTTTCTGTGATTTGGTTAGCAGTAGTGTTTGTTTTATTGACATTTACAGTGAATAAACAAACGCAATATGCTTTGCTGTTTGCACCACCAATCGCCATGATGATTGGGTATTATTTAAAACAAACTCAAATTAAAAGCATAGCTAACGCTAAGTTTTGCCAATTTAATCGCGTGATATTTTGGCTGCTATGTGCAGCCATTATTGTCGGTTTGATTGTGGCTGCGCCTAAACATGTTTTAGTTGATTTCAATCCTGTTTACTGGATCTTGATGTTAATCATTCCATTATTAGCTAATAAATTACTTAAGCTCAGTACGCTATCAACGCCTATCTTATTGGCTGCGGTGCTTGCAACAACAGGTTACTTGTTTGCCGAGCAATATCTTACTAAAGAAGCCAATAAGTCAGACATCAAAATGCTAATGCAAACAGCTGCGAATAAGCATGAGCTCTATAACAAGCTTGCGCTTTATCAATCCAAACCAGGCGATGGCGCTGTTTCTTTTTACGCATCCCGACCTATAAAAACGGTAGATGAAAAGCAATTGGCCGAGTTGCTAAAAGTCGAGCCGCAATTATGGTTGATTAGCAAAGAGAAGCCAGAGTTACCGAATGCTCAATTAGCTGAAGAGCACACACAAGGCAAATGGACCTTGTGGAAAGTTAGTCGATGACAATAGTTGCTGACTTGTATCAGCTAAGTCAAACGGGACAGGGTGAGTTTACGGTTGATTTGCAATCGGCTGTTTCGCTACATGCCTTGGAAATCGTCAGACGTGTACCTAATAGGCGCATTGTTTGTCGCGGTTATTGGCAAGGCCAGGCTGTTTACGCCAAGCTATTTTTGGGAGAGAAAGCCAAATATTATGCTGCGCGAGATTTGCGTGGCGTGCAATCGTTGATAAAAGCAAATATCTTAACACCAGCTTTGTTATATTCGGGGGGCACTGCTGAAGGCGCGACAGAGGTGCTGATATTTGCTGCCATTGAAGATAGTTTGAATGCTGAGCAAGCAATGTTCGATTATCGGTTAGATAATCTGGCAAAATTAGATTTAGCCAGATTATTAGTACGTGAAGTAGCTAAGCATCATCAAACAGGTTTAATTCAAACTGATTTGTATCTCAAGAATTTCCTTATTAAAAAAGGGGAAATTTATACCTTGGACGGAGATGCGATTCGTCCACTTTCATCTATTACTGCTAGATCTCAATCGCGCCATAATTTTGCCACGTTAATCTCTAAGTTCGATGTGTTAGATGCTACGCGCTGGCTGCCAGAGCTTAACCGTATTTATGCAGAAGAGCGTGGCTGGCAGGAAATGCCAAGCTTAGAGCGCGTCACGCGCTTGGTTGATGCTGAACGAAACTATGTATTAAAAAAATACGCGGATGAAAAGGTGTTCAGAACTTGCACCGATGTGATAGTTGAGCAAACAAAGCGTTTATTTTTAGCAATTTCTCGACCTTGCTTTACCTATAAGCTACGAGAGGTACTTAATCAGCCAAATTCGTTGTTGGATGAAAATGAGCTACAGCGTTTAAAAAGTGGTAATACTTGTACTGTGAGCCTAGCCGAGTTAGATGGTCAGAAAATGGTCGTTAAACGCTACAATATTAAAAATATTTGGCATGGATTTGGGCGTGCTTTTCGTGTGTCGCGTGCCGCTAAGTCTTGGGCAAATGCACATCGTTTGCAATTATTACGCATTGCTACTGCGGCGCCAATTGCCTTGCTGGAGAAGCGCTGGGGGTTTATCCGCAATGAAGCTTATTTTATTACGGAGTTTATCAAAGCGCCAGATGCACTGGAGTTCTTCGCAGATGGTAAAATAGCACTAGACCAAAAAATACAAGCTACGCAAAATATTGCAAAAATGATGTTTAAATTGTACCTACTCAAAATTGAGCATGGCGATTTTAAGGCAACCAATATCAAGATGGTAGATGGAGCACCGTGGCTAATCGACTTGGATAGTTTGCGCCAGCATAGATGTTCGCGTTCGTTTGATAAGCGACATTTGCGGGATTTACGTAGATTAATACGTAATTGGCCGGCTGCTACAAGTAAAGATGCCACAAGTGAACTAGCCATAAATAAAAATGATAGCGAAATTAGAAGTTTGGTAGTTCAAAGTTTACAAGCTCAATATATTGACAAAGCACCTATAGCAAATCAATGGCTGAGCGGCATTATTAAGGGTTTTAAATGATTATTTTAGGTTTATCTGGCGCATTAGGGCATGACTCTTCTGCGGCTATTGTGATTGATGGAAAAATTATTGCCGCCGCTGAAGAAGAGCGTTTTATACGTGACAAACATGCTAAAAACATCATGCCATTGGAAGCTGCAAAATTCTGCTTAAAAGAAGCTTGTATTACGCCAGATCAAGTCGATGTGGTGGCATTCCCTTATGGTGAAATTCCTTTAACTTCTGCTGCGCGCTGGCATTATGCCAAGCGCCATTGGTATGCACCAGATCGTGCTTTAGATGCTTTATTTAATGGTAATCGTCGTTTTAGACGCAACCGTGATAAAGCGCTGGCTTTAATGAAAGCCCTTGGCTTAAGTCAAGCTAAGTTTGTTCCTGTAGAACATCATTTGACGCACGCGAGTAGCGCCTACCATCTTAGTGGATTTAAAGAGAAAACAGCCATTGTTGGTATTGATGGTAAAGGTGAATATGCCACTACGTTTTTTGGTTATGGTGAAAACGGAAAAATCCACAAAATCAAAGAGTTTTATGACCCAGATTCATTAGGTGGCATGTATGGCGCCATTACTGAGTATCTTGGCTTTGAAATGCTGGACGGTGAATTCAAAGTCATGGGTATGGCGCCGTATGGTGATGCTAGCAAGTACGATTTATCGCGTTTGGTGAGCTTTGAAAACGGTGAACTAAAAATCAATACTGATTACGTGAATGTAGTTGGTACAAGGCGCTACAAAGAAAATGGTCGTGGACATTATTTTTCGCCCAAGCTTGTTGAATGGCTTGGCCCGAAGCGTGCAGGCGATGAGATTGATGACCCTTACATCCATTATGCGGCTTCAGTACAGGCTTTGTTAGAAGATATTGCGCTAAAAATGATTGATTATTATGTGGGCGATATCATCCGTGAAACTGGCCGTATTGCGATGGCAGGTGGTGTGGCGCTTAATGTTAAATTGAACCAACGTATTATTGCCATGCCAGGTGTTAAAGAACTATTTGTACAACCTGCTTCTGGCGATGCAGGTACAGCGCTAGGCGCAGCTACATTTGTTGCGGCCGAGATGGGGGATATTGTTGAGCCTATGCAGCACGCTTATCTTGGCCCATCATTTACTACAGAAGAATGTCTTGCTGCATGTGAAGCGCATCCAGCGAAGCCGACATTTAAACGTGTTGAAAATGCACCAAAAACAGGGGCCGAGCTACTTGCCGCAGGTAATCCTTTGGCCTGGTTTCAGGGGCGTATGGAGTTTGGTCCGCGCTCGTTAGGCTGTCGTAGCATTTTGGGCGACCCCAGTCATGCTGGTGTAGCAGATCGCATCAATGCGCAGATTAAATATCGTGAGCGTTGGCGTCCGTTTTGCCCCAGCATGTTAGACCACGTAGCAGAGGATATTTTGCAAACTAGTCATCCAGCGCCTTACATGACGTTTACGTTTGATGTAGCGGATCATTGGAAACCACGTATTCCAGAAGTTGTGCATGAAGATGGCACAGCACGTGCCCAAGTGGTCACTAAAGCAACTAATCCACGTTACTACGCTTTGATTGAGGAGTTAGAGTGTTTGCGAGGCGTGCCGGTGGTGCTTAATACTTCATTGAACCGCCGCGGAGAACCTATGATTTGTAGTCCAGCCGATGCTCTCAACATGTTTTACGGTTGTGATTTAGAGTACTTAATAATGGAAGATGTGTTGGTAACAAAGTAATGTTTTAAAAGGCTCGAAAAATATGATGACAAACTTTAGAGTTTTAAATTGGCTTATTAAAATTAATTGGTTGATCAAATGCCGCCTGAAAAACTTTTTCTCAAGTGCTTCCATTGTGTCAAGCACCCCTGTGGTTGTCTCTTTGACCTCATATGGTGAAAGAACCGGCAAGGTTTTTTATACAATTGAAAGCATCGCAGATGGAGAGCTTTTACCTTCTAGAATTATTTTGTGGCTTGATAATGAGCAGCTGTTTAATCATTTGCCTCCTGAGTTAAAAAGACTTCAGAGCAGAGGCTTGGAAATTTTCCTGACTAAAAACTATGGTCCACACACTAAGTATTTTCCTTATGTAAATTTCCTAAATTAACATGCGTGGCCTTTAGTGATTGCAGATGACGATATTTTTTATCCCAAGTTTTGGCTCAAAGGCTTGTGGAATGCTTACGAGCAAGATGCCACGGTAGTCTCTTGTTACCGTGCGCAAGTGGTCACGCTTAAAGATAATATGAAGAGTATTGGGGATTTTTATACATGGGCGATGTATAGCTCTACAATTCCAAGTTATTTAAATCATGTAACAGGCTGTTCTGGTGTTATTTATCCACCAAAATTACAAAAAATTCTCGCTGAACAAGGTGAGGATTTTGTACATAAATGCCCAAAAGGTGATGATATTTGGCTGCATGTCAATGCCATTAGAAATGGCTTTAAAATTAAGCAAATTTATAAAGAGGACCTTAACTTTAGAGCCATTCCATTAAGCCAAAAAACTGGTTTAAAGTGGGAGAATGCCAGTGGTAAGAATGATATTCAAGCTAAATTAACTTACACAGATGCAGATATTGATATTCTTAAAAAAGAAATTCTTATAAACTATTAGTTGATTGTGGCAATATTACAAAAATAAGTGGTTTAGGTTTTTAATGCAGTAAGTCAACTGTATAATGGCAATTGCGCGTTATCTGGCCGTAAATATAATTATAAAATGGTGTATTTATCATGAAACAAACCCACATAGAAGTTACCGAACGTATACGTGAACGTAGTCGCCCAACTAGAACGGCATACTTACAGCGTGTAGATTCAATTATTAATCGTCAGCGTGGCGCAGATCGTCTAGGTTGCGCTAATGTGGCACACGCTTTTGCTGTGATGCCAGCTAATGATAAGTTGCGTATAGTCGCTGAGAAGGCCTCTAACATTGGTGTGGTAACGGCTTATAACGAGATGCTGTCCGCACATCAGCCCTATGTGAACTATCCTGACATTATTCGAGATGAGGCAAAGAAACTTGGCGCGACCATGCAAGTAGCTGGTGGTGTGCCAGCCATGTGTGATGGTGTAACACAAGGTGAGCCCGGCATGGAGCTCAGCCTGTTTAGTCGTGATGTAATTGCGATGAGCACTGCGATTGCGCTTTCGCACGATGTATTCGATGCGGCTTTACTGTTAGGTGTGTGTGATAAAATCGTTCCTGGTCTACTAATTGGCGCGTTACATTTTGGTCATTTACCCTGTGTGTTTGTGCCAGCTGGGCCAATGAGTACAGGGTTAGATAACACTGAAAAATCTAAAGTGCGTGAGAAATATGCGCAAGGTTTAGTGGGTCGTGAAGAGCTGTTAGCATCTGAGTCTGCTGCTTATCACGGTGCTGGTACCTGTACTTTTTATGGCACAGCCAATAGCAACCAAATGTTGCTTGAGGCCATGGGCTTACATGTGCCAGGCGCCGCATTTGTGCATCCGCATGATGGCATGCGAGAAATGTTGACACGTGAAGCTGTAAAAATGGTTTTGCAAAACACGCAAAAAAATCACTTCACGCCAATTGGTAAGTTGGTAGATGAATACGTCATTGTTAATGCAATGGTGGCATTACTTGCAACGGGTGGCTCAACCAACCACTTAATTCATTGGGTGGCAGTGGCGCGTGCTGCAGGTATTATTATCGATTGGACAGACTTCCATTATTTAGCACGTTCAACGCCTTTATTAGCCAGTGTTTACCCCAATGGCAAAGCAGATGTTAATCAATTTCAAGCTGCTGGTGGCCCTGCTTTTGTTATCCGCGAGTTGATAGATGCAGGCTATATGTACCCTGATGTATTCACCGTAGCATATGGTGGTTTGCGTCAGTATGGCAAATTGCCTGTTAATGAAGACAATAAATTGGTGTGGAAAGACCTTCCAAAAGAAAGTACTGATGAAACCATCGTGCGTACAGCAGCTGCACCTTTTAATGAATCTGGTGGTTTGCGCTTACTTAAAGGTAATTTGGGTCGTTCAGTGATTAAAATTTCTGCCGTACCTGAGGATCGTCATATTATTGAAGCCCCCGCTATAGTGTTTGATGGTCAAGAAGAATTACTAGCCGCATTTGATCGTGGCGAATTAGAGCGTGATTTTGTTGCGGTTGTGCGTTTTCAAGGCCCTAAAGCCAATGGTATGCCAGAGTTACATAAACTCACTCCACCACTTGCTGTGTTACAAAACAAAGGCTTTATGGTAGCAATCGTCACCGATGGCCGTATGAGTGGTGCATCAGGTAAAATTCCCGCGGCTATCCATTTAAGCCCAGAAGCCTCTGCTGGTGGCGCTTTAGCTAAAGTACGCGATGGCGATATTATTCGTATAAACGCAACAGTCGGCACACTCAATGCGTTGGTTGATGAGGATACATGGGCAGAGCGAGAAGTGGTTGAGCTTTCAGATAGTAAACGTCATAGCAATGCGCATGGTATAGGACGCGAATTATTCGGCGGCATGCGCAGAAATGTGCTTTCGGCAGAAGAAGGCGCTGTTACTTGGTTATAGGCAGATCACTAACAGTAAAACAATCATTCAAAAATTAAATCACTTTTAGAAAGCGCTATAAGTAAAAATATGAGTACAACGATAAACACATTAGATTTAGCCAAACAAGGCCCTGTAATCCCAGTTATTGTCATTAATAAAGTTGAAGATGCAGTACCTATGGCAGAAGCTTTGCTAGCGGGTGGTATTCGTGTGTTAGAAGTCACTTTACGAACTTCATGTGCGTTAGAGGGGATGGAAGCAATTGCAAAGGCCCTTCCAGAGGCTATTTTAGGTGCTGGTACTGTACGAAATGTAAAAGATGCGCAAGCTGTAAAAGATGTTGGTTGTCAATTTGCTGTTAGCCCTGGTTACACGAGCGAGTTAGGATTAGCGTCGCGTAAAATGGGCTTACCATTATTACCAGGTGTTTCTACTGGCTCTGAAATCATGATGGCAAATGCTGATGATTACTACTTTTTAAAATTATTTCCTGCAGTGGCCGTTGGTGGTATTAACCTACTTAAAGGGTTTGCTGGCCCGTTTGGAGATGTTATGTTTTGCCCTACTGGTGGTGTAACTGTTGAATCAGCGCCGCAGTTTTTAGCGCTACCAAACGTTGTGGTTTGTGGCGGCACATGGCTTACCCCAGCAGATGCGGTTGCCCGTGGTGATTGGGCTTACATTACTAAGTTAGCCAAAGAGGCAAGTGCAATTAAAGCCGCTTAAATAAACTTATCATTTAATAGTCTTAGTTATTAAAAGCTTCAGCAGCGATATAGTGAGAGTTTTGTAACCTTGCAAATGCAGGTGCGCAAAACTCTTTTTTATTTAAAAATTTCATTGTCAATTGGACGGTATTTTGCAACAACTTATTGATATTAAACAATATAAAACCATCGTTTTTGATTGTGACGGGGTTATTTTAGATTCTAATGTCGTTAAAACTGAGGCCTATTTCCGCACAGCAAAAGCATTAGGGGCTAGTGATAAACAGGCACAAGCTTTGGTGGATTACCACGTTAGATTGGGCGGTATTTCCCGTTATCACAAATTCGATTATTATCTCCGTGAAATATTGTATCAACCAGTGGCAGATGATGCGGTGCAAGCATTGTTAGATGAGTTTGCAGAGGAGCTAAAAACTGGGCTTTTAGAATGTAAAATTACTGAAGATTTAGATGCATTAAGAGAAGCTTCCAAACAAGCCAATTGGATGATTCTTTCTGGTGGAGATCAGGAAGAAATTCGTGATTTATTTGTTGCACGCAAATTAGATCATCTATTTAATGGCGGTTTGTTTGGCAGCCCAGACAACAAAGATGAAGTATTGGCCCGCGAAATAAGCGCGGGCAATATTCAGTTCCCGGCATTATTTGTGGGTGACAGCAAGTATGATTTTGAAGCTGCAACAACTGCAAAAATGGATTTTGTATTTGTGACAGATTGGACAGAAGTTGCCGATTGGGCATCTTTTTGCGCCCTCAATAATATTAAACATACTGCAAAAATTGCAGACTTTTTGCCTTAGTTTGTATTTTTAAGTTAGCTACTGTAATTAATCTTTTGGATTTTGTGAATGACATTTCCTGTAACTCCCATTTTTACTAAGCCCAACCAATTGTCAGTTGTGGTGCCAGTGCGTAATGAGCAAGATAATGTTGCGGGATTAATTGCAGAGATTGACGCTGCTTTAAAAACACAGATAGAGCACGAGATTATCTATGTTGACGATGGCAGTTCTGATGGCACATACGCCAAACTAAAAAGCTTACAGGCCCAATACTCACAATTACGTGTTGTACGGCATGCAACAAGCTGTGGGCAAAGCACGGCTGTACGCACTGGTGTTAAGTTTGCTCAATATGATTGGGTAGCTACATTGGATGGCGATGGTCAAAATGATCCAGCAGATATTCCTAAATTATTAGCCGCTTTATCAGAGGGTGTTGAATTGGTTGGTGGTAATCGTCGTGCTAGCCGTCGTGATACTTGGATTAAACGCATGTCATCTGTCATTGCAAATGGTGTGCGCTCTCGCATGTTAAATGACGATACGCCTGATACAGGTTGCGGACTTAAGTTATTCAATCGTGCTGCATTTTTAGATCTGCCTTATTTTGATCATATGCATCGCTTTTTGCCTGCATTAATCAAAAGACGCGGCGGCAAGATTGTTTCAGTACCTGTCAGTCATCGTAATCGCGAATTTGGTAAATCAAACTACGGTACTATCGATAGGTTGTTAGTTGGCATTGTCGATCTTTTTGGTGTTGCATGGTTGCAGCGCCGCGCAAAGTTCCCTGTGATAAGTGAAGAGTAATTAAGGCGAATATGGAACATCAACCAAGTTTTTTTTTAAGCCATTTAGCTGAGCGCTTTTCGCTATATGTTAATAGCATGCCGCCTAGCGACTTGTTATGGCTAGCCATTGGTTTAACTGGTCAATGCTTGTTTATGATGCGTTTTATTGTGCAATGGGTGCATAGTGAGCGCCATCAGCAAAGTTTAATTCCCGTTAGTTTTTGGTATTTAAGTTTATCAGGCGGTTTGATTGTGCTAGCCTACGGATTTCATCGTGCAGACCCAGTAATTATTCTTGGTCAGTTACCGGGTACTTTTGTTTACACCAGAAATTTAATGTTGATTAGACAAAAGAAGCAATTAGCAGACTCTAATATTGAAGCCACTGCAGACACTAAAATATCGTAAGTCATAATGACTTAGTAACTAGCGTAATGAACCTTCAGCCCAATACAGTCAGTCGGTGCACCAATCCAGCAGAAACTAAAACTTACAAG
>JAYVFU010000124.1:0-12204 GCA_043772865.1 Methylophilaceae bacterium
CGTTCACGGGATGAAAAAGTGAGTCGCGCCGCGTTAAATGCAGGGCGTGATTTAGTCATGGCGGCCATTGAAGATAAGCCTTTTGATGTATCTGCCACCATTAACCATTTGCGTGTCATGGTAGATGCGCATTGCTTAGGCCCTAGCACCGCCTGTATTGTGGCTGCCGCCACTGAGCGAGGTATTCCCTCAATCAGATTAACCGATGGTAACTTAGTGCAGCTGGGGTATGGTGCAAATCAACATCGGGTTTGGACAGCAGAAACCGATAAAACCAGCGCAATCGCTGAAGGTATTTCGCGTGATAAAGATTTAACTAAAAGCTTGCTGCAGGCTTGCGGTGTGCCAGTGCCAGAAGGCAGTGTAGTAGAGAGCGCAGATGAGGCTTGGGAAGCCGCATTGAATATTGGTTTACCCGTTGTTGTAAAGCCCACCGATGGTAATCACGGACGTGGCGTGTCGATGGAATTAATGACACAGTTTGAAGTAGAATCAGCGTTCAAATTAGCCGATGCACAAGGCAGTGAAGTTCTGGTAGAGCGCTTTATACGCGGTAATGAACATCGTTTGCTGATTGTAGGCGGTAAGCTGGCAGCGGCGGCGCGTGGTGAATCAATCTCAGTATTTGGTGATGGTGTATCTACTATTCGTGAGCTTATTGATTTGCAAATCAATATTGATCCTAGACGGGGTGTAGAGGAGGAGTTTCCACTTGAGCCTATATTAATTGATCAAAATCCCGCGGTGATTTTTGAAATTAAACGTCAGGGATATGCGGTGGACGCTGTTTTAGCGAAAGATGTCTCGGTTGTTGTGCAGCGCAATGGCAATGTGGCATGTGATGTGACTGACTTAGTGCATCCTGAGGTTGCCGCGGTGGCAGCATTGGCGGCACGTATCGTTGGCCTTGATATTGCAGGTGTGGATATTGTTGCAAAAGACATTTCTAAACCTTTAGCACCTCAGCAAGGCGCAATTGTAGAAGTGAATGCTGGCCCTGGTTTACTCATGCATCTTAAGCCAGCCGAAGGACAGCCACGTCCAGTGGGCAAAGCGATTATAGATAATTTATTTGCACAAAATGTGAGTGGTCGCATTCCAATTGTTGGTATTTCTGGTAGTAGCGGCAAGACCTTGGTTTCAAGAATCTTAGCAAGATTAGTTCATTTAAACGGTCAGCATGTTGGGCTTGCTTGCAGTGATGGGCTGTATATGGGTGAGCGTCAAGTTGAGAAGAAAAATTGTGCAACTTGGGCAGCCGCACAAAAGTTGTTAATGAACCGCAAAATTGAAGCAGCCGTTATTGAAAATAGTGTGACTACTATTTTGACGGAAGGTCTAGGCTACGATCGCTGTCAAGTTGGCATCATTACTAATATTGACCCAGTACAGCATTTTGGTGAGCATTATATAGAAACCTATGAGCAGGTTTATAACGTGATGCGCACGCAAGTGGATGTTGTGCTAGACGATGGCGTGGCCGTAATTAACGCGGCCGATCCAATGTCAGTAGAAATCGCGCAATTGTGTGATGGTGAAGTTATTTTCTTTGCCATAGACTCTAGCTTGCCTGCTATTGAAGTGCATTTAAAACAAGGCGGGCGTGCTGTTATTCAGGAGCAAGGGCGCTTACTGCTGGTAACCGGGTCGAATAAGATTTTATTCGCGCAATCGACAAAAGTGCCTATGTTAATGACAGAAAGTGTTCGTTTGGAGCATGTACTGGCGGCAGTAGCTGGCGCATGGGCTTTAGGAGTATCTCCAAATTTGATTAGTGCGGGCATTAATACCTTTAGAGCGCAGCAAGTTTAAAGCGAAGCAAATTTAAAGCGAAGCAAATTTAATGCAGAACGAACCCATGCTAATGCTAATGATCACATCGATTTATTTGAATAATTTAACTAAAACAAGGGAATTTGTTTGATGGAAGTTTCACGTACACGCGCGTTGCGCGGCCCAAATTTGTGGAGCCGTCATACTGCCATTGAAGCGGTTGTCTCTTGTACTGCAGAAGAATGTGCTATTGATCATATCAGTGGTTTTGAAGCAAAACTTCGCGAGCTTTTTCCTGAAATTGGATTATTACAGCAAAGTGGCCACGCAGAAGCGGTATCCATGGCACATGTGCTAGAAGTGGCAGCGCTTGGTTTGCAATCACAAGCTGGTTGCCCAGTTACCTTTAGCTTGACTTCCGCGACACCCGAGGCTGGCGTATTCCAAGTGGTGGTTGAATATAGTGAAGAAGAAGTTGGTCGCCTTGCGCTTAAATTAGCTTTAAACCTATGTGAGGCTGCTATTGCAGATACGCCATTTGATTTGGCTAGCGCCATCACCGAATTAAAAGATTTGGATGAGGATGTGCGTTTAGGACCAAGCACTGGCGCCATTGTGCAAGCAGCGGTCACCAGAGGAATTCCATATCGCAGACTCACCGAAGGTAGCCTAGTGCAATTTGGCTGGGGCAGTAAACAGCGTCGTATACAAGCCGCTGAAACTGATTGCAGCAGTGCCATTGCTGAATCGATTGCGCAAGATAAAGAGCTCACTAAAAAACTACTTGATGCCGCTGGCGTACCAGTGCCTTATGGTAGAGAAGTTACAGATATTGAAGATGCATGGTTAGCAATGACTGAAATAGCAGCGCCTGTTGTGGTTAAGCCAAAAGATGGCAATCAGGGCAAGGGCGTAACAGTCAATATTTCAACGCGTGAGCAGCTCAATATTGCTTATGCAGCAGCGGTAGAAATTAGTGAGGAGGTGTTGGTTGAACGATTTATCCCAGGCAGCGACTTTCGTTTGCTGGTAATTGGTGATCAGCTAGTTGCAGCGGCAAGGCGTGAGCCACCACTAGTTGTCGGCGATGGTAAAAAAAGCGTTCGTGAGCTAGTACAGAAAGTTAATTTAGATCCGCGCCGCGGCGCAGGACATGCGACTTCACTCACTAAAATTAAGCTAGATGATATTGCCTTAGCGAGTTTAAGCGAGCAAAACTTAAGCGCTGATAGCGTGCCGCGCAAAGGTGCGCGCGTTGTAATGCGTAATAATGCTAATTTAAGCACTGGCGGTACCGCAACTGACGTAACAGATGACGTACATCCTGAAATGGCCGCTAGTGCCGTGGCTGCTGCGCAAATGATAGGCTTAGATATTTGCGGTGTAGATATCGTGTGTGACAGTGTGATGCATCCGCTAGAGCAACAAGGTGGTGGCGTGGTTGAAGTGAACGCTGCTCCAGGTTTACGCATGCACTTGCAACCTTCGTTTGGTAAAGGTCGTGCGGTAGGCGAGGCTATAGTATCTACTATGTTCGCTCAAAATGAAAATGGGCGCATTCCATTGGTGACCGTAGCGGGTACTAATGGCAAAACCACGACCGTACGTTTGATTGCCCACATTATTAGCACACAAGGTTTGCGTGTAGGCATGACCAATTCTGATGGTGTTTATATTCAAGGTAGCCGTATTGATACTGGTGATTGCAGCGGCCCTAAAAGTGCGCGCAATGTTTTAATGCATCCAGACGTGGATGCGGCTGTTTTTGAAACTGCACGTGGTGGCGTGTTGCGTGAGGGCTTAGCCTTTGACCGTTGTAACGTAGCCGTAGTCACTAACATCGGCATTGGTGATCACTTAGGGTTAAGTTATATTACAACAGTAGAAGATTTAGCAGTAGTCAAGCGCGTAGTCGTACAAAACGTTGCGCCAGATGGTATGGCGGTGCTCAACGCGGCTGATGCTATGACTGCGAAAATGGCGAGTGCGTGCCCAGGCGCCGTTACATTTTTTGCGCAAAATCGTCACCATCCGTTAATGGATACGCACCGCGCTCAAGGTCGCCGTGTTGTATACGTACAAAGTGGCTTTATCGTGGCTGCTCAAAATCAGACTGAAGAGCACTTTGATTTAGCAGAAATTCCAATGACCAGAAATGGCACAATCGGTTTTCAAGTAGAAAATGTAATGGCCGCTATCGGTGCAGCTTGGGCGCTGAATATTGATTGGCATATCATACGTCAAGCTCTTGGCACATTTGTAAGTGATGTACAAACTACGCCTGGACGATTCAATTTTTTTGATTACAAAGGCGCTAGTGTCATTGCAGACTATGGCCATAATCCAGATGCAATACTGGCGCTAGTATCAGCCATAGAGTCTATCCCTGCAAAAAGGCGTTTTGTTGTGATTAGCGGTGCAGGAGATAGGCGTGATATTGATATCAGCCGTCAATCAGAAATATTAGGCGATGCGTTTGACGAAATTATTTTGTATCAGGATCAATGCCAGCGTGGGCGCGCAGATGGTGAAGTATTGCAACTTTTACAAAAAGGTTTGGTTAATGCAAAGCGCGCTACAAAAATAAACGAAGTGCGTGGTGAGTATTTAGCCATTGATAATGCGCTCTCTCGTTTAAAAAAAGGTGACTTATGCTTAATTCTTATTGACCAAATTGATGAGGCGCTCGCGCATATTACACAACGGGTAGGTAAGCTGAATTTGGCTTGATTGCTGCATCATTAAATTATATTTGAGCTACTCAACAGCCATTAAAGATTAAGCTTAAAGCACGGCCTGTGTAAAAGTTTAATCTCTGTGCACATCAACAATTGTAGCTTTGCTTAATTCTTAGCGTGTACCTCACAACAACATTAATAGCGCTTAAAGTAAAAAATCACTTTGGCTTTTTAGTGTCTGCCATCTGTATTGTTATTGGGTATGAAAATACAACTAGCTAACATTTACTTACTGCTCAAAATGACTTATGCTTAATGCATAACAGGTAGCAAACAAAAATATCTTTGGCGTTATACTGTTAGTAGATCGGTGTGATGATTGATATTTACCTATAGGATTAATAGGCATATTAATAATGTTCAATAATAGTGTTAATGCGTTTCAGGGACTACGTTGAATTCAGAAATTATTAAAGCGGGTAAACAGATTTATCCCATTACTTCAATCAAAAATATTATTCGACGAATAAAGTTTTTAATACGCGCAAAACGCCAAGAAAAAATTTTAGAGCAGTTCATCCATGCAATCAACCAAGAGGGTTGCACATCAATTTTTGAGTATCAGCCTCATGTTCTCGGTGCTGTTGAATGGCCATATATTCATAAAAATTGGACTGTGAATGAAAGGTTTAATGCAATACTTTTACATTATGCATTAATTAAAACACAGTCAAAATTTTTGCATAATATCAATCAACAGCCAAAAAAAATACTAGATTTGCATGAATACTCTGCCAATACTTATCTTTTTTTAGAGCGGCCCACTTGGTTTGCTCGTGAAGGCGAAATTGTATTAAGTTTGTTCAAAGAAACGCATCGGATTAAATCGGTCGCTTTTACATTATCAAAGCTAGACGATGATTTGGTTATTTATATTGGTGCTATACAAGGCATAAGTGCTTCAGAAGATTCTTTATCAATGTTTAAAACAATCACAAAAGATTTAGAAGGCTTAAGGCCTACAAGTTTTATGATTGAAGCTATTAAAATGCTAGCCCATAAAATGGGGGTGAAAAAAATATTAGCTATTTCAGATACAAACAGACATCACCATCATGCTTATTTTAAAGGCAGCCTCAATAACATGCTGATTACTAAATATAATGATACTTGGGTAGATCACCAAGGCGAAGCAGTTGGTAATGGTTTTTATTTGATACCCGTTGCAGAGCACAGAAGAAATACTACGGATATATCATCAAATAAGCGCGCAATGTACAGGCGTCGCTATCAAATGCTAGAGCAAATAAAGCAGTCAATTTCTGCATTAAATTAAAGTTTATATATTAAAGTATTAAGAGGTAAGCATGGCAATACTCGTTGTAGGGGGCGCAGGATATATAGGATCACATACTTGCGTACAGTTATTAGCGGCAGGCTACCAAATTGTCGTGTTAGATAATTTAAGTAATAGCAAGCTCGAATCACTTAGTCGCATTAAACACATTTCTGGATGTGATTTCCCTTTTATACAAGCAGATATTCGAGACAAACCCGCTTTGGTAGCGGTATTTAAAGCGCATAAAATTGAGGCTGTTATTCATTTTGCAGGGCTTAAGGCCGTGGGTGAGTCTACACAAAAGCCACTTTTGTATTTTGATAACAATGTATACGGCAGTATTGTTTTGCTGCGAGTAATGGCCGAAGCTAACGTTAAAACCCTTGTGTTTAGCTCTTCAGCCACTGTTTATGGTGACCCAGCTAGCGTGCCAATTAAGGAAGATTTTCCGCTTTCTGCCACTAATCCTTATGGCCGTACCAAGCTCATGATTGAAGATATGTTGCGCGATTTACAACAGTCTGATAACGATTGGCGAATTGGATTGTTGCGCTACTTTAATCCTATAGGTGCGCATGAAAGTGGCCAAATTGGCGAAGACCCAAATGGCATCCCCAATAATTTACTTCCTTATGTTGCGCAAGTAGCCGTTGGTAGATTAGCCAAATTACGTGTATTTGGAGACGATTATCAAACAGTAGATGGCACAGGTGTTCGAGATTATATTCATGTGATGGACTTAGCAGATGGCCATGTAGCAGCTTTGCGTTATCTTGTTGATAGCACTGGTGTGGTTGCATTTAATTTAGGCACTGGCATTGGTTATTCTGTACTTGAGGTTGTTGCTGCTTTTAGTCAAGCATCAGGTAAGCAAATCCCCTATGAGTTTTTACCACGTAGGGCTGGTGATGTTGCCATTAATTATGCAGATGCATCTAAGGCCAACCTTTTACTTGGTTGGCAGGCTAAACGTGATTTGCATACCATGTGTGCGGACAGTTGGCGTTGGCAGGAGGGTAATCCACTCGGATATACCGATGCTATGTAAATGCCATCAAAATGTAAATAAACCAAGTCAATGTTGTACGTTGCTGATTTCTTGGATGTGTTAAATAAAGCGTCATAATTTTCGGGTATACTGCGGTCTAAAATAATAATGATTTATGCATGCCTAATTACTCTAAATTTAGCACTAATGATTATCAACACTTGAGGTTTTTATGAGCTACGGTCAAAAGCTTAGTTACAGTAAAGAGCTGACTCCGCAAACTTTTATTAAAATGTTGATAGATCCAATTTTAATAATTGCAACTCTAATTGGCTTAACCGTATACGAGCGAGAACCGTTAGATCCTAAATATTTTGTTTTGTCTATGATTGTGTTTGCACTGAGTTTTCCAGGAAATTGGTCTAGAGGTAAAACCCTACGTGCAGAGATGGAGCATATATTTAGTAATTGGCTTTTTATAGTTAGCTTTGTGATTATTTTTGGCTACGCCACAGGTTACATCAATAGTTTTCCTCATGAGTTAATGTTAGTTTGGCTTTGGCTAACGCCCATCATATTACTGATCGGCCATATTGCAATAAGTAAGTTTTTATCAAGTATTCAATACACCTCGTATGCCAATAGAACAGCCGTCATCGTTGGCGTGAGTGACTTGGGTTTGCAGTTGCGCAATAAAATGAAAACAGAGGTTGAGCTAAATCTCGAATTCAAAGGTTTTTTTGATGATCGTGATTTGCCTAGGTTAAAAAAATCCATTGAAACGCTTTATCTTAGAGAGCATGACATCGTTGGCCAATTCTCATTACTTTCTGAGTATGTAAAAACTAATGCAATAGATATTATTTATATTGCATTACCTATGACATCGCAACCACGAGTGTTGGATTTGCTTGACGATTTAAAAGATACCACTACATCGATTTATTTTGTGCCTGATATTTTTATGTTTGATTTAATTCAAGCACGCATTGATGATGTTGCCGGTATTCCAGTAGTTGCGGTTTGCGAAACGCCATTTTCTGGTATTAATGGATTAATTAAGCGTGTCAGTGATATTGTGATGACACTGTTTTTGCTTATACCGTTAACACCACTAATGCTTATGATTGGTTTAGGCGTTAAACTGAGTTCACCTGGCCCAATATTGTTCAAACAAAAGCGTTACGGTTTAGATGGGCAAGAAATACTGGTTTATAAGTTTAGGTCGATGACCGTTACCGAAAATGGTAACAGTGTGATACAAGCCACCAAAAACGATAAGCGAGTTACAAAGTTTGGTGCTTTTCTTCGTAAAACTTCGTTAGATGAATTGCCTCAATTTATTAATGTCTTGCAAGGTCGCATGAGTATCGTAGGCCCGCGACCGCATGCTGTTTCACACAATGAAACGTACCGAAAAATCATTAAAGGTTACATGATTCGACACAAGGTTAAGCCTGGAATTACTGGCTGGGCGCAAGTTAATGGCCTACGTGGAGAAACGGATACGATTGATAAAATGCAAGCTCGAATTGAGTATGATATTGATTATTTAAGGCAATGGTCATTAGCACTTGATACTAAGATTATTTTTAGAACAGTATTTTTAGTATTTATGGATGCTCAAGCTTATTAATAGTGACACAATCAAGTGTCAACTCTTCTTAATGGATGTTAGGGCAGGTGTTTAAAATAGAATTAATTAAAATGAATTCGCGCTGATTAAACCTAAAGTTCAATTTCAGTGAAAGTGATTAATTTAAGCTGCTACGTGCTTATTCAGTTGGTTAGATTAATATACAATGTAAAAAATTGTGAAACTATAAAACTTGATTTTTCAATAGCTCTTGATCGAATATTTTTTGAATATATTGTTTTTTATTTAAACGAATTTTTTAAATGCATGTCTAGCTGTTTGAGACTTTTGTTAAAGTACAAATAAGCAATAAAAAAACCAATAAATAATTCTTGGGATTTGCCGTGTTAACTAATTATTTTCCTATACTATTGTTCATTATCGTTGGCTTGGCGGTAGGTGTTGTGCCATTAGTACTTGGCAAATTAGTTTCACCAAATAAGCCAGATGCCGAAAAAAACTCCCCATACGAGTGTGGTTTTGAAGCTTTTGAAGATGCGCGCATGAAATTTGATGTGCGTTACTATCTAGTGGCCATCCTTTTTATTCTTTTTGATCTCGAAATTACATTTTTCTTCCCGTGGGCGGTCGTTTTGCGTGAAATAGGGCTGTTTGGCTATGTGGCGATGATGATATTTCTTGGTATTTTGGTCGTCGGCTTTATTTATGAATGGAAAAAAGGCGCGCTAGAATGGGAGTAGATCTATGAGTATAGAAGGCGTCCTTGAAAAGGGTTTCGTAACTACCACGCTTGATACCGTGATTAATTACACGCGTACAGGTTCACTTTGGCCAATGACATTTGGTTTAGCATGTTGTGCAGTGGAAATGATGCATGCAGGTGCTTCGCGTTATGATCTTGACCGCTTTGGTATTGTGTTTCGCCCAAGTCCGCGTCAATCAGATGTGATGATAGTTGCTGGTACATTGGTCAATAAAATGGCACCAGCATTACGTAAAGTGTATGACCAAATGGCTGAACCACGTTGGGTTATTTCGATGGGCTCATGCGCCAATGGCGGCGGTTATTACCATTATTCTTACGCTGTAGTGCGTGGCTGTGATCGTATCGTGCCAGTAGATGTCTATGTGCCAGGTTGCCCGCCAACTGCTGAGGCGCTACTTTACGGCATTATTCAGTTGCAAAATAAAATTAAACGTACCAATACAATCGCGAGATAACAAGACAATATGGCCACTCGTTTAGATACTCTGATTGAAAATTTACCGCTGGTGCTGGGCGATAAAATTATTAATTCGGTTATTCATGTTAATGAAATTACAATCAGTTGTAAGGCAATAGATTTATTAGACGTTTGCCAAACTCTTCGTGATGATGCAGCTTTTAAATTCGAGCAACTCATTGATTTATGTGGTGTAGATTATGCTCAATATGGAGAGGATGCGAATGCGTTTGAACCAGTTTGGACAGGTTTGCGTTACGCAACTGTTTATCATTTTTTATCTATTAGCCTCAATCATCGCTTGCGACTAAAAGTTTTTTCTGAAGATGACGAATTTCCACTTATGCCAACTACGGTTAATTTGTGGTCAGTGGCTAATTGGTTTGAGCGTGAAGCGTTTGACTTATATGGCATTATGTATGAAGGTCATCCAGATTTGCGCCGATTACTCACTGATTACGGCTTCGTTGGACACCCGTTCCGTAAAGATTTTCCTATGATAGGTAACGTAGAAATGCGGTATGACCCAGAGCAGCAGCGCGTGATTTATCAGCCTGTGTCTATCGAGCAAAGAAACAACGTACCGCGCATGATCCGCAAAGAAGGCTTCCATCATGGCTGAAATTAGAAATTACACCATGAATTTTGGTCCACAGCATCCCGCTGCGCATGGTGTATTACGCCTTGTTCTGGAGTTGGATGGTGAGGTTATTCAGCGGGCTGACCCACATATTGGTCTGTTGCATCGTGGAACAGAAAAGCTAGCCGAGAACCGCACTTATTTACAATCCATTCCTTACATGGATAGGCTAGATTACGTGTCGATGATGGCGAACGAACACGCTTATGTCATGGCGATTGAAAAGCTAATGGGCATTGATGTGCCAATTCGTGCGCAATATATACGCGTGATGTTTGATGAAATTACACGTATTTTGAATCACTTACTATGGTTGGGTGCGCATGCTTTAGACGTTGGCGCAATGAGTGTGTTCTTATATGCTTTCCGCGAACGTGAAGATTTGTTTGATGTGTACGAGGCGGTTTCTGGCGCGCGTATGCATGCTGCCTATTATCGTCCAGGTGGCGTGTATCGCGATTTGCCTTTGCAAATGCCACAACATGAAACCACAAAATTCCGTAGTGCCGATGCCATTAAAAAGCTTAATGAAAACCGTCAAGGTTCATTGCTAGACTTCATTGAAGATTTTACCAATCGTTTCCCAAAGTATGTGGATGAATACGAAACGCTACTCACAGATAACCGTATTTGGAAGCAGCGCACAGTTGGCGTTGGTGTGGTTACACCTGAGCGTGCATTAGCTGCAGGGATGACAGGCCCAATGTTGCGCGGCTCAGGTTTCGCTTGGGATTTACGGAAAAAGCAGCCGTATGAAGTTTACGATAAACTGGATTTTGATATTCCTGTTGGCGTGAATGGTGACTGTTATGACCGTTATTTGGTGCGCATGGAAGAGTTCCGTCAATCTAATCACATTATTAAGCAATGTATTACATGGTTGCGTCAAAATCCCGGCCCAGTGATTACTGATAACTATAAGGTCGCACCACCGCCGCGCACGGGCATGAAGCAAGATATGGAAGATTTAATTCACCATTTCAAACTTTTTACCGAGGGCTTTCATGTACCAGCGGGTGAGGCTTATGCAGCAGTTGAGCATCCTAAAGGCGAATTTGGTATTTACATGATTTCAGATGGGGCAAATAAGCCATATCGATTGAAAATTCGTGCGCCAGGTTTCCCACATTTGGCGGCATTAGATGAAATGACAAGAGGTCATATGATTGCTGATTTAGTCGCGATTATTGGTACACAAGATATTGTATTTGGTGAGATTGATAGATAAATGTTATCCCAAGCATCCATAGATAAAATTGATTACGAGCTGACTAAATATCCAGCAGACAAGCGCTTGGCTGCGGTCATGTCGGCATTACGTATTGTACAAACCGAACTAGGCTGGTTATCAAAAGAGAGCATTAGCGATATTGCAAAATATTTAGGCGTGCCTGATATCGCTGTTTTAGAAGTCGCTACTTTTTATAATATGTATGACTTACAACCTGTTGGAAAATATAAAATTAGTATTTGTACCAATATTTCCTGCATGTTGCGAGATTCAGATGTGATTGTTGAACATCTACAAACAAAGCTTGGCGTTGGTTTTAACGAAGTTACGGCAGATGGGAAATTTTGCTTAAAAGAAGCGGAATGTATGGGCGCCTGCGGTGGTGCGCCATTACTTGCGGTGAATAATCACACCATGCATGAGTTTTTAACGCCAGAAAAAGTGGATGCAATTTTACAGGAGCTTAAATAATGGCTGTTGCTAAATCATCATTAGAAATGCCAGTACCAGTGATGACCGATTTGAAAGGTCAAACATTACTCACGTTGCGTACACTCAACGAAAAAAATCCCGCTTCTTTAGAAAGCTATATTAAGCAAGGCGGCTACGCACAGTTAAAACGTATCGTCACGGAAAAAGTAAAAGCCACTGACATCATTACCCAAATTAAGGTATCAAATTTACGCGGCCGCGGCGGCGCTGGCTTTCCTACAGGGCTTAAATGGAGCTTTATGC
>JAYVFU010000125.1:0-12198 GCA_043772865.1 Methylophilaceae bacterium
AAATCAACATAAAGTGCATTGAGTGACATGGATATAGCAGCAAGAAAATTCTAATATAATGTAATTATTTACGTAAGATACTGACTAACTATCATACGCGTACTAACGGCAATTTTTAAAGGAAAAATACTTATGGGTGGTGAACAAATTGCAATCTTTGGTGGTGGCTGTTTTTGGTGTACTGAGCCAGTTTTTTCGCAACTAGAAGGTGTTAAATCAGTGGCTTC
Source organism: Methylophilaceae bacterium (assembly GCA_043772865.1). Taxonomy (GTDB): domain Bacteria; phylum Pseudomonadota; class Gammaproteobacteria; order Burkholderiales; family Methylophilaceae; genus JACMMS01. The sequence continues at coordinate 228 of JAYVFU010000125.1, forward strand.
TGGCTATATAGGTGGGCATACGCTTAACCCCACTTATAAAGACATTTGCAACGGCGATACGGGGCATGCAGAGGCTATTAAAATAACTTATGATGCATCAGTAATTAGCTTTGACACATTATTAGAGATATTTTTTGTGAGCCACGATCCAACTACACCAAATCGTCAAGGTAATGATGTAGGCACACAATATAGATCGTCTATCTTTTGCCAGAATGATGCGCAAATGCTCAACGCAACAAAAGTAATTAATGAGCTTAACGCCGCTAATGTATTTAACGCACCCATTGTGACGCAAGTGAATGGTGCAGAAACTTTTTACGCAGCAGAAGATTATCATCAATATTATTATGATAAAAATCCAGGTCAGCCCTATTGTGCAGCCGTGGCTACGCCAAAAGTATCGAAAATACGGGCTAAGTATTCACAATTAATTAAAAACTAAAGCAATCGTTATTCTTTTAATAAAGGCGGGAAGCTATTTAAATCTTTACGTGAATCCCCCGCCTTCGCGATCATGACGGAAATTGAAAGCATTACATCCTATATAAGGTTTTATAATTTAACTCTTACTGCTTAGCCATTGTCTGCGCCAAAAGATAATAATCATGATGGCGGCAATGCTACCCATTAAGCCCATTGCCCACCAAAAGCCATCTTTATCCGTTAACCACGGCATTTCATGAAAGTTCATACCGAAGATACCAGCAATCAGCGTAGCGGGCATAAATAGCATGGTCACCACTGTTAAGGCGCGTAGTTCCAAATTCACACGCTGGCTTACGCTTGCCATATAGATATCCATCATGCCGCTTAAGCTATCGCGAATCGACTCAAGCGACTCGATAAAATTCACTGTGTGATCATATACATCACGCAAATATGGCAAAGTCGTGGGTTTAAAAAATTCGCTTTCATTACGCGTAAGGTTGTTCATTACCTCACGTAGCGGCCACACCGCGCGGCGTAGCTCTACACTCACATGCTTAAGATGATGAATCACGTGTAGCTCTGTATTGGTCGGCTTGGCAAGTAGCTTCTCCTCTAGCGCATCACTTGCGTCGCCCACGTCTTCCAGCACACTAAAATACCTGTCCACCACGCTATCTAGCAAGGCGTAGGCAAGGTAATCTACGCCAAGTTCGCAAATGTGCGCACGGGTTGCGCGAATGCGACCACGCACAGGCTCAAAAATACCAGTAGAACGCTCTTGAAAAGTCAGTAGATAATCGCGCCCCAGCACAAAGCTCACTTGCTCAGAATCCATGGACATATTAGCTTTATCGTACTGAAAGCTAAGCGCCTCTAAAAATATATAATCTTTAAACTCATCGACTTTAGGGCGTTGCTCTGTATTGAGAATATCTTCTTGCACCAGCGGATGCAGATGGAATAAATCGCCAATCAGCTTAATTAGTGCAGCATCGTGCACACCGTGAATATTCAACCAAACTTTTTTACCCGCATCGGTGTAATCGCTTATTTTGAAAGTAGCTAAATCTTCAGTACTTAATACTTTTTCAGTGACATCATTCGCCGCATATACCATCATCGTGACGGTTGGCTTCGGCATTTTAGACACGTCAGCATCCACATTGCCCACGTAAATCAATGCGCCTGGCGCCATACCAATTTTTTTAGAAAGCTGTTTTTTTGATGATTTGCGTTGTTTTCTCATTACTAGATACTATTCAAAAAGTTAGTTCTTAATGATTGTAAATTTCTTTCACCAGCCAAAAGCATCTCATCTGTATCTTGCGGAAATTTTAGCTTCTCAAGTAGCTCTTCTAATGACTCTTTAGTAAGTAGGATAACATCATGATTTAACAATAACTTTTCTTCATGAACGATAGTACTTTTGGGTTGCGCACAAACTAAATAAGTATGTACTTTTCGATTATCACCGGCTTTTTTGAGTAACTCAGTTAGCATGTTTTTTCTGTCTACTAGCTTACCTAGCTTTGCAGTAAAGTCTGAAATTTTGATAGTGCATTCAATAAGAACTAAATTGTTATTCAATGTAGATAAAATTATGTCTGGCGCTTCTGATTCATTGGTTAGGCATCCAGAAAATCCTAATATATAGGCCAATGAATTGACGGCTTTCTCAAAGTGCATAGAGTTAGTTACATCTATTAAATCTTTTCTAAGTTTTTTAAGATTGTTGTCAAAAGCTGAAACAGCAAAAAGCCTTCTGTTTGGGATTTTTAAATTATCTTCAAAAAACTGCCTTCTAATAGTACTTCGACCTACCATTAAAAAAGTTTTTACAGCGAATAAATTCGCTGCTTTGATGTTCAACTTTCCAATTTGACGCCCATTCTTCATTGACTTCCATTTAATTTGGGATGCTACTTGTTTTCTGCTAAATTGAGTTTCTGGAAAGAGTTGAACTGCCAAAGAAATTGTATTTATATCTAACATTGAATGCGCGTGTAATGTTAGCCTAAACTCTCCTTTTGATAGACGGCTTTCATCAATACGCATATCTACAGGAGGTGAAATTCGTATTTCAATCTGAGGTTGTTTATGACTAGAAAAGGTATCTGGTAAATTTAAATAGTTTATTAAATCCTCTATTCCATCAAAAGGTAATTTCCCAACTCTGAGCTCACTATCAATTTTTGTAAGCTCTGTGTTTGAAAATGGCATTTGAGCATCGCCACTGATTATTAAATGCGCATCGCAAAACCATCTATCATTTGAAATCATTTCGGTGTAGTAACTTAACCCTTGCTTACTATCAATATTAAGCGACAAATCTTCTAGAGTTAGCCTACCTTGCTCTAGATTTTCAATTAGAACGTTTATCTTATTAAGTGAACAATCAGTAATTACCTCTATGCCAGCAAAAATATCGTTGGCTACAATTCTAAGACTTTTACTTTGCTGTATGCCAATAGGCCAAAAATTTACTTTACAAGCTAATAATTTATCTAAGCCAGAAGATTTCCTAGCAACAAAACGAATCTCTGCGGAATATGGGTCGCAAAGCCACTGCAAAGATGCTGTTTTAAATAATTCTAAATAATCTTCACCTGGCATAGTTACTTCTGCCAAGCATCCCGCAAAGTTACGGTACGATTAAACACTGGCTTGCCACCCAAGCTATCTTTTCTATCCGCAACAAAGTATCCATGGCGTTCAAACTGAAATCTATCTTCGGGTTTTGAATCTTTTAAGCTTGGTTCTAGTTGTGCCTTAATGACTTGTACTGAGCTAGGGTTTATGTCATCTAGGTAATCTCTACCATCTGCCCCTGGGTGCGCTTCTTTAAATAATCTATCGTACAAACGCACTTCGGCCTCGTAGGTATGGGCGACTGAAACCCAATGGATGTTACCTTTTACTTTGATGGCATCTGCGCCTGGGGTGCCTGATTTAGTATCTGGTAAATATTCGCAATGCACAACGGTGACATTACCTGCGGCGTCTTTTTCAAAGCCTTTGCATTTCACCACATAGCCGTAACGTAAACGTACCAAACCATCGGGCACTAATCTAAAGAAGCCTTTACTTGGTACTTCCATAAAGTCTTCGCGCTCTATCCATAATTCACGCGTTAACGGCACAACGCGTTTACCTAGTTCTGGCTTAAGCGGATGGTTAGGCGCGAAACAATCTTCTGTCTGTGATTGACCATTAGCATCTGCTGGGTAATTATCAATCACCAATTTAATGGGGTCTAGCACGGCAATACGGCGCTCAGCACTGAGGTTAAGCACTTCGCGCATGCAGTCTTCAAAGGTTGAGTAGTCAATCCAAGAATCAGCTTTACTTACGCCGATTCTATCTGTGAATAGCTTAAAGCCTTCTGCTACGTAACCACGGCGGCGGGCGCCAGCTAACGTTGGCAAGCGTGGATCATCCCAACCTGCAACATGTTTTTGCTCGACCAAATCGATGAGTTTACGTTTTGATAACACGACATACGTTAAGTTAAGTCGTGCAAATTCGTATTGTTTTGGTAACGGATGCGCCAGAAGTCCAGACTTTTTGTTTCCGCCGACGTCTTCAGTCGGCTCTGCTAAGCGCTCTAACAGCCAATCGTAAAACGGGCGTTGATCTTCAAACTCTAAAGTGCAAATAGAGTGCGTGATTTGCTCAAGCGCATCTTCCAGCGGGTGGGCAAAGGTATACATGGGGTAAATGCACCATGTATCACCCGTGTTATGATGGTGTGCACGTTTGATGCGGTAAATAGCAGGGTCACGCATATTGATATTGGGTGATGCCATATCAATTTTAGCGCGTAACACCATGCTGCCATCGGCATGTTTGCCATCACGCATTTCATGGAATAATTGCAAATTTTCTGCCACACTGCGGTCGCGATAAAGTGAGTTTTTGCCTGCTTCTGTTAGCGTACCGCGGTTAATGCGCATTTCATCCGCCGTTTGCGCATCTACATATGCGTGACCTGCGTTAATCAGCGCTTCTGCCGCGCGGAACATAAAATCAAAGTAGTTGCTGGCAAAATATAGGTTTTGCTCATGCTTGTTTTGCCAATTGAAACCTAGCCATTGCACCATTTCACTGATGCTATCTACATATTCTTGGCTTTCTTTTTCAGGGTTGGTATCGTCAAAGCGCAAATGACATATGCCATTAAAATCTTGTGCTAAACCAAAGTTGAGAAAAATACTTTTTGCGTGACCAATATGCAAATAGCCATTTGGCTCGGGTGGAAAACGTGTGCGGATTTTAGCCTCATCTGGCGCGCCGGCTGCATGATGCGCCGCATCACCAGGCTCACCCGACCATGTGCGCGTTTTGTAGGTGCCTTGTTCGATATCGCGTTCGATAATGCTACGAATAAAATTAGAAGCTGCTGCAATAGGGGCTTTTTCTGCTGACATATCTTATACTCAAATGAATTAAGCTTATTTTACACGCTTGCAGCATTTGTTGGCAGATAGCATCTTAGTTAGCTTTGCGGCGGCATGCACTGCATAAATTGAAAACGTATGGCCTGTGATAGTATTCTAGCATTATCCTGATTTAACAATATGAACACTTACACTTTCCCAGTTTTACGTTTACTGGCCGATGGCAAATTTCACTCCGGTGAAGTAATTGCACAGCGTTTAAATGTAACGCGCACTACCGTATGGCAAGCTTTGAAACATGCGGCAAGCATAGGCGTGTTGGTGCATTCTGTGCCTGGGCGTGGCTATAAATTGCCTGCCCCGATTACTTTACTGGATGAGCTGGCAATTTTTCAAGCGATGCGTCAAATGCGTGATAAGCATCATGCTGGTTTTGAAAGTTTATTTAAGTTAGAAATATTGGACGAAGTTGATTCAACCAACAGCTATTTAATGCGGCAAACTGCTGGTGCAAAAGATAGCAAATCTGTACCCCATGCCACCTGTGTTGCTGCACAAGTACAAACCAAAGGGCGCGGCAGGCGAGGTCGTAGCTGGCAAGCTGGATTAGGCGCTAGTTTAACTTTCTCATTGTTATGGCAATTTCAATGTGGTGCATCAGGTTTATCTGGCTTAAGTTTAGCAGTTGGCGTGGCGTTGATTCGTGCGCTGCATGGCCTAGGCATTACTGAAGCGCAGCTTAAATGGCCGAATGATGTGTTAATTAAGGGTAAAAAATTGGCGGGAATTTTAATCGAGTTGCAATGCGATATGGAAGGTCCAAGCACGGCGGTGATTGGCATAGGCATTAATATGAACCTGCCTGAAAGTTTGCATAGTGCGATAGATCAACCCGCGATTGACTTAAATAGCATGACAAGGACGAGCATAGCCCCCAATCAACTGCTAGGCCACATACTTAAACATTTAGCCGATGTATTAAATGATTTTGAGCAGCTCGGTTTTAGCAGTGTGCGACAAGAATGGTCGCAATATCACGCTTATGAAGCTAAGCCAGTACGATTGCTGATGCCAGATGGTCGTGAGGTGCAAGGTATGGTGAATAGTGTGGCTGAGGATGGTATTTTGTTGGTTGAAACTGCCGTAGGTTTGCAACGATTTTCATCTGGTGAGATTAGCTTGCGAGGTGTGCTGTGAGTGTTGATAGCGCCAGCTTGCTTGCAATAGATGCAGGCAATACGCGTACTAAGTGGGCGTTATTTAATATTGTTGGAGAGGTGTTAAGCCAAGGCGTTTGCGCTAACGTGGATTTGGCAGCGGCTGAGTTTGTGCCTAAAAATACAGCCTGCAAACAGGCGATTATTTCTAATGTAGCGGGTGAGGGAGTTGCAAAGCTAATTGCAGAAAAGTATTTACCTTTGACGGTTACATGGCTAAAAGCCTCTAGCCTAGCCTGCGGTGTGAAAAATAACTATGATCACCCCAGCCAATTGGGTGCCGACCGCTGGGCCACTTTGATTGCTACTTGGCGCATTTACCAATCATCATGTGTGGTAGTTAATTTAGGTACGGCAGTGACAATTGATGCTTTAGCATCTAATCATCACCATGCTGAATTTTTAGGTGGTTTAATTTTGCCTGGGCTAACAATGCTGCAACAAATTTTGATTAATGGTACGCATGATATTGCAATAGGTATGGCTATTAAATCTGGTGAAATTAAGCATTTCCCAACTAACACTAGCGATGCCGTTTACACTGGCGCTTGTTTAGCGATTATTGGCGCAATTACTCAAATGTTTGCAAAATTACAAACACATAGTGAGCAAGTAATGATTATTTTAAGTGGTGGTGATGCCCATTTACTCATGCCGTTACTTGCTCTCAAATTTAATACAGATTCATTAAAATGTGTGTGTGTGCAGGATAATTTAGTATTGCAAGGCTTGTATTATTTAGAAAGAGAGTTAGCATGAAGTGGTTCGTTTGGGTGTTATTGCTCATTAATATTGGCTTAGGCGTGTATTTTAATACTGATTTTTTTAAGCAAAATCATTCTTTTGTTAAACCAGATATTGCAGCAGATAAAGTCAGCTTGCTCGATAGTGAGGCTTTAGCAGCGCTGCCTAAAAAAATAACCCCAACTAGTGCATCAGCAGAGCCTGTTACAGTGCAACTTGTACAAACCAGCTGTTATGAGTGGGGGATTTTTTCAAAAAACAACCTAACCGCAGCAAAAGCGGTACTCACGCGCTTAGCACTTAGCAGCACCGAAAAAAAACAAAGCTCGCAAGAAGCACAACGCTTTTGGGTATATATTCCCCCATTAAAATCCACCGCAGCGGCGCAAAATAAAGCAGAAGAGCTTAAAGCATTAGGCATACAAGATATTTTTATTGTGCAAGAGCCGCAATGGCGAAATGCAATATCGTTTGGTGTTTTTCAGGATGAAAAATTAGCCAATAATCTATTGAGCGAGCTTAAAGCTAACGGCGTGAGTTTGGCCACCAAAAATTTACGTAATCAGGGCAAAGAGCATGTGAGCTTGTTGCTTAACGATGTGCCTGCATCGGTCGCCACTGAGCTAAGTGATATGAAAGCAGAGTTTCCAGGTAGTGAAGTTAAGGTCGTTGCTTGCAAAGCAGGGGTTTAATAAAAAACCTTAATTTAGGGAAATAACTTACCTGGATTAAGAATATTGCTCGGGTCAAAAGTCAGCTTAACGGCTTTCATTAAGTTCATTGTGGTTTCATCAATCTCACGTGAGATAAAAGGGCGTTTCGCCATACCCACGCCATGCTCTCCAGATAGCGTGCCCTGTAGCGATAACACCAGGCTAAACACTTCATCTAAACAAGCATAGGCACGTACCATTTCTTCGGCATTATCTGGGTTTACCAATAAATTGACGTGAATGTTGCCGTTACCAGCATGGCCAAAATTGACATTGCTAATTTGATATTGCGCTGCGAGCTTTTCTAGCCCAGTGAGTAACTCTGGCAGATGTGATACCGGCACTGCGATGTCTTCGTTGATTTTCTTGGGCGCAATATCTTTAAGTAATGGTGATAAAGCCTTGCGTGCTGCCCACAGCGCTTTGGTATCTTCCGCAGGTTTAGCTTCAATTAGGCCATCCACTTGGCAGGCAAGTAAAATCGCCTCGGTGGTTTCTTTAATCTCTTGTAATGCACCGTCTACTTCTATCATCAAGTAAGCACGGGCGTTTTCGGGCAATAGGTTTTTATGACGACTGCGGATTAAATTCAATGCCCCATTATCTAAAAACTCTAATGCACTGGGTGTGTAAGGCTGCGCCATGATGGCAGCAATTGCACGGGCGCAACTCGCAGTATCAGAAAATTCGGCGGTTAAACCACCCGTATGCTTAGGTAATGGGGTCAGTTTAAGTGTGGCTTCTACAATCACCGCCAGCGTGCCTTCTGAGCCTACCAAAAGCCTTGTTAAATCATAACCCACCACGCCTTTACTGGTGTAACAGCCAGTTCTGATGATGTCACCTTTACCAGTTACTGCCTTTAAACCTAACACGTGATCACGCGCCACGCCATATTTCACCGCATGTGGACCAGCCGCGCAAGTGGCTAAATTACCACCAATGCTGCAATAAGCAGCGCTAGAAGGATCTGGTGGCCAAAAGAAGCCGACACCTTTAATTGCATCTTGTAAATCTTGATTGAGCACGCCTGGCTCAATAATCGCCATGCGATTATCAGGGTCTACACTAATGATTTTATTCATACGCTCAAGTGAAAGTGCCACGCCACCCACCTCTGGCACACTACCACCAGCTGTGCCAGTGCCGCGACCACGTGGTACCACTGGGGTTTTGTACTCATTACAAAGCAGTATAACTGCCTGAACTTCTTCAATGGTTAGCGGAAAAACAACGGCTAAAGGTGAGTGAAAATTACGTGAATTATCATAAGCATATGCATAGCAATCTACGGGGTCGGTGTAGAGCCTATCCTGAGGTACTAGCTCTATTAATGCTTTGATAAAAGCGCTTGTAGGCATGCTGATAATCTACTTATCTTTTTTTGATGTGCAAGTCAGTTATCGTACCTTCTTTCATCTCTGCCGCGAAGCAGATCGTTTCTGAAAGCGTTGGATGCGCATGAATACTTAGACCTAAATCATGGGCATCAGCACCCATTTCTATCGCTAATACTGCTTCGGCTAGCAACTCTCCTGCGTTTACACCCACAATACCAGCGCCGATTAAGCGATGGGTTTCTTTATCAAAAATCAGCTTAGTTGCACCTTCAGTGCGCCCTACAGAGATTGCACGACCACTTGCTGCCCATGGGAAGCTGGCTTTTTCAATGCTGATACCTTTAGCCTTGGCTTCGATTTCAGTGACACCTGCCCACGCGATTTCTGGATCGGTGTAAGCAACTGACGGTATGGCTAAAGCTTGGAACTCGACTTTATGGCCTGCAATCACTTCTGCTGCCACCTTGCCTTCGTGCGTGGCTTTGTGTGCCAGCATGGGTTGCCCAACGATATCGCCAATCGCAAATATATGTTGCACGTTGGTGCGCATTTGTTTATCTACAGCAATAAAGCCGTAATCATCTACTACTACACCAGCGTTTTCTACGCCTATGTTTTTTCCGTTAGGACGTCTGCCAATGGACACTAAAACGCGGTCATAAATTTCTGTGCTTTTAGGCGCCTCTGTATTACCATTAACGCCCTCAAATATAACATGAATACCATCTTCTTTAGCTTCCATGCTTGCTACTTTTGTGCTGAGCATAATCGCTTCAAAGCGTTTTTCCATACGTTTTTGCAGTGGGCGTACTAAATCGCGGTCGCAACCTTGAATTAAGCCATCAGTAAATTCAACTACGCTGACTTTACTACCTAGCGCATCGTAAACAGTACCCATTTCTAAACCAATAATGCCGCCACCTATGACTAATAAGCGTTTTGGAATATCCGCTAATGCCAGTGCGCCAGTGGAATCCATGATGCGTGGGTCGTTAGCGGTTGCTTCTGATAAAGCTGGAAATTTAGTTGCTTGTGAGCCTGCTGCGATGATCGCATTTTCAAAGCCTATGGTAGTGATTTGCCCGTCATCGGCAATGACCGCGATTTGATTAGGCGAGGTGAATTTACCTAAACCTTGCACAACTTTCACATTGCGTTGCTTGGCCATGGCGCTTAATCCGCCAGTGAGTTTGGCGACAACATCGTTGGCTTTCCAATTTCGTAAGGCATCTAAATCAATATTTGGTGCGCTAAAACTTACGCCATGGTGTGCGGTTTCTTCTGCCTCGGTAATAACTTTTGCTGTGTGCAACAAGGCTTTAGATGGAATGCAACCTACGTTTAAGCAAACGCCGCCCAATGTTGAGTAGCGCTCAATAAGCACCACTTTTTTGCCTAAATCCGCCGCGCGGAACGCTGCGGTGTAGCCGCCAGGCCCTGAACCTAAGACGACCACTTCTGCCATGACATCATTATTGCCAGTTGCTATTGCAGGCGTTGGTGCAGCCGCTACTTTGGTTTCAATTTCAGCCAAAGGTGCTGATGTAGTCACTGCCGCTATGTCAGCAGTTGAGGCAACTTCTAACATGAGTATCTCTAGCATTAATATCAATGAGCCTTTGGCAATTTTATCACCCACTTTTACTTTGATTTCTTTCACAATACCAGCTTGGCTGGCGGGGATGTCCATTGATGCTTTATCAGATTCCACAGTCATTAATGAATCATCAATGGCGATAGTATCCCCCGCTTTTACTAGCAGCTCGATTACATCAACACTGTCAAAATTGCCAATATCGGGTACTAAAATTTCTACTAAATCGCTCATGTAAAGCCTTATTCGGGTAACTTATAGGTGTATTTGTATTTGTATGTGTATAACTTACAGCAACAAGCGACGTACATCACTCAACATCATCCGCATATGGCTAGTGAAGCGTGCGCCATCAGCACCGTCAATCACACGATGATCGTAGGAGAGTGACATAGGTAAAATCAAACGTGGCTCAAAGCTTTTAGTTTTAGCATCATAAACTGGCTGCATAGATGAACGTGATACGCCTAAAATCGCTACTTCTGGGCAGTTGATAATGGGCGTAAACATGGTGCCACCAATACCGCCTAAGCTAGAAATAGTGAAACAACCGCCTTGCATTTCTTCAATTTTTAATTTGCGTTCACGTGCTTTAGAGGATAGCTCGCCCAAATCGCGCGCGATATCTAATACATCTTTTTGATGCACATCGCGCACTACTGGCACCACTAAACCATCGGGCGTGTCGCAAGCAAAGCCTACATTAAAGTAATTTTTTAAGATTAAGCTATCGCCATCTGGTGAAAGTGAGGCATTAAAATTTGGGTAAGCTTTTAACGCATTAACCGATGCTTTAATTAAAAAAGCGAGCATGGTGAGCTTAACGCCACGTTTTTCAGCATCGGCTTGCATAGACTTTCTAAAGTCTTCTAAATCTGTAATATCAGCTTCATCAAATTGCGTCACGTGTGGCGCTGTGACCCAGTTGCGATGTAAGTTAGCACCCGATAGTTTTTTAATACGCGACAGCGATTTATGGCTAATTTCACCAAACTGACTAAAATCAATGACTGGCATAGCCAACGTAGTTAATCCAGTTCCGGCGCCCATATTATCGCTACGCGGTTTTGCGAGCTCGACTTTTACATAGGCTTGCACATCGGTTGCTAAAATACGGTTTTTATTACCGCTACCTGAAACCAAGCTTAAATTAACGCCTAATTCACGTGCAAATTTACGTACAGATGGGCTAGCGTGTGAAAGTTTGCCATTACTTGCTAAATGGCTTGCACCTACTGGGTCTGGTTTGTTGATGGGTGCTATAGGCTTAGGTGGTTCTGGTGCGGGGCGTGATGGTTCTGGTGTTGCTGTTACTACAGGCGCCGCTGTTACAGGTGCGGGTTTGTCTGCCCCTACTGGTTTGCTTTCAGCCACTGGCGCCGCAACATCACTCACCTCCATCGTAAGAATCAAGCTGCCTTGTGCCGCTTTATCGCCCACTTTCATTTTGATTTCTTTAACCACGCCAGCAAATGGTGAGGGAATATCCATTGAAGCTTTATCAGATTCCACTGTCATCAGCGAATCTTCTTTT
>JAYVFU010000126.1:0-12188 GCA_043772865.1 Methylophilaceae bacterium
TTTAAACCCTGGTGATATCGTGTTGCCCCATCAACTGATTGATTACACTTATGGTCGCAAAAATACTTATCACGATGGCATTGAGTTGCCCGTTAAACATATTGATTTTACTGAGCCATATTCAGCCAAAATGCGTGATTTTTGTAAACAAGCGGCGTTTAATCTGGCTCTTCCACTGATCGATGGTGGTGTTTACGCGGTGGTACAGGGGCCTCGTTTAGAAACAGCAGCAGAAATTAATCGCTTAGAACATGATGGCGCTACTTTAGTTGGCATGACGGGTATGCCAGAAGCCGCATTAGCACGCGAACTGGTCATGCAATATGCTGCCATTTGCCCTATCGCCAATCATGCAGCAGGTAGAGGTTCTAGTGCAAATGGTATTGCTTATGAGGATATTGCAGATGTACTCAATAAAGCGATTGCACGCGTCAGAATCATGATACAAGAAGTTGTAACACTGCATGCAGCTCACAGTTTAGTTAAAGAATAGCTTTTTATGGCCATTAAACAAGTACTACGTATGGGTGAACCATTACTGCTAGAAAAGGCAAGTCTAGTAACGCAATTTGATACCCCTGAATTGCATGCCTTAATCCAAGATTTAGAAGATACGATGACAGCAATGAGTGGTGCCGGCATTGCAGCACCACAAATCGGCGTGAGCTTACGCGTTGTTATTTTTGGTCAGCATGATGCTAGTTCGCAAAATCCACGCTATGCTGACGCAAATACAGTGCCCTATACAGTATTGATTAACCCAACGCTTACATTTTTGGGAGATGAAGTGGAAGAGGGCTGGGAAGGTTGTTTATCTGTACCAGGCTTGCGTGGCATAGTGCCTAGGCATAATCGATTGCATTACACAGGGTTTGACCAATTTGGCAACGTTATAGATCGAATGGTGAGTGACTTTCATGCCCGTGTTGTGCAACATGAGTGCGATCATCTAGAGGGCGTTTTATACCCCATGCGTATTACCGACCTCACTAAATTTGGCTACACAGATGTGCTGTTCCCAAATGCACAACTGGTAGATGACTAATTAAAGTATTCAGAAGCGGCTAAAATGCAATTTCAAGTTAAGTTTTATCATTTAAGCTGCATTTTGTTATGCAATTTTGTAGCCAATTAATAATTTTTTGCTATAATGCAGGCCATCGGAAGAGTGGCAGAGCGGTTTAATGCTACAGTCTTGAAAACTGTCGTGGGTTCATTCCCACCGTGAGTTCGAATCTCACCTCTTCCGCCAGACTTAATAAGTGTAATAAAATCAATAATTTACGTCATTAATTTTTGTAAATATTCATTTAGTATAAAAAATTGACATGTATATTTCTAAGTTGCTAGACTGCACAATCAAGTGCATTTCTTATATATTAAAACCCCAACATTAAACCCCTAACAATTCTGATATTGGGTTTAAATGGTCAACGTGTTCGCAGACAACCTTCAAAATTACTATGAGGGGTATACCAAGTAACATTCCCCACACCCCCCATAACCAAGTGAAAAATAGCAAAGAAATAAATATTGCGGCCGAGTTCATTTTGGCAATTCGACCAGTCATCCATGTCGTTACAAAAACGCCGACAATTGTTGCTATTAACATTGAGGTGCCAGAAATCAATAATGCTATCAATAAAGAATTAAACTGCATATAAGCCACCATACCAAGGACACCCGCTGTTAATATGGGTCCAAAATATGGAATCACATGAATGACTCCAGTAGCTACAGACCAAGCTCCTGCATTTTCTAACCCAAATAGTCGCAATGCAATCCACATCAGTACTCCCACCATGACGTTGGTGACAATAAGCATGAGCATATAGCGCTGCACAGCGCTATTTATTTGCTCTAACATGATAAGGGTAATCTTTTTTCGAGATAAAGAAGGGCCTGTTAATCGGACTAGTTTGCGTTTAAAGGTATCACCCGATAAAAGTAGGAAGTAAGCAAGAAAAATCATCGTAATGGTTTCTCCAACAAAACCAAAAAATCCTAGTGAACCTCGCCACAGATAATCGCCAATTTTGAATTTTGGTGTATCAATGACTACATGCATCGTTGTTTTTTTATTTTTACCACTATTGCTATCTTCAGAGCTTGCCGCCGTTTCAACTTGGGTGGCTGCAATTTGAACCTTTTGGATGTTGGTAAGCGGATCTCCACGCTTAGTCACCATGCTGGAGCTAATCTTGGCAGCAGCATCTGGAAGTTTGTCAATAATGGATTCAACCTGATTGCTTAAACCTAGTCCTGTAAAAACTATACCCGTTATTAACCCTAATATAACAATGGTAGACCCTAAAGGGCGCTTTACTTTCATACATTCTAACCAATTCACCATTGGATTTAATGCGTATGACAACAATATGCCTAAAAGCAGCGTCACTATAAACGCCTGTGCCCAGTTTAAAGCAAACAATAATGCAATAGACATAATGACCTGTACAGCTACGTTTTTAACCTGTAATGAATGACTATCTGTAAGTTCTTTGTTAATTAATGGAACTGGTTCCAAATTTAAGTCAACTTCAGTATTCATGTGGTGCTCTCTGGCTTGAAGGTTACATTTGTTAAAATATTTTAATTACTAAACTTTGAAACTAACTAAATTATGAACTCATTCCTGATTTAATGGGATGATAATATAACAAAAAGTCATTCAGCTTTTATTGAATTATTCTTGTTGCGCCACTCACTGGAAATAATAGGTTATCTAGTGGCAAGTAACTTAAAACATCACATATTTTCAACACCCATCAAATGTAAACTGAAATAACTTGCATAAGTGCATATTAGTGTTGGATAGCGCACAAAACTTTACTAAAAATCTATATAAAATTATTTGACTAAAATTAAATTAAGTAATTTTATAACAAAAAATATCAATAGCAACAAATCTGTAGTAAAACTGCTGATTTGGCATAAACGTATGATTTTAAAACAATAAAGGATGATGATGACTATTACTACCGTGGTGTTAATTGTTTTGATTTTAATGGTATTTGGAGCGCTACCAACTTGGGGGCACAGTAGAGAATGGGGTTATGGGCCGAGCGGTGGATTGGGTTTAATAGTTATTATTTTGATTGTATTGTTGCTGATGGGAAAAATATAAAAAATTGTAATTATTCTCATTACCTAACACTTGATCTTATATCAAGCTCAATCAAAACTTATAGTTACTTTAATTAAGTTAGATTTTACTTACAAATAATTAAGTATTTAAAAAAAATGGACTTAGACCTTCAATATTTTGCATGCACTTAAAATTCAGGTATTCAGCATTTAATAAACCTAAATCTTATTAAAAACGCACTTCTTTACTTAATTTAATTAACAGACTTTGAGGATATTATTTAGGATAAAAGGTGAATGTAATGTTTTTTAATGGATGGCAAGGTATATACATTTTTATTGCATTATGTGTTTTTATTATTTTAATGATTATTGGATTTGCAAAAAAATTAAATTGAACAAAAAGTGGTGGTATTTCAATTTTTGTATTTAATGTAATCGAGTAAATACTGATTTATAAAAGTTAAATAACGTTACTTCTTGGAATTAATTTCATTATGCTTTTAAGCATAAGGTTTTTTATTGCTGAATTAAATCTCCCCAAATTTTTTCTAAGCGCTTAATTGATATGGGGGAAGGCGTTTTAAGTTCTTGCGCAAATAACGAAACACGTAGCTCTTCTATTAGCCATCTAAACTCCATCAGCTTAGGCGATAATCTGTCGGTTTTGGTGTGTTTATCTACTAGCGCTTCCCAATTTTGCCAAATTAATCCTACACTCGCTGCATTTTTTCCATCACGGTCTGGATTGCTCGGTTGTTTTTCTATGCGCAAACGTAAAGCTTTTAGGTAGCGTGGTAATTGAGAAATATTTTCCCATGGCGTTTGGCTAAAACAACCTTTGTAAACTAACTTAGTAATCTGGCTTTCTACATCGCGTGTTAAACGATTAGCCGTTCCATTGGGTTTAACAGCCATTTGCGCTTGCTTGGCAGTGAGCAATTGATATTCTGTAGCAATTGCATTGACCATGCGGCATAGTGCATCTGTCACGGCAGGCAAGCGCGTTCGAGCGCGCTGCTTAAGCTTCATAAAAGTATCGTTGGTGCGCGGCAAATCATCTTCGCCAATAAAAGCACGGTCTGCAATGGTGCTGAGCATGTCATCTTTTAAATCTTCTATGTTAATAATATTGCGTAACAATAAGGCATATTGGTTAAAGTTGGGCAGGCCTTTTTCTAGCTGTTTCATCTGTTCTTTAAGTTCAAAGCGCAGTAAACGACAAACACCTGCACGGTGATTACGTGCAGCCTCGCGCTCTGTATCAAACAATTTAACTGCTACTGAGTCCTCGTTATCTTCCAGCGCAGGGTAACCTGTAACTTGCAGGCGCTCACCATCAACATCACGCTCAAAAGATATGGTATCTGGTAAATCGCCAAAATCCCATTGTTTGATATTGGTTTTTTCAAGTTGTTTAACTTCATTGGGCGATGTGTTTCGGAAAGTCAGTTGTGCAGCAGAGCCCAGCTGTTTTTTAAGTTGCAGCCAATCGCGCCCCATCGCTAACTCGCGACCAGCATCATCCACCACGCTAAAGTTCATGAGTAGATGTGCTAGGGTAAGTTCTGTCCAATCAT
This sequence comes from Methylophilaceae bacterium, assembly GCA_043772865.1. Taxonomy (GTDB): domain Bacteria; phylum Pseudomonadota; class Gammaproteobacteria; order Burkholderiales; family Methylophilaceae; genus JACMMS01. Next base: position 4,668 of record JAYVFU010000126.1, read on the forward strand.
CTGCGGAAATTTTAAGCGTAGTCACCTGCTGAATATGCGCAGCAAGTACTGTTTTAATCGCACCTTCACCCACTTTATTCTTATCTAAAAACTGTGTCACAAATTCTGGTACGGGCACACAAACACGACGGAAAGTTTTAGGTAAGGCTTTAATCAAATAGGTCAGCTTTTCACGCAACATACCAGGTACTAGCCATTCTGTTTGCTCTGGGTTTAGCTGGTTTAACAAGGCTAGCGGAATCGTTGCAGTGACGCCATCTAACACATGGCCTGGTTCAAAGCGATATTTAAGCGGAATTTCGATGCTATCGCTATTAGTTTCGAGCTTACCCTCTCCTATCGGTTGCGGGCGAAGTGACATTTTTTCTGGAAATTGATGCTCGGTAATCGCATCTGCACCGTGGCGCATTAAATCGGCACGTGTTAAAAATAATAGTTTGGGGTTAGCTAGTTCAGCAGTTTCACGCCATTTTTCAAAACCAGCGCCATTAATAACACCTTGTGCAACGCGTGCATCATAAAACGCAAACAACACATGCTCATCCACCAGTACATCTTGCCGACGTGCTTTATGTTCTAGTTCTTGCACCTCGGCTATGAGCTGTTCATTAGCTTTAAAAAATGTCGCCCGTGTATCAAACTCGCCATTTGCCAACGCTTCACGGATAAAAATCTCGCGTGATTCCACTGCATCAATCACACCATAATGCACACGGCGTTTAGGGATAATAGTGAGGCCATACAGACTCACACGCTCCCAAGCTACCACTTGCGCTAATTTTCTATCCCAACGCGGATCACTGTAATGGCTTTCTGTTAAGCCTCGTGCCAGTGGTTCAACCCAGTCTGGATCTATTTTAGCTACACAGCGGGCATAAAGTTTAGTGGTATCCACTAACTCCGCTGCCATTACCCATTTAGGACGCACTTTTTTAAGGCTTGAGCCCGGAGCAATGTTAAAACGGATGCCACGCGCACCTTGGTAGCTTTCTGCCTCTCCCTCTTTAAAGCCTATATTGCCTAATAATCCAGCGAGTAACGCACGATGAATTTGTTCGTAGGTGGGGGCTTTACCATCATCTACTTGAGGAGACGTATTCTTTATGCCTAAGCCGCTACTTAATCCAAAGTCAGCGCCAATTTCCTGCACAATATCTAGCAACTGTCCATGAAGCTCACGCCATTCTTTTAAGCGTAAAAACGATAGAAAATTTGCATGGCATTGATTAAGTAAGTCTTTATTAGATTTTTTTGTTTTGAGCGCATTATCAAAAAAATCCCACAATTTTAAATAGCTCATAAAGTCTGAGGCTTCGTTTGCAGAGTTGCCACCCGCAAATTTCTGATGGGCATTATCTGCTGCCTCACGCTTATCCATCGGGCGTTCGCGTGGATCTTGTATGCTTAAAGCACTGGCAATAATTAAGATTTCATTAATGCAGTTTTCACGTTTAGCTGCCAAAATCATGCGACCTACGCGCGGGTCTAATGGCAATTTAGCCAGTTGTGCACCCACGTCAGTGAGTTCACGTTTAGCATTAACCGCGCCTAATTCTTGCAAAAGCTGGTAACCATCGGCAATTAAGCGTGAACTTGGCGCTTCAATAAATGGGAAATCATTGACATCACCCAAGCGCAAAGCCGCCATGCGCAAAATGACACTCGCTAGCGAGCTACGTAAGATTTCTGGCTCGGTATATTCGGGACGTGCATTAAAATCTTGCTCATCATATAAGCGTATACAAATACCGCTGGATACACGACCACAACGTCCCGCCCGTTGCTTGGCTGCGGCTTGAGAGATTTTTTCTATCTGTAACTGCTCAACTTTTGCACGTGGGCTATAGCGGCTCATACGCGCTAAACCTGCATCAATGACGTATTTAATGCCAGGCACGGTGAGGGAGGTCTCCGCAACGTTAGTAGCCAACACAATGCGGCGCTGCCCATGCGGTTTAAATATTTTTTGCTGATCTTCAATACTTAAGCGTGCAAATAACGGCAACACTTCAATATTTTTTAACTTAACCGAGCGCCCCTGATATTTACGTAAGTGTTCTGCGGTTTCGCGAATTTCACGTTCACCTGGTAAAAACACTAAAATATCGCCATCGCCTAAACGAAGCAAATCATCAGCCGCATCTAAAATGGCTTCTTCTATGGCTTCTTCACTATCGTCTTCTTCCAGCCAGCGCGATTCAACGCGCGCTTTACGTTTTACCCCAGTCACATCTTGACCTAAGAGCTCTATATCTTCGTCATCTTCAACGACAGCAATTTCTTGCGCTTTTGAGTTTGCTTTACCTAAAGGGCGATACCGAATTTCCACAGGGTAGGTACGGCCAGAAACTTCAATGACAGGCGCACCACTAAAGTGAGTTGCAAAGCGCTCTGCATCAATGGTGGCCGATGTCACAATGACTTTTAAATCGGGGCGTTTTGGTAGTAATTGTTTAAGGTAACCTAAAAGAAAATCGATGTTCAGGCTACGCTCATGCGCTTCATCAATAATAATGGTGTCGTACGCATTAAGAAATTTATCGCCCTGTGTTTCCGCCAATAAAATACCATCAGTCATCAATTTAACGTAAGTTGATTCAGTTAACTTATCGTTAAAACGTACTTTGTAGCCTACAACCTCGCCAAGTGGTGATTTCAACTCTTGTGCGATACGGCTCGCGACCGAGCGCGCAGCAATGCGGCGTGGTTGCGTGTGCCCAATTAAACCCGCAACGCCACGACCTAACTCTAAGCAGATTTTAGGCAGCTGCGTGGTTTTACCTGAGCCTGTTTCACCACACACAATCACTACTTGATGTTTAAGTATCGCTGCTGCGATTTCATCTTTTCTTAAACTAACTGGTAAATCTTGTGGATATTCGGGCTTGGGTAAAGCATTTTTTCTTGCCGCAAGCTTTGCCGAAGAACTGCGAATTTTGGCGGAAATTTCGGCTATGGCTAGATCTGCGGATTTATCAGACTCCAGCAGTGCACGTGCTTGTTGTAAGCGTTTGCGTAAGTTAAATCTATCAACCAACATGCAATGATTAAGCTGCGTTTGTAGTTGGTTAATCGTTTGGTATAAAGCTGGGGTTTGTATTTTTTTTGGCGGTGTATGCATGCAAGTATGATTTTAGCACGTTGCACATTATTACAAAATTAGCCTTAAGAATTAGCCTATTTATGTAAAGCAATTGATCAAGTAAGCCCATAAATCAAGCTCTAATCAGCACTAGAGTGAACCACAGTATCAAGTAAATTAAATATACATAAAATTTTAAATGCATTAAGTCAAAAAAGAAATTTATGAATTTATTTAAAATAATAGAATTTAACTCATCCGCTATTTGAACAATATATTTTGATATATAAACATGCAAATGCCAGGTTTATCAGCTTACAACATAGATCAACTTGTATGAGTTGAGTCAATATGCACACGCCTAAACTACCTAAAAACGAAATAGAACGCCTCATTGCTCTTAAACAGTATCAAATTCTTGATACTGTAGCAGAACAATCATTTGACGATATTACCAAGCTTGCTTCACTAGTTTGCGGTACGCCCATTGCATTAATTACATTGCTTGATGAAAATCGACAATGGTTTAAGAGTGCTATTGGGTTAGATGCTACAGAAACACCGCGCAATGTTTCATTTTGTGGTCATGCCATACTTGGTGATGATATTTTTGAGATTAACAACGCACTTGATGATGCGCGTTTTTTTGATAATCCACTAGTTATTGGGCGGCCTGATATTCGTTTTTATGCTGGCGTTCCACTGATTAGCGAACATGGTTATGCCCTGGGTACTTTATGCGTTATTGATCAAATTGCCCGTGAATTAAATGCTGATCAGCGTGATTCTCTTAAATTATTAGGGCGTCAAGTAGTTGCTCAGATTGAGCATCGTATGACAATTCTCAAAATTGAGGAAATGACAGAGCTACTTGAGAATACTGGCCGTATAGCCAACGTTGGTGGATATATAGTTGATCTTAAGACTATGCATATCCAATGGACAAAAGAGGTATTCCTAATTCATGAGCTCAATACAACTAAGCCACCGCCCATTGAAGAGGCTATAAATTACTATGCGCCTGAGGCCCGGCCTGTGATTAGGGCTGCTGTACAACGTGCTATTGCAACGGGTGAACCCTGGGATTTGGAGTTACCATTTGTCACCGCTAAAAATAATAAAATTTGGGTGCGGGCACAAGGCACAGCTATTTATAAAAATGGTCAGGTAGTACGTTTAATGGGTGCTTTCCAAAATATTACCCAGCAAAAAAAAACCAATTTGATTTAGCTTGGGTAAATCGTGCTTTATTAATTCTGAGTAAATGCAATGAAATATTGATTCATATGACCGATGAAACAAAACTTATTAAAGAGATTTGTCGCATCATTGTTGAAATGGGTGGTTATCGCATGGCTTGGGTTGGTTATGCTGAAGATGATGATCATAAATTAATTAAACCGAAAGCTTATTATGGAGATAATGGCGCCGAGTTTCTGAATAAACTTAATTTGAGCTGGTCAAGTGAGGATGTAAGAGGGCTTGGGCCTGGCGGTAAAACAATTCGAGGTGGGGAACCTATAGTTATAGGGGATTTAATGTTAGATCCAACTTACCCGGCTAAGGAGGCTGCCTATAAACAAGGTTATATGTCTCTTATATCTTTACCATTAAAAAACAAGGACAAAGTGTTTGGCTTGCTAGGCATGTATGCATCCGAAACCCGAGATTTTGCTGAACAAGAAGTTAATTTGCTGCAAGAGCTTGCAGAAAATTTAGCAATAGGCATTATCAACATTAGGATAGAAAAAGAGCGGCAACTATTAAACTCAGCCATGTTGAAGCTTGCTAATTCTGTGAATGTTGCAAGTGGCGATCTCTTCTTTGAACAGTTAGTAAAAAGCATGGTAGAAACATCTGGCGCACAAGCTGGCTATGTTGCTCGACTGCCACCAGAAAAGCCTTTAAAAGCTAGCATGCTCGCAGCCATGGTAAATGGCAATAAAGTTGATAACTTTGACTATGTGATTCCTGATGCAATTACAGAAGCTTTATTCGGCAGTAGTGATTTATATATTGCGATAAATCATGCACATATAGACTTTCCTAATGTCAGTATGATGAGATTTCACAAGTATCAGGCATTTGCTGGCTTACGCTTGCATGACTCAAAAGGTGACAATATTGGGTTATTGTTTGTGTTTTTTCATCAACCAATACAAGAACAATCGCTAGACTTAATCAGTTCCGCTTTAAAAATTTTTGCAGCACGTTCAGCCAGTGAGCTTGAGCGGTTAGAGGCTATTAAATGCATTCAAGAGCAAGCCTCACTTTTAGATCAAACCCACGATGCTATTGTTGTAAGAGATATGAATGATCAAATTACTTTTTGGAACAAAGGGGCAGAAAAACTTTATGGCTGGACAAGTGTTGAGGCACTGCATCAACCGCTTCAGCAACTACTAAATTATGATGTTACGGTTTTTGATAATGCTTTAAAAGAATTAATGAAGCACGATGAATGGGTTGGAGAAGTGATTTAGTATCATAAAAATGGTAGTAAGCTCACTATTGAATGCCACTGGACGCTAGTTCGCGACAGTGACAATAAACCAAAATGCATTTTTTCTGTGCAATCAGACATCACTGTTAGAAAAATCGCTGAAAATAAAATCATTGAAATGGCGTTTTATGATGTGTTGACTCAGTTACCTAATCGAAGATTATTTGTAGATCGCTTAGAAAAAGCGTTGGTTTCTTCTGCGCGGAGTAGAAATTATGGCGCATTAATGTTTATAGATCTTGATAACTTTAAAATCATTAACGACACATTAGGCCATGAAATAGGGGACATACTTTTACAACAAGTAGCAGCAAGATTGAAATTATGTGTAAGAGAAGAAGATACAGTAGCAAGGCTTGGTGGTGATGAATTTGTGATTATGATAGAAAATCTAAATAGTGATGTGGATCAAGCTTCCGCATTTGTTAGTAGAATAGGCAATAAAATATTGAAGTCACTTAATCGTACTTTTGAGTTTGATGGTTACCAGCATCTTAGTACACCCAGCATAGGTATTACTTTATTCAATAATGAAGCTAACAGCATTAATGAGCTCATTAAACAATCTGATATGGCTATGTATCAATCAAAAACCGCAGGTCGAAATAGATTTACTTTTTATTGTGAAACAGTTAAACAATAAGGGTTTTTGTGTTGGACACAAAAAAATCTTTTCGATTAAATTAAGATTTACACACCAAACCTAGCTTGCATTTCTTGCAAATTTAATTCTTCTAAAATTTGTGCCAATCGTTGAGCTGCATTTTTACGGCGGCTGTTGGTGCGCTTGGCGATAATCAACTCATTTTTCATAGAATGCTCCCAGCCGACCAACTCGGTAACGGTGACTTGATAACCATGGGCTTCCAGTTGTAAACAGCGTAATACATTGGTGATTTGGCTACCAAACTCGCGCGTATGAAGTGGGTGACGCCAAATTTCTGAAAGCGGTGTTTTAGATAAACTTTCATTTTTATTTTTTCGCATCACTTCGGCGACTTCTGCCTGGCAACATGGTACCAGCACCATATATTTGGCCTGTTTTTCTAAACCGAATTTAATTGCATCATCAGTTGCGGTGTTACAAGCATGTAATGCGGTAACAATATCCACATGTGCTGGTAAGGTGTGTGAGGTAATGGATTCTTCTACACTCAAATGCTGAAAATCCATACGAGAGAAACTAAGCTGCGCGGCTAGGGCTTGAGATTGTTGAACGAGCTCTGCACGCGTTTCAATACCCACCACTTGCCCGCTCGGCTGCTGCTTCATAAACAAATCATACAAAATAAACCCCAGATACGACTTACCTGCACCGTGGTCCACTAGCAGGGGGTTAGCATTTTGCGTATAAAGTTCTTTTAATAAAGGCTCAATAAATTGCACCAAGTGGTACACCTGTTTAAGTTTACGGCGACTATCTTGGTTAAGCTTGCCATCTCTAGTGAGAATATGCAGCTCTTTTAGTAAATCTAGCGAATGATTTGGGTTAATTTCTGCGATAAGTGTCATGTGAGCATTTTAACGCAAGCCTTGATGCAACAAGCAATGTAAAATATCAAAAAATATTAAGGTAATCAAAGTATGGCAATTCAATGGTACCCAGGACACATGACTTCGGCAAAGAAAAAAGCCGAAGAAACAATGGAATTTACCGATATGGTCATCGAGGTTTTAGATGCGCGCGTGCCAGAAGCGAGTCATAACCCGATGATTGACGAGATGCGCGTGCATCGTCAGCGCCCTAATCTAAAAATACTTAATAAAGCCGATTTGGCTGACCCTGTGGCTACACAAGCTTGGCTTAATTATTTCAATAAACAGCCTAATACCAAAGCCGTTGCGCTTTCATGCAAAAAAGTGGGTGACGCTAAAAAAATCCCAAACTTATGTTTAGGTTTAGCACCACATCGTGGTTCACATCTAAAGCCGTTGC
>JAYVFU010000127.1:0-12175 GCA_043772865.1 Methylophilaceae bacterium
TTTTTAAAATTTAACGCTCAGTCGTTTAAATACCCTATCATTTCATTATTTATGAGCCTAATCAAACAAGTTAATCCATGATAGAAACTGATCGCTTAATTGCTGCTGAACCTGTAAGCCAACAAGAAGAAGCGCTAGAGCGCGCCTTACGTCCAAAGTTATTGGATGAATATGTTGGACAAGAAAAAGCACGTAGTCAGCTTGAGATTTTTATCAATGCGGCACGTGGTCGCAGCGAAGCCTTAGATCACGTACTATTGTTTGGTCCGCCAGGTTTGGGCAAAACGACACTTGCGCACATTATTGCCAAAGAGATGGGCGTGAATATGCGCCAAACTTCTGGTCCTGTGCTAGAGCGGGCGGGTGATTTAGCCGCGCTACTCACCAACCTAGAACCTAATGATGTGCTGTTTATCGATGAAATTCATCGGCTTTCGCCAGTGGTGGAAGAGATTTTATATCCCGCCATGGAAGATTATCGGCTCGATATCATGATAGGTGAAGGCCCTGCTGCACGCTCGGTGCGCTTAGATTTACCGCCTTTTACATTGATAGGTGCAACAACTCGTGCAGGTATGCTCACTAATCCTCTACGTGATCGCTTCGGCATTGTGTCACGGTTGGAGTTTTATACATCTGATGAGTTAGCGCGCATCGTAAATCGATCAGCTGGTTTGCTAGAGGTAGAAATGCAAAACCAAGGCGCGTTAGAAATTGCAAAGCGCTCACGTGGCACACCGCGGATTGCCAACCGCTTGCTACGTCGCGTACGTGATTACGCACAAGTGAAGGCTGATGGCATTGTGACTTCAAAGATTGCTGATGCTGCATTAAAAATGCTGGATGTCGACAAATTGGGTTTTGATGTGATGGATAGAAAATTATTACAAGCGGTGTTAGAAAAATTTAGCGGTGGACCAGTTGGTTTAGATAACCTAGCAGCCGCCATTGGCGAAGAGCGCGACACGATTGAAGACGTACTAGAGCCATATTTGATTCAGCAAGGTTTTTTAATGCGCACCCCACGTGGTCGGGTTGCTACGCATTTGACTTACCAGCATTTTAACTTGACCCCACCTGCTCATCTGACTGCAGGACAAACCTACAGCGAGGATACATGGCAGGCGTAAGTTTCAGTTGGTCAATCCGTGTTTATCACGAAGATACCGATGGCGGTGGCGTGGTGTATCACTCAAACTATCTCAACTTTATGGAACGCGCCAGAACAGAATGGTTGCGGGACTTAGGCTTTGGTCAAAACCAATTAAAAGATGAGCTTAACATCATCATCGTCGTGCATGCTTTAAGCATCGATTATCACCATCCTGCACGCTTTGATGATGCGCTAATCGTACTCAGTGAACTCACCAAAACAGGTCGCAGCAGCTTCGAGTTTGGGCAAAAAATTATGCGTAATGAGTTAGTGCTTACTACATCTCAAGTCCGCTTAGTTTGTGTGGATGCTGATAAATTCAAACCTGTTGCTATCCCACAAGCAATTAAATTAAAAATGACTAAAAAGTCACTTAAAGAGCGAGCGGAGTACCTATGAATGCAGTCAACGTGTCCACTGATATGTCAATTTTTTCACTCATCACTGGGGCTAGTTTACCGGTGCAATTAGTGATGCTGGCTTTACTGATTACCTCGTTATTTTCTTGGTGGTATATCTTTATTAAAGTCGTCACCATTAAACGTGCGGAGACGGATGCCGAAAGCTTTGAAAACGCTTTTTGGACAGGCGGCGACTTAAATAAACTATACGAAGGTATAACGGCTGGCAGGCGCAAACCCCAAGGTACTGCAGCGATATTTGAAGCTGGTTTTAAAGAATATGCGCGGAATAAACAGCAAAGTAAAATAGAGATAAGCGATGTGATGGAAGGCGCACGTCGCGCTATGCGTGCGACTTATAACCGGGAAATTGATGAGTTAGATGCACACCTGCCTTTTTTAGCGTCGGTCGGCTCTGTTAGCCCTTATGTTGGATTATTCGGTACCGTTTGGGGGATTATGCACGCGTTTTTAGGGCTAGCAAATACGGGGCAAGCTACACTGAGCCAGGTAGCGCCAGGTATTGCAGAAGCCCTGATTGCTACAGCAATTGGCTTATTTGCGGCGATTCCAGCGGTTATTGCATACAATCGTTTTGCGAGTTCGGTAGATAGACTATCGGTACGTTATGAAAGCTTTATGGAGGAGTTCACTAACATCCTTCAACGTAAGTCATAAGGGCCAGCGAAATAATAAGGTAAGCATCATGCCACGCAAACGTAGAACTATGAACCAAATCAATGTAGTACCCTACATCGATGTGATGTTGGTATTGCTCGTCATCTTTATGGTAACGGCGCCAATGACAAACCCTGGCGTGGTCGATTTGCCGAGTGTTGGACAAGCACTTAAGCAAACCGCCGCACCCAATGTAGTCACCATTGCTAAAGACGGTACACTTAAGTTAAACAGTGAGTCAATCACGCGTGATAAATTGTTATTTAAAATTAAAAAATTAGCGCAAGAAGATAAAAACGACCAAGCAAACTCTGTGTTAGTCGCTGGCGATGAAAAAACACCTTACGGCAAAGTCATTGAAGTGATGGATATGCTTAAACAAAATAAAGTCGAAAAAGTCGGGCTTTTATTAAAGTCACAGAAATAATAAATTTCTAGTGAATATTTAATCCATTATTCAATTTATTACTACAGCAATGATACGTAGCCATGAAAATGCATTAGCGCTTAAAGCTGGTGCTTTTACAGTCATCATCCATTTAGCGCTGCTTGCTGCGCTCCTGATTTCATTTAACACGCAAGAACATCAGCTAGCCAATATTGCACAAGTTGAGTTGTGGGATAGTTTACCAAGCCACACAGTTAAGCCAGTTGCTGTCAAAGAAACACCTAAGCCAGCGGTACCAAAAGAATTAAAGGAAGAGCCAAAAGAAGAGCCCAAGCCAGAACCAGTGATTGAAAAAGCCGATATTGAAATAAAAAAGAAACCCATTCAAAAGCCCGTAGAAAAAACGCCACCCAAAGCAGTAGAGAAAAAAATAGTTGAAAAAACTCCAGAAAAAGCACTAGAAAAAGCAAAGCCTGACCCCACCATTGAAAAGAAAAAGCAAGCAGATGCACTAAAAGCATTACAAGATGATGTGAATGCAGATACTAGCGCGAGCGATAAAAAATCCGCTGCAAAAGCTAAAGCGGATGCAAAAGCAGCGGCTGATACAGTAGCCAATGCAAGTGCTAACGCAGCGTCTGCAGGTGAAATTGATAAATACAAAGCCTTGATACAAGCTAAAATTCAACGTAATGTAAATAAGCAATTATGCGGCACAGGTAATCCCGTACTAGAGTTTGGCATTGGCTTAATGCCAACAGGCGAAGTGAATGGCGCACCTCATATGATTAAATCTAGCGGCTTGCCTGCCTGTGATGATGCTGTTGAGCGCGCGATTTTACAATCACAGCCATTACCATTGCCGCCAGACACCAAATTGTTTTCACAATTTAGGGATTTAAGGCTTAAGTTTCACCCTAATGACGGTAATTAATTTGCTACTATAGACACTAAACATTTATGTTTAGTGGCTATTATTTAATAAACCCATATTTAAGTAAGGCGCTATAACTACCAATGATGATGAACAAACTATTTAAGCTATTTTTATTTTTAATGTTGGCTTTGCCTGTGAGCAGTCAAGCTGCCCTCACCATTGAAATTACAGGTGGTAGCGCACAGCAGATCCCAATCGCCATTGTGCCTTTTGTGCAAAATAACGCGCCAGATAATTTAGCTAATATTATCGGTGCAGATTTACGTCGTAGTGGCTTATTTCGTGTGCTGGAAACACGAGGCGTCACCAATCAGCCAACAGAGGTATCACAGATTAAATATCCAGAATGGTCTGCTATTCAAACGCAGGCTTTAACGATAGGTAAAGTGGAGCCAGTAGCGGGTGGCCGCTTGAAAGTCACATTTAACTTAATGGATGTGCTTAAACAAAATCAATTATTGAGTTTAGATTATACGATTACCCCTAATCAAACTCGTATCACGGCCCATAAAATTGCAGATGCCATTTATCAAAAGCTCATTGGTGAACCAGGTGTTTTTGCTAGTCGTATTGCCTATATTACTAAGACAAATAAACGCTATGCTTTGCAGGTAGCTGATGCTGATGGTTTCAATCCACAAACCGTAGTTTCTTCTAATGAGCCACTTATCTCACCAGCCTGGTCACCAGATGGCACTGAGCTCGCTTATGTATCATTTGAAAAGAAAAAGCCAATTATCTTTGTGCAATCGCTAATATCGGGTAATCGCACTGTGGTCGCTAATTTTAAGGGCAATAACAGCGCTCCTTCTTGGTCGCCTGATGGTAGTAAACTGGCGATTGTGCTCACGTATGGCGCAAATTCACAGGTGTATACTATTAATGCAGATGGTACGGGCTTGAAGCAAATCACAAAAAGCAGTGCGATTGATACAGAACCCGTATGGTCACCTGATGGAAAATGGCTTTATTTCACATCTGACCGTGGCGGTAGACCACAGATTTATAAGGTTTCAGTGATTGGTGGTGAAGCTAGCCGCGTTACTTTTGATGGTGGCTACAATGTAAGCCCGCGCTTTTCGCCAGATGGCAAATCGCTCGCTTATATTAGTAATGATGGTGGCAGATTCCGCGTTGCTTTAAAACATTTAACAAGTGGTCAGGTACAAATGTTAAGTGAAGGTGGGCAAGATGAATCGCCCAGTTTTGCACCCAATGGCCGTGTGATTTTGTATGCAACTAAAGTTGGCGGAAAAGGTGCATTGGCAGCGGTATCGAGTGATGGCCGTGTGCGCCAACGCTTAAGTGATACTGGTGGCGACGTGCGCGAACCAGCTTGGGGACCTTTAAGTAACTAAATATTTACACGTAGCCAACTAATAGTTTTGTAGCGTTCATAGTTTTATATTATTTTCACAACAATTAAGGAGATTTAAAATGAAAAAATTTAACAAAGGCTTAATCAGCAGCTTAGCCATCGCATTATTATTAGTGGCTTGTAAAAGTACCCCCATGAAAGAAGCACCAGCCAAAGTAGAAGAAAAAAGTACTAGCTCACAAACCACCACCAATACAACCAATAACAATGCAGATATCGCAGGCGTGAAAGAAGTGGTCATTGATAGCAATGCTAATAATCAAATTAGCGCATTGCATGACCCAAACAGCATTTTATCAAAACGTGTTATTTACTTTGATTATGATAAAGATGAAGTAAAAGCTGAGTTTCGTCCATTAGTTGAGGCGCATGCTAAGTATTTATTAGCAAATCCACAAGCTAAAATGGTCATACAAGGTAATACAGATGCACGTGGTAATAGCGAATATAACCTATCGCTTGGTCAACGTCGTTCTGTTGCAGTAAAAAAAGCACTTAATTTATTAGGTGTACAAGATAAACAAATCGAAACGGTGAGTTACGGTAAAGAAAAAGCAACCGCTTGTAGCGATGAAGATTGCTACAAACTGAACCGTCACGCTGATATCGTTTACGAAAATGAGTAATTTGAATACTTGAGATATCTGCGCGGACATTCATTCAAAAAAAATTTCCACCCTCGTCATTCCCGCGTAGGCGGGAATCCAGTTAAGTGTCAGATTAGCCTAGATTCCCGCCTACGCGGGAATGACGAAAATAAGAGATTCTCTGTTTAATTGGTTTTCGTGCAAAGGTCTTATTGGTTATTTGTGCAAGTAATATAGAGATTAATGATGAAAAAACTGATTCTGGCGAGTAGCTTACTTTTTTTACAAATGTTGTTTATTCAACTCAGCCATGCGGCTTTGTTTGACGACACAGAAGCGCGTAAGAAAATTTGGGATCTACAGACGCAGATGCAGACCCAGAATCAGGCAACACAAGCCACCATTAAGGCCTTAGACCAGCGCATTACAGCTATTGAGGCTGTGGTCAAGGGTCCAGGTTTGGCTGATATGCAAAACCAAATTGAACAGCTCAAGCAAGAAGTGGCTCGTTTAAAAGGTGAGCAGGAGTTAGCTAGCCACAATATCGATACCACGCAACAGCGACAAAAAGATTTATACACGGATACAGATGCGCGTTTACGTAAGATAGAAGATGCGGCAACTGCCGCGCCAGTGGCAGCACAAACTGCTACAGCTGCGCCAACTGTAGGCGCAGACGCGCAAGCCTTAGAAGCTGCAGATAGCTTATCTCAAGCAGCAAAACATAAAGAAGCCTTTGAGGCATACGATAAATTTTTAAAAGACTTTCCTAATAGCAACCTAGTGGGTGATGCGCAGTATGGGCTTGGTTATTCACAATTTGCCCTTAAGAACTACAAAGCCTCTATTGCAACGCAACAAAAATTATTAGATGCCCATCCTGAAAGTGCAAAAGCACCAGATGCCATGCTCAATATGGCAAATAGCCAAATTCAATTAGCGCAGGTTAATAATGCGAAAAAGACATTGCGTGATTTAATCAGCAAATACCCGAACAGTGCCGTGATTCAAAGTGCACAAAAACGCTTAAAAGCACTCGAGGCGATTAAATAAAGGCTCTTTATATTTACAACACATTCTAGCCACATCATTCTGGCTTGCGTGTGTTTGACAATGCTGAGTAAAAATTTCTCCTGTTAATCATATGCTTAACGCGTTAAAATAGTATCAAACTGAATAAATCTGATTTTGCTCAAATTAAAAAATTAGATTTAAACAAGCCCAACTAAGCCCATGAAACTAAAAATCCACGAAATCTTTTTTTCGCTGCAAGGCGAATCCTCGCGCGTAGGTTTGCCTACAGTGTTTGTGCGCCTAACAGGTTGCCCAATGCGTTGTGGATATTGCGATACCGCCTACGCATTTACCGGTGGCAGCAATATGAATTTGGATGAAATTTTAGAAAAAATAGCAAGCTACAGCGCGCATTATATTACCGTGACGGGTGGCGAGCCGCTCGCGCAAAAGGCTTGCTGGCCTTTACTCACGGCTTTGTGCGACGCAGGTTATTCTGTGTCGCTAGAAACGGGTGGTGCAATCGATACCAGCCAAGTTGATGAGCGTGTTTCAGTGATTTTAGATATTAAAACACCAGGCTCTGGTGAACTTAAAAATATGTTGATGGATAATATTAAGCACCTAAAAGCGCAAGATGAGGTGAAGTTTGTGCTGTGTGATCGCGCTGATTATGACTGGGCAAAAGATTTATTAGCAGAGTACAACTTAAGCAAAACTTGTAGCGTGCTGTTTTCACCCGTTTATAATCAAGTTAACCCGACAGAGTTGGCAGAATGGATATTGAAAGATAAGTTGCCTGTCCGCATGCAAGTACAGCTACATAAAATATTATGGGGCGAAAAGCCTGGCGTTTAAAAAACTAATCTATTAAATTTTACTGAATTTGAATTGTTTGAATTGATAGCAATATGACTAAAAAGGCCGTTGTTTTATTATCAGGCGGGCTAGACTCCGCCACAGTGCTTGCGATAGCCCAATCGCAAGGCTACGAATGTTATGCCTTGAGTTTAGATTATCACCAACGCCATATTGCAGAATTACATGCGGCCAATAATGTAGCTAATTTATTAGGCGCAAAAGATCACAAAACCGTACAACTGGATTTATCGCTATTTGGTGGCTCCGCGCTCACTGATAACAACATCGCCGTGCCAGAAGCGGCTTCTACAGGCATCCCTGTGACCTACGTGCCTGCACGCAATACTATTATGCTATCACTCAGCCTAGCGTGGGCTGAGGTACTAGGTGCGCAAGATATTTTTATTGGCGTAAATGCACTAGATTACTCAGGCTATCCTGATTGTCGCGGTGAATATGTGGCTGCATTTCAAGCGATGGCCAATTTAGCGACTAAAAGCGCTGTAGAAGGCCAAACTATTACCGTGCATGCACCGCTTATTGATATGACGAAAGCGCAAATTGTTATACAAGGCATGGCTTTAGGCGTTGATTACGCGATGACAGTATCTTGTTATCAAGCCAATCATCAGGGGCAAGCTTGTGGCTTATGTGACTCCTGTAGATTGCGTCGAGAAGGTTTTAAAACCGCTAGTTTGGCTGATCCCACACGCTATAGCCAAATATAATCAAATCATTCTTTAAGAAGCGCAGATAAAGCTTGCCAAAAGTACTATAAATAACGTAAAATCCGCGCCTTTCTGTCAATAGTTAATAGAAAACAATATTATGGTAATCATTCGTTTAGCCCGTGGCGGCTCGAAAAAAGCGCCTTTTTTCAGCGTAGTAGTAGCAGATTCACGCAATCGTCGTGATGGACGCTTTATTGAACGCGTAGGTTTTTATAATCCACTTGCTAAAGCTGGCGTAGAAGGTTTACGTTTAGATGGCGAGCGTATCAGTCATTGGCAAAAAAATGGCGCGCAATTGTCTGATTGCGTTGCACGTTTAGTTAAGTTTAATGCAAAAGGCCCAGAAGCTGCAGAAGCTGCTAAGGCTAAAGATGCTGCTAAAGTGATTAAGGCAAAAGAAGCTGCTGCTGCTAAATTAGCTGCAGAAGTAAAAGCTGCTGCTGATGCTATTGCTGCAAAAGAAGCTGAAGCGAAGGCAGAAGCCGATGCAGCAGCTAAAGCCGCCGCTGCAGAAGCTGCCGCTGCTCCAGCAGTTGAAGAAGCGCCAGCTTCAGATGCAACACCTGACGCTGCGGCTTAATTTTTTAAAGCTGGCTAGGTTTAGCTAAGCTATAAGAAATTAATAAGAAGTTATTTGTGAGTGAAATGGTCATCATGGGGCGCATCGTCGCCCCATACGGCATTTTTGGCTGGGTTAAAATTCTGCCAGATACTGAGGCAATTGATGGTCTATTTGACTATGAGTCTTGGTGGATAGGTAAAGATAATACTTGGCAAAAAGTTGAGATAGAAACAGCTAAAGTGCATAACGATGTTTTAGTAGCTAAGCTAGTAGGTGTTGATGACCGCGATGCTGCATTAAGATGCAAAGGTAAGCAGGTAGCTGTTCCACGTGATCAGTTGCCAGAAGCCGACGAAGATGAGTATTACTGGTCTGATTTAATAGGCTTAAGCGTTAAAAATAAGCAAGACATTGATTTTGGCACGGTGATTGACGTATTTGAAACGGGCGCAAATGATGTGCTGGTGGTCAATATTGATGGTGCACCAAAATCTAGTGAACGCTTAATTCCATTTATTGATGATGTGGTGTTAGAAGTTGATATTGCGGCTAAGATAATGCTGGTTGATTGGGATGCAGAGTTTTGACGAGCATGCCAGTTAATAAGAGCGATGCAGATTTTTAGATGATATTTGATGTTATCAGCCTCTTTCCGGAAATGTTTGAGGCGATTACTCAACATGGCATTACAGCCCGTGCGTTACAAAATAAGATTTATAATTTGCAACTGTGGAATCCACGAGATTTCACAAGCGACAATCATAAAACTGTAGATGATAGGCCTTACGGCGGTGGCCCTGGCATGGTAATGCTAGCTGAACCACTCGAAAAAGCGATTGCTGCTGCAAAAAATCGGCAATACGAAATTTTAAAAGACAGTTTAGATGTTGTGGATACTAAAGTCATTCACTTATCACCCACTGGTAAGCCACTGACTCATGAAATAGTGATGAGGCTCAGTCAACAAAAGAACTTAATATTGTTGACCAGCCGTTATGAAGGTGTAGATCAGCGCTTGCTTAATAGCTTGGTTGATGAAGAGTATTCGATAGGTGATTATGTATTAAGTGGTGGTGAGTTACCCGCCATGGTACTGATGGATGCGGTTATTAGGCAATTGCCTGGGGCATTAGGCGATAAAGATTCTGTTATTGAAGATTCATTTGTAGATGGATTATTAGATTGTCCCCATTACACTCGACCTGAAATATATACGGATGTTACAGGTCAAGAATTAAAGGTACCAGCCATATTAATGTCTGGTAACCATGCAAAGATCAAGCAATGGCGATTACAACAATCGCTGCTGCTTACTAGGGCTAAACGCCCAGATTTATTGACCGCAAGGTCGTTGACGAAAGAGGAAGCACGGCTGCTCGCAGATTTCGAATCAAATGGAAGTTGATTCCTTGAGAATTACAAATCTATTGTGCAGGAACAAGCATTCTCATAACTAAAAGGAACTCCAACGGGAAACTAGCGGAGATAAAACATGGCAGATATTATTAAAATGTTGGAAGAGGAAGAAATTGCCCGTTTAGGCAAAGTGATTCCAGTTTTTGCACCAGGCGATACAGTCGTTATTGGTGTAAACGTTGTTGAAGGTACACGTAAACGTGTGCAGTCATATGAAGGTGTAGTGATTGCTAAACGTAATCGCGGTTTAAATTCATCATTTATCGTACGTAAAATTTCTTCAGGTGAAGGCGTAGAGCGTACATTTCAAACTTACTCACCATTAATTGCTAGCATTGAAGTTAAACGCCGTGGTGATGTTCGTCGCGCTAAACTTTACTACTTGCGTGAGCGTTCAGGTAAATCTGCACGTATTAAAGAGAAATTATTTAGCCGTGAAAAAGAAGTGATGACACCAGAAGTAACAAAAGCCTAAATTTTTGTTGTTTTAGTGTTAATTAAAAAAGCCCTCAAATTCAGTTAGCGGGGCTTTTTTATTGGTGATTGACTATTGGATAAAACGTTACCATTTACGTTAAACTCATCATATGATGAACACTCAATTTAATGCAGTTGTGACCACACCATTCGGCGCTGTGGGTATTATTACGCAAGATGATTTTCTATTAAGTTTAGAATTGCTGAGTCATGAAATGTTAGCTAATTCTGTAATAGAAAAATCTGCAATAGATGCTTTTACACAGACTATCGTTAATCAAGTCATCGCATATTTTATAGACGCTAATACAACTCTCAATGGCCCTTATGTCTTACAAGGCACGCCTTTTCAAAAGCGTGTGTGGCGCGCCATAGCAGACATTCCATCTGGACAGGTGCTTAATTACACACAACTTGCTGAGCAAGTAGATTCTGGCCCACGAGCCGTGGCTAACGCCTGTGGTGCGAATAACATCCCTCTGTTTATACCGTGCCATCGAGTAGTGGCTAAAAATGGTTTGGGCGGCTTTATGCAGGGCGAAGTAAGTGGCTTAAGTATTAAGCAGTGGTTGCTAAATCATGAAAGCATAGCCTTGTGATTGATGAGAGCACCACATATAATGCATTAATCTCAAGTAACCAAAATAATATCGACCAGTTTTTAGATGCTATTTGGTTAGAAGATGGATTATCAAAGAATACTTTAGAAAGCTATCGTTTAGATTTAAAACATTTTGCTGCATGGCTAGCAGAAGCTGAAAAAGTAGATTTAACAGCAGTACAGCAACAACACATTCAGCAATATCTCGCGGTGCGCTTTTCACATATTAAATCTCGTAGTATTAATCGTCTCATTGCTAGTTTGAGACGCTTTTATCGCTACTATTTACGTGAGGGCAATATTCAAGTAGACCCCACACTACAAATCGAGGCGCCAAAATTACCGCGTAGTTTACCAAAAAGCCTAAATGAAACTGAAGTGAACGCTTTACTTGATGCTCCTAATGTTAATGAGAATATGGGCTTGCGTGATAAAGCAATGTTAGAGCTACTGTATGCTTGTGGTTTGCGTGTATCTGAATTAGTCAGCATAAAAGCCACCGAAGTGAGCGTTTATGATAGCGTGATACGTGTCACTGGCAAAGGCAGCAAAACTCGTTTAGTGCCGATGGGTGAAGTAGCAACCGATTGGATTAGCCGTTATCTAAAAGAAGCCAGACCATACATATTAGGCGCCAGGCTGTGCGATAGTCTATTTGTAACTGCGCGGGCTGATTGCATGACGCGTCAAGCTTTTTGGTACTTAATTAAGCGTTATGCGCTAAAAGTTGGAATTACAACCATATCGCCGCATGTGTTAAGGCATGCTTTTGCTACGCATTTATTAAACCATGGTGCAGATTTGCGTGTAGTACAAATGTTGCTAGGGCATTCCGATATTTCGACGACGCAGATTTACACATACGTAGCGAGAGAGCGATTGAAATTAGTACATCAAAAAAACCACCCTCGCGGATAATCTACAGAACACTTAGTCTTTACAGCAAAACTAACCAACACACTTTGTTTTATGCTTTTGGTATGGAAAAGCT
>JAYVFU010000128.1:0-12110 GCA_043772865.1 Methylophilaceae bacterium
CTGCATTAAACTTAGGTGTTGAAATTTCAGTTGCTGGTGGTGTTAAAGCTGCAACAGCTGCTCAAGTACGTGATGCTGGCGCAACTATCATTGTTGCTGGTGCTGCAATCTACGGTGCTGCTGATCCTGCTGCTTCTGCTGCTGAAATCACTGCAATCGCTCACGCTTAATTTAAGCGCATATCAATAAGTAATTATTGATTTGAGATATTAAAAATCCCGACGCAGTCAATGTGTCGGGATTTTTTTTAGTATTTATTCACATTAAAAATTAAATCATTAAGGAAATAACATGGATAGCCAACAACTTATTTTAAGCCGCCTGACTACTATTTTGTCTGAAACAGACAATAGCAACGCAGCTAAACTATTAGCTTTAGTTGAAGGTGCTGGTCGCACATTTATTGGTGGTGCTGGTCGCTCATTATTAGTATCTCGCTTTTTTGCAATGCGCTTAGTACATTCAGGCTATAACGTGAGCATGATAGGTGAAGTAGTTACACCTGCTATTAAAGAAGGTGATTTATTGATTTTGGTTTCTGGTTCTGGCGGCACTGAGACGCTATTACCGTTTGTTAAAAAAGCAAAATCAGTAGGTGCTAAATTGGCTGTAGTTTCAATGAAATCAAAATCTGCAATGGCTGATGTGGCTGATTTGGTGATTCAAATTGGTAATGACGCTAGCTTCCCACTAACTAGTGGTATGCCAATGGGTTCACAATTTGAGTTATCAACACTCGTTTTCTTAGAAGCAGCTATTGCTGATTTAATCGCCGCTAAAAACTTAACTGAAGAAGGTATGCGCGCAATTCATGCAAACCTAGAATAATTGATAGAGTAATTATAAATCTAGCGTAACAGTTAGGAGACCTTATTGTTTGATTAAAGTCATTGAGCTTTTATTAAAATATAAAGCCTAGGCTAAAGATAGCATCTTTGCTTGGGCTTTTTATTGTGGATTAATCGTTATAGTTCAGCTAATAATTGGATGTCGTTAGCGGTTAGTTTATTTTGATGTAACGCTGTTGCTACCAAAACACCTTTAATATTGAGTTCAGCCAAGTTTTTTATATCATTAGCATCTTTTAAGCCACCAGCAGCATACATAATACTGGGGATTTTTCTTAGGCTGTTCATTGATTGTAATTGCTTTAATCGTTCAATATCAACACCTTGTCCACTTCCTACTTTAGATAAAGTCATGCAAATGACTTCATCAGGCCAATAATGCGCTGTCTGATGTAATTCGGGAATGCCCATAGCCCCCAATTGATTAAAATCCACAGATAGAATGTGTTGACTATTACATGCATAACTAATAGCGCGATAATCTTGTAGATTTTCAATATTTTCTGAGCCTACAATCGCCTTAAATTGTTGACCCATATAAAGCGCTCTGGCATTGGCTTGCTGTATACCGCTGTCAAGCCATAATTTGAGTTGTAGATAAGCTTCGCTAATGCTTTCAATCACTTCAATATGCGATCCATTGCCTAAAATCGCATCAATATCTGCAATATACAACGTTTCAAATGGGTATAATTTTAAAAGTGCCTCTATGATAGCCAATGGCTCACTTAAAGGGGTTAATTGCGAGTTTATTGGCTGATATTGCCCACGCAACCCATGTTTGGCATGTACTACCTGACCGCCCATTAAATCAATCACCGGGATAATTTGCATCTGAAACCTTACTCAAAAAAGTGCTTGAAAATATTTGTGTGTGAGTTTATCACTGCCGGTGGATTAAATCGTGTCGATCTTCCGCAATCTTTAGTGCAAGAGGGTAGTTTGATGCGTGATGCATTATTGCGTGATTTGGGCATGCTGCCAAATACGCAAGTAATCACCACGCATGATGCGCGCTTAAGCGCTGCATTATTAAGTTCTATGCCAATTACCTATGATGATGATGCGATGTTAGTTTGGCAAAATCTATTAAAAGGTTGCGATGCGGCTTTCATTGTTGCGCCAGAAACTGGTGGACATTTAGCAAGCTTAGTGGCTTTGGTGAACAATGCGCATGTACTACATTTAGGCTGTAACTTAAGTGTAATTCAAGTGGCAAGTAGTAAATATCAAACTTATCGGCATCTTAATAAGGCCGAAATTAATGTTGTTCCAACTTATCTTTTTAGCGAATTGACGACTGCTAAGGAATTAGAAGCTAAAAATAAAGCTCAGCCATCGTTACTAAACCAATGGGTTGTAAAACCTGATGATGGTGCAGGTTGTGACGATACTATTTGCGTTAGCAACTTAATGGAAGTGCACAAGTATTTAACCAATAAAGCGCAAATTCAACCGATAGATACTCAAGTTATCCAGCCTTTTATAGAAGGCGCGCCTGCCAGTATTTCAATGTTATGCAAAGCTGGTCAAGCTTGGGTTGTGGGTTGTAATCTACAAAAAATTGCGCTTGATAACAACAAGTTTGTTTATCATGGCAGTGTGGTAAATGGCTTTAATACGCACTTTGTGCACTTTGATATGATAGCCAAAAAAATCGCACAAGCCATGCCAGATTTAGCGGGTTATGTAGGTGTTGATGTTTTGGTTAATGGTGATGAAATAACTGTGCTTGAAATTAATCCACGGCTTACTACCTCTTTTTCTGGTTTGCATGAATCAACCGGATTAAACGTGACTAAATTAATTTTAGATCTATTTTTGGCCCCAGTATTCACTATGCCAGAATTTAATCCAATCAATAATAAGCCAATAGAAATTACACTATGACACACACTACTGTTGGTTGGGATATTGGTGGCGCACATTTAAAAGCAGCGCTTCTTGATGAAACTGGCAATGCACCGCAAGTACTTCAGTTAGCATGCCCATTGTGGCGTGGTTTGGATGTGCTAGCGTTGGCTGTAGATGAGGTTCTCACTCAATTTAACCTACCTCAAACGACCGTACATGCTATTACTATGACAGGTGAATTGGCTGATATTTTTAAAGATAGGCATGATGGCGTTATGCAAATTGCACAATTGCTTGAGCTTAAATTAGGCCTGTATAAACGGTTGTATTACGCGGGTAAGCAAGGTTTTCTTACCTTTGAGCAAGTCGCGCACCATACCATGCATATTGCCTCAGCTAACTGGTTTGCTACAGCAAGTTTTGTTGCAGAGCACTATAATCAAGCTTTGCTTATTGATATGGGTAGCACAACGACCGATTTTATTGTCATCAGTAATGGTCAAGTCCAAAGTCGTGGTTTGACCGATGCCGCCCGATTACAAAACGATGAGCTGGTTTATACTGGTATGATACGTACCCCATTAATGGCGCTTACCCAACGTGTGCCGTTTTTTGGTGAGTGGGTGAATGTTGCCGCAGAGCACTTTGCAACTACGGCTGATATTTATCGCTTAATAGGCTATTTAGATGAAGCTCAAGATATGAGCGATACAGCGGATGGACAAGGTAAAACACCGCTAAAAAGTGCACGTAGATTAGCACGAATGATAGGGCGCGATGTGCAAGATGCTGCCATGCCAGATTGGGTAAACTTAAGCCATGCGTTTAAGCAAGCGCAGCTTAATCTACTTAAAAATGCAGCGTTACGGCAATTATCGCTAGGCTTGCTAGATGCTCATGCACCTATTGTGGTAGCTGGTGCGGGTCGCGCAGTGTTAAAAGAAATAGCACAACAATTAAGCCGCCCATTTTATGATGTGGCTTCTTTGGTTAAAACGCATTCAGATGCAGATATAAACTGGGCCAGCATTTGCCTGCCAGCCTATGCGGTTGCTTGGCTAGCGGCAGATTTGTAAATCATCAACTTTGATAATCCTGTAAATCATTCATTGCAATGAATTTGCTTATGTTTTATGGCGTATTTTAGTTAATTAGTAATACGTAGTTGCCTTATAATAAAAACGATGATCAACCATATAATGTTTAAACAAAAACTTAACTATGTGCAAGACAGTAGCATATTGTTTGAAAGAATCGCGCATGAAGAATGGGCGATTTTTTTAGATAGCGGTAAGCCAGTAGGGCAATACGGGCGCTACGATATTATGGTTGCGCGTCCGTTTATCACCATTACAATCCGCAATCATCGTGCTTATGTGGCACAAAATGAAACCACCACCAGCTTTTTAGCAGATGACCCATTTGACCTATTAAAGCGTCTGATGGCACCATATAACAATCATGGTAATAATGAGCTGAACATTCCGTTTTCTGGTGGTGCCATCGGCTATTTTGGCTATGATTTAGCGCGTTATTTAGAAGTGTTGCCTCAAACCGCGCAAGATACAGCTGAGTTGCCTGAAATGAGTGTAGGCATCTATGATTGGGCAGTGGTAGTAGATCATCGCGAGCAAACGACTTGGTTGGTTTCGCAAGGACATGATCCGCGCACAAAAGACGTTTGGCAGGATTTATGTCGGCTATTTGATGAGCCAGTACCTGCTAGCTATCTAAGCATGAGTAATCCCATAATTAGTCAACCGTTTAATGTAGATAAAACCATACGTTCTAATATGGGTTTAGATGATTATGCAGCAGCATTCACTCGAATAAAACGTTATATTATAGAAGGCGATTGTTATCAAGTTAACTTAGCGCAACGCTTTTCGGTCAATGCACAAGGCGATGCTTGGGTGGCGTATAAAAAACTACGTGAAATTAGCCCTGCGCCTTTTATGGCGTATATGAATTTGCCGCAATGCCAAGTGTTATCAGGCTCACCAGAGCGATTTTTACAAGTGGTAAATCAACACGTAGAAACCCGCCCCATTAAGGGCACAAGGCCCCGTGCAGCAGATGCTGTGCAAGATGCCGCCAATGCCAAAGAGTTGGTTAATAGCCTAAAAGACCAAGCCGAAAACTTGATGATTGTCGATTTATTGCGTAACGATATTAGCAAAAATTGTGAAGTAGGTTCCGTAAAAACGCCTAATCTTTTTAACTTGCAAAGCTTTGCCAATGTGCATCATTTAGTTAGCATAGTTACAGGCACTTTATCTGCCGATAAAACTGCTATTGATTTGTTGCGAGGGTGCTTCCCTGGTGGCTCAATTACTGGCGCACCCAAGTTACGCGCCATGCAAATTATTGAAGAGCTAGAACCGCATCGCCGTGGGCTTTACTGTGGCTCAATCGGCTATATTGGTTTTGATGGCAATATGGATACCAATATTGCCATACGCTCCATTGTTTATGCTAACAATGAATTGAGTTTTTACGCGGGCGGTGGGATTGTAGCTGATTCTGAAATGCTTAAAGAATATACAGAAACTTGGGATAAAGCCGCCAGCATGCTAAAACTGATGCAATATTTTGGCGCAGAAATCGAATACCCAAGCCTTAACCCAAATAATGCGTCGCAGCCAACAGCATCATAAAACACCATGTGGGTAATTAAATTAGGTGGTAGTTTAATTGGCTCACCAGAACTCATTAGCTGGTTAGATATTCTTGCCCGTTTTAGCCATGGCAAAGTGATTATTGTCCCTGGTGGGGGTATTTTTGCAGATGCCGTCCGTCAAGCACAAACACTCACCCAATTAAATGATCAAGCCGCGCATAAAATGGCGGTGCTAGCCATGAACCAGTATGGTGAGCTTATTGCCAATTTAAACCCTGCCATTGTCACCGCTGCAAGTGAGCTAGAAATTGCTGAGCGCGGCTTTCAGCATCGTGCAATGGTGTGGCTTCCAAGCCAAATGATCTGCGCGGATGATACTATTCCCACCAATTGGGACGTTACCTCTGATAGCCTAGCTGCATGGCTGGCGGCTAAATTAAATGCAGAGCATTTGGTGCTGGTAAAGTCGGCAGATATTAGTAAATATTTTCTTGGCGAATATTTGGCTAGTAATTCTTTTTCTAGTGATTATTTAAAACCCAATGTACGGAATTTTAGCTATCCGTTAGATGATAGCTTATCTCACCCAATAGCCTTGCAAACCTTGGTGGATAATGGCCTGGTGGACACTGCACTTAAAGGTTTTGTAACAGGTCAGCATTTTAGTACTTGGGTTATTAGCAAACACTCATACAAGGCTTTTGAAGAGGGGATTGATACAGATAAACTAAGTGCCGCCGCTTTATTGGTCAATCCAATAGACTAACCACATTAAGCATTAAAATCGTTAAAGATTAAGGAAAAAATATGCCATATACCGATGAAGAAGTGAATGAAAAGCTAGCTAAAACCTTACCTAATTGGGTGTTAGAAAATGGCTGGATACGCCGTAAATACAAAACCAGCGGCTGGAAAGCCACGTTGATGGTAGTGAACACAGTGGGGCATTTAGCTGAAGCTGCATGGCATCATCCTGATTTAGCCATGTCTTATGCATTTGTGATTGTTAAATTACAAACGCACGATGCAAAAGGCATCACCGATAAAGATTTTGAGTTAGCGGCTAAAATAGAATCAGTGATTGGTTGGCAACCAGCAAAAGAGGGTGGCGCGTTGGAGGGCACACCTAATGAAGATGCGCGATTTAAATATATTAAGTACGATTAATAAAGTAAATATTGATGTTAGCTAAATTTTAGCTGGGGTTTTAACCCCGCGCGGCTAAAATGTTTGAAAATTTTTACCTGTTGGCTTTTGAAATAACCAGCCCTATTAACCTTATGCTTTGGGTTAATTTCTTGTCTATTGTGCAAGGCAAGACCTGCTAAATGTAAAAAGCACGCGACGTGCCGAATAATATTTGAATACTCACAATTAAATCGTCTGACCATTAGTTTTTGTATTTACTTTGACTCGCTCTGAGATATAAGCCTCCAAATTTTTCAAAAAAGCCAGATTGAAATTCTGTTGTTGTACCTTCGGAATCTTTAGTGGAAAAACTTGAATCTCCTCTCTAACACTATGGCGCGGCGTACTTATTAGTTGCCTCCCGTTCACGTTATAAGCGTCACTTTTACCAAGTAACTAGCCACATAGCTAGTTACAGGACGATAGCAGAAACAAAATAATGTGTTTCCAATTCTATTGTTGCATCTTGATTTCTTAAAATAATTTTTTAAACAAGCGTAGTGCACTGTTAAAAGCCTTGAAAAATTGCGCCACTTGAAGTTAAAACCCCACCTATAAATTATTAGTTCGCAACAACTCATCACGTCCATACCCCTTAGGTGGTAAGTCGTAAGGGTAATTGTGACTAACATTTCTCACGCAGACAATGCTAGTACAGAAGAATAATCTAATGTAACTAGATGAGGAGATACCATGGCACGCGATCCTAAGCACGATATTCTATTTGAGCCGATTCAAATTGGCCCTAAAACTTTACGCAATCGTTTTTATCAAGTGCCACACTGTATTGGCGCTGGCTCTGATAAGCCTGGCTTTCAGGCGGCACATCGGTCTATGAAGGCGGAAGGGGGTTGGGCGGCTTTAAATACTGAATATTGTTCAATTCATCCAGAATCAGATGACACCCATCGTTTATCTGCACGTATTTGGGATGAAGGCGATGTACGAAACTTACGTGCCATGACTGATGAAGTGCACAAATATGGCGCACTTGCTGGCGTAGAACTTTGGTACGGCGGTGCTCATGCACCCAATATGGAATCCCGTGCAACGGCACGTGGCCCTAGTCAGTATGCCTCAGAGTTTGAAACTTTGAGCTACTGTAAAGAGATGGATTTAAATGATATCGCCGAGGTACAGCAATATTATGTTGATGCCGCTAAACGTTCGCGTGATGCAGGTTTCGATATCGTTTACGTCTATGGCGCGCACTCTTATTTGCCATTGCAATTCTTAAACCCCTACTACAATAAACGCACTGATAAATATGGCGGTTCACTAGAAAACCGCGCACGTTTTTGGTTAGAAACACTTGAGAAAGTGAAGCGTGCGGTGGGTGATGAATGTGCAATTGCAACGCGTTTTGCAGTTGATACTGTTTACGGTCCAAGCCAAATTGAAGTTGAAGTGGATGGGATGAAGTTTGTGGAACTTGCCGATCCATTGGTTGATTTATGGGATGTAGACGTAGGCGACATTGCTGAATGGGGAGAGGATGCAGGCCCATCACGTTTTTATCAACAAGGTCACCAAGTGCCTTGGACAAAGTTTGTAAAACAAGTTTCTAAAAAGCCTGTATTAGGTGTGGGCCGCTTTACTGACCCTGAAAAAATGACTGAAATTGTCACTAAAGGCTACGCCGATATTATTGGTTGCGCTCGTCCTTCTATATCAGATCCATTTTTACCTAAAAAGATTGAAGAAGGACGTTATGACGATATTCGTGTATGCATTGGTTGCAACGTGTGTATCTCTCGCTGGGAAATTGGCGGCCCACCCATGATTTGTACGCAAAATGCAACGGCTGGTGAAGAGTATCGCCGTGGTTGGCATCCAGAAAAATTCCCTAAAACAAAATCAAAAGACGCGGTATTGGTAGTGGGTGCTGGTCCTTCAGGCTCTGAAGCGGCACGTGTGCTTATGGAAAGTGGTTATATAGTTCACATGTACGATAAAGCTGAAAAAATTGGTGGCCATCTTAACAGCACAGTAGCATTGCCAGGGTTGGGTGAGTGGGGCTATCACCGTGATTACCGTGAGACCCAACTCAATAAATTAGTTAAGAAAAATAAAGATAGTCAAATTGCATTGGGTCAAAAACCGATAACGGCGGATGAAGTGCTGCAATACGGTGCTGACAAGGTCATTATTGCAACAGGATCTTCATGGAATACTGATGGTAATAACTGCCTGACACATGAGGCCATTCCGGGTGCTGATGCTTCACTGCCAGACCAAGTTACGCCAGAACAGATTTTTGAGGGCAAAAAGAACATTGGCAAACGTGTAGTAATTTTAAATGCCGATACCTATTTCATGGCACCTAGCCTAGCTGAAAAACTGGCGGCAGAAGGTCACGATGTGACCATTGTATCGGGTGTGCATTTAGCTAATTACATGCACTTTACGCTTGAGTATCCCAATATGATGCGCCGTTTACATGAGCTACATGTTGAAGAATTAGGTGATCACTTTTGCTCAAAAATCGAGCCAGGTCGCCTAGAGATTTACAACGTGTGGGGCGATGGTTCTAAACGTACTTACCGTGGTCCAGGTGTTTCGCCTCGTGATGCTAATACAACACATCGTTGGTTAGAATTTGACACACTTGTTTTAGTCACAGGTCGTCATTCTGAAAATGCATTATGGAACGCGCTAAAAGCACGTGAAGCAGAGTGGGCTGATAACGGTATTAAAGGTATTTATTTGGTTGGCGATGCAGAGGCGCCACGTTTAATAGCTGATGCAACGTTTAGTGGTCATCGTGTCGCACGCGAAATTGAGGAAGCCAATCCACAAATTGCGTTGCCTTACAAACGCGAAGTAGCAGTTTGGGGTGTGCCGCATATGCCAAGTGGTGAATTTAAGATTGAGTACAAAGTTTAATGTGTGGCGCATGGCTACCTTGCCACAATACGGCAAGGTAGCCATGGTTAATGCGTCATAACACAATCTTTCACAATAGATGAGTTCAATAAGCAAAAACTATGACCAACCCTGCTGAAATAACCAGAATACTGTTCGAAAATTTTCAACCGCATGCCATCCAGCTGTTCTATGTCCTAGGTTATTCTGCCATCTGTGTTTTTATTTACGGTACTTACACGCAAATAAGAAAATACCGCCGTGGCCAGGCAGATGGCTCATGGGGTGAATTTATTCATCGCTTTATTGATATGGTAAAAACCATGGCGACTCACCGCACGCTAGTTCGTCGTGATAAAAGTGCAGGCAGGGCACATGCCTTAATTTTCTTTGGTTTTGTGCTGCTTTTTATTGGTACGGCGACGATTACGCTTGAATACGATTTTCTGGCCCCTTTATTTGGCGTACATTTTTGGTACGGCACCTTCTATCTGTGGTTCTCATTAGTTCTAGATTTTGCAGGCCTAGGCCTAGTCGTTGGCATGCTCTACATGATGTATCGCCGCAAATGGTTAAAACTGCCTAAGTTAGATTACAAGCGCTTAGATCGCAAGCCAGGTGATGCAGATTACGACCGTAGTAGTTATCGCCGTGAAGATTGGGGGTTTTTATGTACGCTGATTTTAATTGGTATCACTGGTTTTGTTTTAGAAGCCGCCCGACTAGTTTGGTTAAGTGATAGACCAGCCGTTTGGGATTACCGACTATGGTCACCTGTAGGCGCTTTGTTGGCTTATGGTATGCAGGCCATTGGATTTACAACAGAAGGCGCTAGTGCACTGCGAACTATTTTATGGTGGTTTCACGGCGTGTTGGCGCTGACTTTTATTGCCTGTATTCCGTATACCAAAATCAAACACATTTTCACTGCATCGGCTTCGCTCATGTTCCGCGATCCGTTAGCGGGTAAACGCTTACCCAAGGTGCCAGATGATCAGAAAAATGCTGGTTACAAAGTCATTACTGATTTGACTTGGAAAAACCTCTTGCATCTGGATGCTTGTACTAAGTGCGGGCGTTGCCAAGAAGCTTGTCCGGCAAATGCAGTTGGAGCACCACTTTCTCCTCGAGATGTGATTTTGTCATTACGTGAATTTGCCAATAACACGCTTAACGCCAAAGAGCTACCTAAAGCAGCGGAGTTAGATATACATGGTAAAGATGTCGGTCAAGTATTTATGGAGACTTTATGGTCATGCCGTACCTGTTTAGCTTGCGTAGAGATATGCCCAGTTGCGGTTGAACACGTGCCTATCATTGTGCAAATGCGTCGTCATTTGGTAGAGCAAGGCATGATGGAACCGTTGTTAGAAAAAACATTACAAACCATCCATAAAACAGGTAATTCGTTTGGTGAATCCAAACGTAAGCGTGCGGCATGGACAAAAGAACTGCCTTTTGTCATAAAAGATGCCCGTAAAGAAGCGGTTGACGTGCTTTGGTTTGTAGGCGATTACGCCTCATTTGATCCACGCAACCAGAAAGTCACGCGCGCTTTTGCAAGGTTGATGCATGAGGCTGGCGTTGATTTTGGCTTATTGTTTGAAGGTGAGTTAAACGCGGGTAATGACGTACGCCGTGTAGGTGAAGAGGGGCTGTATGAATTCTTGGCAACCTCTAACATTCAATCATTAGCTGATTGTGATTTTAATTCGATAGTGACAACTGACCCACACTCTTACAACACCATACGTAATGAATATCCTGATTTCGGCGGTAGTTTTGAGATTGAACATTACAGCACGGTAGTAAAGCAGCTCATTCTGCAAGGCAAACTCAAGCTCAAGAAAAAACTCGATTACCGTGTCACTTTCCACGATCCGTGTCATTTAGGTCGTTTTAACAAAGGCTATGACGCACCGCGCGACATTATCAAAATGCTGGGGTGTGAGTTAGTTGAAATGGGTCGTAATCGTGATAACTCATTCTGTTGCGGTGCTGGTGGTGGTCGTATCTGGATTCCAGAACCCGTAGGTAGCGAAAAGCCATCAGCAAACCGTATGAAAGAAGCAACAATCATTGAAGGTTTAGATGTGTTTATCGTCAGTTGTCCAAAAGATTTAACGATGTTTGAAGATGCGCTTAAAACATCAGGTTATGAAGGTAAGTTTGTCGTTCGAGAGCTCATTGAGTTGATAGATGAATGTATGGAATATGCTGACTTAAATATCATTACCGCTGCTCCTGTCTTGAAGCTAGCAGCTAAACCTACAGAGACGGCTTGATGTGAAGCCACCAACTACGGCAGCAGAATTAGTGAATATCGCATTGGGCGTTAACGATATTTACCTAGCTGCTGCAGTATTTGGTTTAGCTAATCACGTACAGCAGCAAACTTTGGAGAACGTGATATTTGCCAAACGACGTGATGCATTGACCTTAGCGAGTTGGGAGCATACGCCAGCAAATGTTTTACAGGCATTAAGTAAAAGCAACGAAGCTGCCGTGCAGTTACGCTTGGCTAATAGACATGCGGCTAATAAACAAGGAATGAATTATAAGAAATTGATCAATAAAAAAACCAATCATTCAAGCGTAACTGAGCATGCTTTGAAGTTGGTAAAACAAGCAAAAGATAGTGATCTGTCATTATCAAGCTTTAAAACATTGGTATTTGGTGAAGATGCGGCGGTAAGGGCCAGAGTAGTAGCCAATATGGCGTTGCCAGCTGAATA
>JAYVFU010000129.1:0-12071 GCA_043772865.1 Methylophilaceae bacterium
TATTTATTACATTATGCTATGACATTATGAAAAAACTCATCGCTTTTATAATTGTGTTTGCTGTGTATCAAAGCTGGGGAAAAATCGAATCAATATTTAGCCCCAGCCTTTCAAAACAGCAGTTAGCTACTGCTCAAGTTAATGCAAAAAATAGCACTAAGAAAGTCATTTTATATGGCACTACTTGGTGTGGCTATTGCAAGAAAACCCGTGAATTTTTAGCAGAAAACAACATTGCTTACACTGAATTTGATATTGAAAACTCAGATGAAGGCAGGCGGTGTTACGATGCCATTAATGGTAGTGGCGTACCCGTGCTAGAAGTGAATAGCACCGTGATAAGAGGCTATGCGCCTGAGGCTATTTTGGCTGCGTTAAATCCCGATAACGCCGTGCAAACTAATTAGTGAATAGCATATAAGAAATGTATTCAGCCACTTTTATTTTTCATAAAAAACAGTTTGATGAGGCATTTTATGAGTTGGATGGTGCGATAGCCGAAGCCGCTAAGCTTTCCGTGGGTTACTAAGGTGCAGAGGCTTGGGAAAACGCCGAAACAGGGCGGATTTGCAATGTGTATTATTGGGAATCAATGGCGGGCATTCACGAGCTGATGAATCACCCCAAACATCTTGAGGCAAAAGCAGCGCAATCTAATTGGCTTAATGGCTATCAAGTGGTGATTCTACGAGTGATACGTGCTTATGGTGATGGCACTATTGCGCATCCAACTCAAGGGTGCTTTTTTAATCAAAAATTTCCAACTTCCGTCATTCCCGCGCAGGCGGGAATCCAGTTAAGTGTGAGATTAGCCTAGATTCCCGCCTCCGCGGGAATGACGAATTGGTGGTATTTTTGCGAAAATCGCTAATCACATTTAAGATTGTGCAAAAATCCCCCCCCATAAATACAGGTATTTAAGGCACAATTTCAATTTTAATATCCCTAGTAGCACTTCTGCCTTGATCATCTACTACCGTTAAACTATGCCAGCCTGAAGTTTCGGGTCGCCAAGGTTTTCCGCCGCTTTTAGCCTCTACATTACCTAAATAATCTTTATCTAAAAACCAGTATAAAGTGTGCGTGTCGCCACCCACTGTGGCTTGCAATGCAATGGTTTCAATAGGTCGCGAGAGCCGCAGGGTATAAGTGACAGAGGTTAAAAGGGATGTGATATGAGGTGCGTCATCTTGGTTATTTGAGCCTGTTTGGTTATTAAATGTGTTCTCTACACAGTGACCAACTGGTGGTACGCGCCTTGGCATGCCAGCCTCGCGAAATAAGCGGATCATGCTGGAATCCCAAAACTCAAAAATCTCAGTGTGCGTATAAGCTGCATCGTAAGGCGGGCAAGCGGCTAGCCCAGTACGGTTATCAATCACAACCGGTCTATGTAATGTGCTGACTTTAATCGGCGATTTACCAGGAATAAACCAAGTATCGGCAAGTTGCGGGCAATAAGCATTAGGAAAATCACCGCTGGCTGCACAAACACTCACATGTTTTAAGTTGCGCGGTGGGATACGCACAGGTTCTGGTTCATTAGACAAAGTCAGCGGTAAAGCATCAGCAATACGAAAAAATAGCGGTGCGGCGGCTTCAATACCGATAAATGCAGGGTTAGCACTACCGTCAAAGTTACCTATCCAAACTGCCAATACATAGGGACCTGTGACGCCAATTGTCCACGCATCACGAAATCCCCAAGAAGTACCTGTTTTCCGCATGGCATTCCAGCGCCTGCCATTAGCTGCGGGTATGCCATCTGGTCGTTGGTTGGTAGATAGCATATCCAGCACTAAATAACTCGCTTCTGGGCTCATCAGCTTAAGCGCGGGCTCAGTTTGTACGGTGCCCTCAAAATAGCGCAAAGGCTTTAACTCACCTTGATTAGCCAGCATGGTGTACATGGTGGCGAGTTCTTCCATGCTAACTTCTCCACCACCCAATACCAAAGCCAGCCCGTAATGTTCCTCAGATTGCAGCTTACTTACGTCAGCTGCTTTCATAAAATCGTATAAGCTGGGATTTTTTAGCTTACTCGCTAGATATACGGCAGGAATGTTACGGCTGCGTATCAGAGCATCGCGTGCAGTCACTGGGCCAACAAATCTGCCATCAAAGTTTTCTGGTTGAAATGGTCCAAACGCAGTAGGTGCATCTTTGAGTATGGAGAGCGGATGTATTAAGCCCTGATCTAGCGCCATGCCGTAAATAAATGGCTTAAGCGTAGAACCCAGAGAGCGTTTCCCTAACGACCCATTGACTTGCCCATCAATGTCGGCGTTATTAAAATCTGCCGATCCTTGTAAAGCTACTACTGCTTGAGTACGCGTATCAATGATCATCGCTGTGGCATTTTTGATACCACGCGCGGAGTTTTGCGCAATAAATTGTTTAATTTTGACGATTAAGCAGCGACTGTAGGCGTGGTTGTAGTGTGGTTTTTATTTGAGTGTTTGTTAACTCTTCAGTCAATACTCTATCTACAAAATGTGGTGCTGCAAAAGGCAAGTCGGACAAATCTTTCAGCGGTAACGGCAGTTGCATAAAACGTATGTCACTGGCTGTGATTTGATTATGTTTTCTCCAACGTGAAAATAAACGCAGTTTTGCCTCTATTAATGATTGAGTACTTGTGGCACGATTATTTGGCTTTTGCGGAATCACCGCTAATGTTAGCGCTTCAGGCAATGTTAGTTTACCTGACGTTTTGCCAAAATAAATCAAACTGGCTGCATCTACTCCTTGAATATTACGACCATAAGGTGCCATATTTAAGTAAGCCTCTAAAATATCATGTTTGCTGTAACGTGCTTCTAACCAGAGCGCTAAAGCGATTTGCTTGGTTTTTCCACTTGGGCTGCGTGTATTAAGGCGGTAAAGTAATCGCGCCAATTGCATAGTCAGTGTAGAACCACCTTGCCGATTATTGCCTGAATAAGTTTGCCAAGCACCACGGCTAATGGATAAAGGATTAACGCCAATATGCCAATAAAACCATTGGTCTTCTTGCAGTTTAACTGCTTCAACTAATGTGGATGAGATGTCTTTTAATGGAATCCATAAACGGTATTGTTCATCGCTTGCAAGGGTTAGGCGTAGTAATGAGCCATCTGCCGCTAACACAGCGGTAGAAGAGGGTGCGTAGCTTGCAAGTGGTGCGTGAGGCCATAAACGTAGGATTATTAGCGAGCAACAAACCACAAGTAACACAGCGTGTAGTTTGGTGGAGTTTTTGAGGGAGTTAAAGGGTTGCACGTGGAATTTAAAAGTGCTCAGAAAAACTTAAGATTATGACATTTTGCACAAATGTTCTTTCAATCAAAAACTTCTTTCTTCGCCATTCCCGCGAAGGCGGGAATCCAGTCAAGTGTCAGGGTCGCCTAGATTCCCGCCTTCGCGGGAATGACGGATTTCTGGTTTTTTTATATAAAAATCTCATCATCTATTAAGCTTATTATTAGTTAGATGCCGTTCAGAAGTCGGTCTATCCAAACGACATACAATCTATACTCTATTTCGGCTTAACCACTTCTAATTTCCCCGCTAACCCTCTGGCATATAATTTTCTATCATACATACCTTCTGCAAATGGCGCGGGTACTTGAAACAAGCCTGCATTAGTGGCTCTTACCCGATAGACAAATGTGCCTATATTACGGCCTAAATTACCATAAAGTATGACGCGGTCATCACGAATATCTGCGTAACTTGGCTGCCAAGTACTGTAGTTAGCTTCACCAACTGGTGCTTGCCATGCCGGAGCATTAGCAGCGGCTTCGCCTTCGCTCTCATTATAGTTCTCACTCGATGAAGTTTGCTGCGTGCTCTCAGCTACGGCATTTAAAATTGGCTCAATGCCGCCTGGTAATAAATCTACCAGTGCAATTTGTGAGGCATTATCCCTATCCGTACTGCGGAAAGTGAGCTTCACTAAAAACTCATCACCCACTTTGATTGAGGTTAATATTTTGCCATCCAACCCAGTGAATTCGCGTGCTATTTCTAAGCTATTTGAAACTTTATCAACAGGCACTTTACGGTCAAAACCATTTTCAGATAACAAGTAGTAAGCAGGTAGCGGACTTTCTTTATTAAATTGCAATTTAGCCGCATTGATAGAGGCATTGCCCGATTTTACTATACTGCCTGTAAGCGCAATAGCCGTTGATTGCCCATTTTTGTTAAGCTCGCTAATCGCTAATTTAGCCGTATCATTGCCACCCGCTTTAGCATAAGCATCAAAGCCCATGATTAAATAGCTGGCAGATAATGAATGGTAGGTATTTTGCGAGACGACTTCACCTAATCTAATCACTACCTTATTGGGGATTGTTTTTACCTGTTCTTTAAAGTATTTAGAAATTAAATACAGCATTTGAGCATCGTGCGTGGTGGTATCGTAATAAGTTTCAGAAGCTTGCGTATTACTGCCACTCAGATTTTTTCCAAAGAAATCGCTACTATTCGCCCAGCCCACTTTAGCGGCTAATTTATTAGCAATCGCATCTTGTTTCAATAGTTTATAACTGGCTGTTATGTAGCCGGCAGTTAAATCTTGCGGCCAATCTTTAGCGTAACGTTCATCCAGCTCCTTTTGTAAGGTGGCTAGCATGCCCAATGTAACAATGCCTTGGCGCGTTAGTAGGTAAATGGCATAAGCACGGTTACGCGCACCACCTAAGCCTTCAGAGCCACCCACAGCATATTGTTGCATCCATTGATTAGCTGATGCCAACATATCTGCAGGCACCGTCATGCCGTGGTCTTTCGCTTCTAATAAATAGTGCACAGCATAGATGCTGGCAAATGGTGATATTTGCATATTGGCAGACCATAAGCCAAAACTGCCATCTTCATTTTGGCGCTCGCGCAAAATCTGCACAACTTTATTAAAATCATTTTTTCTTACAACATCATTGCTTGATAGTGTGCTCGATAGTAATAGCGCAGGTATGCCTTTACTCACCAATTGTTCAGTGCAAGAGTATTCATAAGCACCTAAGTAGCTGCTCAAACCTTGGGCCCAAACCATTGGTGTTGTAGAAATTCCAGCTTCCACCTGACGCTTTTCCGCAAATAGATCGCGATTAAGTGCTTGTGTTTTAGCATTACCATCAAACTGCCCAACAGTGAGTTGCGTGCGGAAAGGCGTAGCAGGGCGTATGCCTATCGTGTCAGTTGCTTTGCCTTGTAAGCTGCTGCTGGTAACGCTATTGGCAATAAATTGTAAATCAGCTGAGCCTAACATTTCATTAGCACGAATACGAAACTCAGCAATCGCTTCTTGTTGGCTGGCAATGTTAAGCGCAACCTTGCTTTGCGAGAGTACAGTGAGCGCCTTACTTGGCGTCATTGTGAGACTAATTGGTGCTTTACTGCTTGATCCGCGAATATTATTAAATACGCCAACACTCACTAAAAATTCATTCCCTGGCGATACACTCACTGGCACGTTGGGCGTTAAAATTAAATCGCCGCGCACTTCGGTTCCGCCATCAAATACGCCTATACGGTCTGGCGTCACGGCTACTGCGTAAATATGCAATTTGTCGTTAAAGCTATCTGGCACTTTGTATTGCAACGTTTTGCCTTGCGCGTTCACATCAACAATGCCAGACCAATACGCAACTGGTGGCTGGCGCTTTTTCTTAAATGGATTTAAATGCCGACCGAGTGCTGCATTGCCATCACCACCAGGTGCTGCAGCATTTAATAAGCGCTGAAACTCTGGCAGAATCAAATCTAAAATCTGCGTAGTATTCACTTGCAATGCACGTTTTTGAAAGAAAAAGCCAATCGGGTCAGGTGATTTGTAGCGAGCAACTTGCAGAATACCTTCATCTACTGCAAACACCACAACACGTGAAGCTGATGCTGCGCTGACCTTTAAATCTAAGGCTTGACCAGGTTTAATTACGTCTGGCACAATCACTTTTACTGGCTCACGACGCGCATCCATATTCACTACAAACGGCACAACACCATAAGATAGCGGGCTAGTAAATACTTCATCCGAGCTAGCATCCCGTACAAATTGTACAGAGACATAACCATTACCTTCAAAGTCGTTCGGCAGCGTGATTTTTTGCACAGAGCTAGTCGTTTTGGTTTTAAACCACACATGTTGATACACTTTGTCGCGCTCAATCGTAATCAGCCCTGCGCCTACATAAGGGGCGCGAATGCTGATTTCTATTATGCCACCCGCCACATAATCTGCTTTATTTAGGCTTAATTGTAATTCGGCATTGCGCTCTAATGAGCGACTTAAATTGGCTTGCCCAGCAACGCTATATTCAATGCGGTTTAGCTCTGTGCCCGCAGCATCTTTTAATACTAAGGCGAAGTCACCTGGCTCACTGGTGTTAAGTGCAAGCTCTGCACCAGTAGAAGCTAGAGCGCAGGGTTTGCTCTCGCGCACGGTTTCTTTTTTGCGCGATTCATAATGATAAGTCCCGTCATTTTGCTTAATGAGTACAGATACAAATTTGCGCTCTATCCAAACTTGTGTGAGCTTATCTACCGCTATTTGTTTTAGGTTTTGATCAATCGCTAGCCAGTGGCTGGTGCGTGGCATTTTCAGTGGAGTATAGTTAAGGCCTTCATCTGTTTTTACGCCAACTAAATAGGGCGCAGCAGAAACTAATACGGCACTTTCTGCAGCAACACTGCGACCTGCGGCTGCCTCAAATACTTTCGCAGATACATATAAGCGATAGGTTGCGCGTGCAAATCTTTGCAGATTTAAGTTAATTTCAGCTTCGCCATTTGCGTCTGTCATGGCTTCTGGCAATTTTTCGCTAAATGCGTCTTTGAGCTTAAATCGGTCTTGGAAAGTAAAATCTTTATATTTCGCAAATGCAGGCAATGTTGGCGTTAGCGTCATATCTGCTTCTACGCGACGGTCATTGGCCGGGCTGCCAAACAAGTGCATGGCCTTTATTCTGGCTTTAGCTTCTTCTGGTTTAATCCAGCCTTCCACGACATGATCTGTCAATGTGGCATTCACTTTTAAACGATCTGGCTCAAAATCACGTACTTTAAAACTGGTGTTGCCTATTTGCTGATCGCGATGATCATTTTTGATAATGTAAATACCCACTTGATAATCACCAGTGGCCGAGGTATCACGGCTAGCAAAATCAAAACTCTCAAAGCCGCTAGCTGATAATTTAATACGTTGTTTCATCACTGGTAAGCCACGTGGGTCGGTGATTTCAACTTCCAAAGGTATGCCATCTAATGCACCTTTCCAATTGGCGGTGCGAGCAATCATTGCAATATGTGCAGTTTCACCTGGGCGATAAATGCCGCGATCGCTAAAAGCATAGGCTGATAATTGCTGACTAGAAACCGCATTATCAATACCACCAACATCAAAGCGCGATAAATTTAGCTGGCGATCGTATTTGTTAATCGGCAAAAAGGATAAGTCGCTGCCTTTTGTGACCAAATACATCAACACTTGTTTTTCGCGTTTTAGGTCAGTTAAATGGGCAAATTGCGCATGACCTGTTGCATCGGTATTGCTGGTCATGGCAGGTTCGCCATTTTTACCAATCACATCCACTTTGGCGTTGGCAACAGGTTCGCCCGTACTAATGGATTGCACAAACACATCTTGGCTGCCATCCACGCCTTGTTTGACAATAATGCCAATATCGGTGACTAAAATAAAACGTGTATCAGGGGTGGCATCAACCGCTTCATCTGGTTTTTTGGGGTTATAGGCTTCCATCTTAATCATAAATACGCCGCCACTTTGTGTGGATTTTTCGCGTAAATATTTGCCAAAGTCTAGGCTATCGTAACTTGGTTTGCCAAACTCACTTTCAGGTAGCGGGCGCTTCTCTTCAAAACGCTCTACTATGGTATCTAAAATATTGTCATACACATCTGGCTTAGCAAACCCGCTGTAATTTTGACCGACTAAGTGATGTAATTGATTAGGCAGCAAGCGACCAATCTCAATTTTTACGCCATTTAAGCCACGTGTCATATAGCCTAGTTTGCACTCGCCAGAAAGCGATAACAATGCGCCTTGCGATAGCAATTTAACAGCTTTTGGATAGGGCTGGATTTGAATAGTACGTAGCGCAGGCTTTTGTGAAATATAGCCACCAAATGCCTGTAAGCCTGCATCTACTTTAATGTAAATACTGCGTCCAACAGGGGCTTTAAATTTGAAGCTACTTAGCGCTGTATATTCACCTTCAAAGGGAATCGCTGTTAGCGGAACAGCAGTCGAAGTTGCAAGAATATCTTTTGTAACTTCAATTTCATTCCATTGATATAAATTCTCACGCTTTTCAATCGGTGTTTTTGGGTTATATTCTGGTAATAACCAAGCACGCACTTTGCCATTGATGGCGCTCGCACTAATGGTCGCGCTACTATTAAGTATGAGTATTTGCTCTGGCTCAAATCGCTCGTTATCGACCAGCGTCATGCTAATTTCATTGATGGTCAAGCTGTATAAGCCAGGCACTGTAATATTTTTGCTTAACTCTTTATCAGTTGCATTGCCACCACGCGTGGTTTTGATGCCTTTATCTAAGGTTATGGTAAGCGTTGTATCTTCCTTGGGGATAGCCAATGGCGCGGAGTGTATATAGGCATTGAGTTTTAGTTTATCAAAACTCACCGTAAATTTTGGTGACTCCCCCAAGCCTAAAAAGTCCAGACCACCGCCTAATTTAATGCTAATCAGCTTTTTGAAAGCATCTGCATCTACAGGATGGCTAAAATGCACCGTTGACACTAATTTTTTTAGATTTGGGTCAATTGGGTCTTGATAAAAATCAGCTTGTTGAAATTCTGCAATAAATTCTTTGGTACTAAATTCCACATCATATTCCTCTAGCTTAATTTTTTCAGCAAGTAGCTTTTTGTGGTCTAAAGCCACTTCAAACTTCTCGTTGACTGGCCAATCCGCTTTGGGACGAAAACTCAGCGTTTTTTCGTCATCCCACATCCATTCACCCGCTATTTTTGGATTTAGTTTAACGCCTTCTATCACAGGTTTGCCTATAATGGTCACAGGCGCGGCAGATTCAGCAAACACAATTTGTAAAGGGTTGACTACAGGCTTATTATTTTCATCATACAAGGTGAGGCTGGGTGCTTTAACTTCGTAAGCGGTGAGTATGGGCTTAGGTTGATGCTGATACCAATTCCAGCCAAAGTAGCTGCCCCCAACAATTATCAATGTTGCTAATACAGAGCTAATACCGCGTTTACGGTTAGCGAACACCCATTGGCTGCCTAGCTTAATTTTTGCTGCAATCCATGAAGCCCATTGAGGTGCTTGCCATGACAGCGAGCCAAAAATTTGCTTTGCAATCCAGCTAAAAACGCGCTTAAACACATTAAATATAGCGACCACTACACCAAAAATAAGGCTAAAACTAGCGTTAATGCGAGCTAACATGATTTTCCTTGTTCCATTATCTTTTACCGAGTAAACGAAAGATTTTATAAGTATTTGGATTGTCACTTGAAATGATTGAATTTGAAATAGCCTTCACCACTCGCTTAAAGCATGGTCGGCGGGCGTGTTTTCTGGGATAATCACTGTTTAGTAGTATTAGTAGAATTAAAAACATTTAATTAAAAATCACGGAGAACAATCATGGCGCAATTTGATAATGTGAGTGTAAAAAAGAAAGCTAATATTTACTTTGATGGTAAATGCGTTAGCCACACCGTGATGTTTCCCAATGGTACGCGCAGCACCATTGGTGTGATTTTCCCAAGCTCTCTTACATTTAATACGGCCGCGCCAGAATTGATGGAAATTCATAGTGGCGTATGTAAAGTACGCTTAAGTGGTGAATCGGATTGGAAAACTTACATCGCAGGTGAAAAATTCACGGTGGCAGGTAATGCTAGTTTTGATATTGAAGTGACTGAGACAGTAGATTATGTTTGTCATTTTGAGTAAATAATTTAAGGATTTAAACATGCCTTCATTTGATATATCTTCAGAAGTTGATATGGTCGCGCTTAAAAATGCGATTGATACCGCAGGTAAACAAATTATGAATCGCTACGATTTTAAGGGTAGTTCAGCCAAGGTTGAATTAAACGAGAAAGACAGCATTATTACTTTGTATGGCGATAACGATTTTCAGCTGGATCAAATTAAAGATATTTTGCTGCCTGGCATGGAAAAGAAAGAGCCTGATTCATCTAAACGCTTAGAGCATAAAGATATACAAAAAGTATCAGGCAATAAAGTCAAGCAAGAGCTTAAAATTCGCGCAGGCATCGATGCAGATTTAGCTAAGCGTATTACTAAGCTAATTAAAGATTCGGGTTTGAAAGTACAGGCAAGTATTCAAGGTGATACGGTACGTGTCAATGGCGCTAAACGCGATTTTCTGCAAGAGGCTATTGCTTTTACAAAAAAATCTGTGACGGACTTTCCGTTACAGTTTGGTAATTTTAGAGACTAAACACTAGGTAACAACATGGTTGCAAAAACCTTATACGATAAATTGTTTGATAGCCACGTCGTGCATGAAGAAAACGGCACAGCGTTAATTTATATAGACCGTCATTTAGTACATGAAGTCACAAGCCCACAAGCCTTTGAAGGCTTGAAATTGGCAAACCGCAAAGTATGGCGTGTGAATTCTATTTTAGCGGTGCCAGATCATAACGTGCCGACTACAGAGCGCAGCTGCGGTGTTGCAGGCATTGCA
This sequence comes from Methylophilaceae bacterium, assembly GCA_043772865.1. Taxonomy (GTDB): domain Bacteria; phylum Pseudomonadota; class Gammaproteobacteria; order Burkholderiales; family Methylophilaceae; genus JACMMS01. The sequence continues at coordinate 10,713 of JAYVFU010000129.1, forward strand.
GATCCAATCTCGCGATTACAGGTGCAAACGCTCGATGACAATTGCGCAGAATTTGGCGTAACCGAATTTAAAATGAATGATCATCGCCAGGGCATTGTGCATGTCATTGGCCCTGAGCAAGGCGCTACTTTGCCAGGTATGACAGTGGTCTGTGGTGATAGCCATACCAGTACCCACGGTGCCTTCGGTGCTTTGGCACACGGTATCGGTACCTCAGAAGTTGAGCATGTGATGGCTACGCAATGTTTGGTTCAAAAAAAATCTAAATCTTTGTTGGTTAAGGTCGAAGGTCAATTAGGGCTTGGTGTAACGGCTAAAGATATCGCGTTGGCAGTCATAGGCAAAATAGGTACTGCGGGTGGTAATGGCTATGCTATTGAGTTTGCAGGCTCGGCAATTCGTGATTTAACCATGGAAGGCCGCATGACTTTGTGCAATATGGCAATTGAAGCAGGTGCACGTGCGGGTATGGTGGCGGTGGATGATACGACGATTAATTACGTAAAAGGTCGCCCATTTTCACCTAAACCTGAGCAATGGGATTTGGCCGTTGCTTATTGGAAAACTTTACACAGCGATGCTGGTGCACAATTTGATACGACCGTAGAAATAGATGCGGCAACTATTCCGCCGCAAGTGACTTGGGGTACCTCACCCGAAATGGTGGTTGGCATTGATGGCAAAGTGCCAAGTCTAGAACTTGCTAAAAATGACGTACAGCGCGGTGATTGGGAGCGTGCTTATGCCTATATGGGTTTAAGCGCTAATACGCCGATTAACGAAATTAATATTGATAAAGTGTTTATCGGTTCCTGCACGAATTCCCGTATTGAAGATTTACGTGCGGCTGCCACCGTGGCTAAGGGCAAGCATATTGCACCTAATGTGAAATTAGCTTTGGTGGTACCAGGTTCTGGCTTAGTAAAAGCGCAGGCGGAGCAAGAAGGATTAGATAAAGTGTTTATCGCCGCAGGTTTTGAATGGCGTGAACCAGGTTGCTCCATGTGCTTGGCGATGAACGCCGACAGATTAGCGCCAGGTGAGCGTTGTGCGTCAACCAGTAACCGTAACTTTGAAGGCCGTCAAGGCCAAGGTGGGCGTACTCATTTAGTTAGCCCAGAAATGGCCGCAGCCGCAGCGATTGCAGGGCATTTTGTGGATATTAGGCAGTTATAATTTTGTGATGACTTTAAAGATAGGAAACCGAGTATGAATAAGTTTGTAATTTGGTGCATGTTGGGCTTAATTCTTGTTTTATCAGGCTGTAATACCATACGCGGTGTAGGTAAAGATATTGAAAAGGGTGGCGAAGCCATTCAGAAATCAACAAACTAAAGCTAATTTAAATCAATTAGCTTA
>JAYVFU010000130.1:0-4003 GCA_043772865.1 Methylophilaceae bacterium
ACAGTCAGTTGCGCTAAATCGCCAGGCCAATCTGCGTTACGTAAAGCGTTTAAAGCCGCAATATCAAATTCACGGTAGTCAGTTCCAGCAAGTTCAAACTGCAGGTTAGCAATAGCCACTGCCAGCTCCGGAATATCCTCTTTATGTTCGTTTAAGGCAGGAACTCGAAGTGAAATTGCCGTCAGTGCCTGCAATAAATTATGATCAAACAAACCTTCTGCTTGCAATTTGGGTAGATTTTCAGCGGTTGCGCACACTACACGAACATTGAATTTTTCTGATTTGGTAATGAGCAGTAATAGCCCTTTTTGTTCAGTTCTGCTAAGTTCTGCGATTTCGACTATGTAAAAAATGCCATCTTGTACCGGTTTTAAAAGCGCTAAAGGCTCATTGATAAGCTCTTTGTATTCCTTGAGTTGTAACCAAGGCGTGCCCGCACTTTGCAAATAGCGGGCACATAATTCAGCTGCACAGCCTTTTGGACCAATTAATAATACTGGGCTTGGCTTGATGGCCGTACTGGCAATGATTTTGTCTAGCCGGTCTTTTAAGGCAGTAGCGATTGGGCTTTTACCTAAATTGACCAGGCTAATCTCTGACTTTGGTAGTTGTTCGCTATGTTTTAAGGCAGCACTGACGGTTTTTAATAATTTTTGTAAGGCGATAGGTTTTTCTAAAAAATCAAAGGCACCAATACGGGTTGCCTCAACCGCGGTATCAATGGTGCCATGCCCAGACATCATAACCACAGGCATCGTAAGGAGGCCATTGCCAGCCCATTCTTTTAATAAACTTATACCATCGCAATCTGGCATCCAGATGTCTAATAACACAATGTCTGGCCGCTCATGCAGCCGCATGGCGCGAGCTGTAGCGGCATTTTCTGCAAGTTGAACGCTGTATCCTTCATCTTGCAAAATATCGCGCAATAGCTCTCTAATACCAATCTCATCGTCTACTATTAATATATGTTTTGATGCCATGCGGTTGTCTTTTTAAATGAAATTAAGTGAGTGTGGGAATTTTACTATTTACTTATAGCCAGCAACATCCATTACTTCTGTAAAAAGCGGCACACTGATGGTAACGATAGCGCCTGATGCTTCAAAAGGCGCTTTTGCTGTCGATACTACGTTTTCTATTTTAATACTGCCTTTATGTTCGTCAATAATTTTTTTCACAATAGCCAATCCCAAGCCGGTGCCGTGAGGTTTAGTCGTCATATAAGGCTCAAAAGCATGCGCCATCATTTGTGCAGGAAAGCCAGTTCCGTTATCTTGCACCGTCAACAGTAAGTTATTGTTGATGGCTTCCGTTTTCACTAAAATACTTGGCGCCGGATGTATGGCGAGCGCATCCTGTGCGTTTTGAAGTAAATTATGCAGTACTTGGCGTAGCATCGTGCTGTCGCCTTTAATGATACACGGGTGTTTTTCTAACGTTAGCTCAATTTTAGCGCTGTTATTTTTAACGCTATTATTTTTAACGCTATTATTTTTAACCCCAGGCAAGTCATACAGGGATACTACTTCCTGAATCAACGTGTTTAAATCCAAAGATGCCAACTGGGCGGCAGGTGCGCGCGCATATTCACTAAATTCGTTTACCATGGTTTTCATGGCATCCACTTGGTTAACGATAGTTTCGGTCGAACGCTTTAGCATAAGCGCATCAGAGGCTTCTAATTTATGGAGTAATTTATGTGCAATGCGCTCGGCAGAAAGCTGTATCGGCGTAAGCGGATTTTTGATTTCATGGGCTAATCGCCGCGCCACTTCACCCCAGGCTGCATCACGTTGTGCTTGCACCATGTTAGTCGCATCATCAAACACCGCCACAAAGCCCCCGTCGGGAAGTCGCGTACCACGCAGTGTTAAAATTTGCTTACCTTTGGCATTTGCCAGTTCAATTTGTGCTTGCGCTTTTTCCGTCTGCAATTCTATTTGGCCGTCCGCAGGCCCATTCTTATGTTCGATTATTGAAGCGGCATCTTGCGTAGTATGCAGTAAAATGGCCTTGAAGAAACTTTCCAGCCGTGCTTGATTATTTTTTAGTTCACTTAATGTGGATCCTATAAAGGCATCTAATTTCAGGCCTAAAATGTTTGATGCCGCTTGATTAAAAGTTCGTAATTCTCCTGACGCATTAAAAGCTAATACGCCAGAAGATAAATGTGCCAGTATGGTTTCCAGGTAACCGCGCGCTTCTTCGACACGTGCACGGTTACTGTCTGCCGCTTTGGTCGCATCCCCTAATTGCTGGGTCATACTATTAAACGATTGCACTAAAACGCCTAATTCATCTTTGCCATGCGCAGGCAACATGGTGCTGTAATCTCCGCTTGCAATGGCTTTAGTGCCCTCTGCAAGCACGGTTAGCGGGGCAGACAATTTTCTGCTCAATACAAAAGCAATCGCCATGGCCGTTAGAAGTGAAAGCATCATGACTAAAGTAAGGGTAAGCGCAAATACTTCTCTTAAAGAAGCGCGGCTAAAAGAAAGTTGCTGGTAATCCTGATAAACATCCTGTACAGCCTCGGCCGTAGTGGCCAGTGATTTGGGTACTGGTTGCAGTAATTGTAAAATGCGCGTTTCCCCAGTTAAATTTTGCACATTTACAGGTGCCAGTACGCGTAAGTACAACCCTTTTTTACCTATCGGCTCTATGGCACCTAAAATACGGGTTCGCGCTTGTCTTAATTGAGTGACACTGGGCAAATCTGGTAGAAAAGTGGTTGAATCATTACTTGAAACGGCTAAAATTTTGCCCTGTATGGTAAACAACGTGGCATCTTGAATGCCACTTTTTTCACGTAGATCATTCAGTAAAGAAAAATGCGTATTGGAAGGCTGAAAAGCCAGGCTAGTCGCCATACTTTCACCTTTTTCCTTTACATCTGCCAGCAGAATATCAAGTGCAGTGCGACCTAAATTAAGCCCGCCTTCCAAGGCAGACTCCACTTTGACGTTAAACCAGGACTCAATTGATCGTGTTAAAAAGTTGACAGAAACCAGATAAACAATTAATCCCGGAATAATCGCCATTAACGCAAATGAACCCAGCAAGCGCAGTGTGAATCGACTGCCGATTTCACGTTGGCGAATTTTCCGGGAAATGCTCCAAAGTTGTGCCCCTACCAGCCCTATCAGAAAAACCGCTAATGCAATATTTAAGGCCACCAGCAAATTGTAATATTCACCGGATGCCGCTGTATTCGCACTGGCGTTAGAGAGCAAATAAAGCAGAATAACGCCTGAAGTAACGCTTATTAATACAATGTATTTCATGTTGAAATGGAATTCATCAGCAATATTACTGGCCTAAAATGGTCATTTAAATAAATTTGGGGACCATTCGTAGCGTTGTGAGGTCATTTTCCATTCTTCCAGGGAAATGGCATCTCCTTGCAATGCTTTGGGCAATTTGGTTTTGTCCAGGCGCATCAATAAGGTGGCTTTGTATGGCACTTCTTTTTCAACTTCGGTTTTCTGAAATACCTTTAAATCGCTAATGACTGAAAGTGAATCGATTGCCTCTTGTAGCGTGGCAAATGTTTTTTGCTGTTCCCCGCGGGTCAGCAGATATTGCCTTGAAAGCGCATGGTAATTGAGGGCTACACGGCGTGTAACGGTGACAATCTCATCATCAAACCAATATTTACGAGGGGCAGCCAATTGAAATTCAATGATGAAATTGAGTTCAAAACCTTTAAGAATCGCTTGTTCGATTTCTTCATTTAGCTTGATTTCAATATCCGCATTGAGTACATAGACATCGTCCTGCGCATCTAAATCGGCATTGATAATATTGAGGTTACCATTACTGGCAATAGCCAGGTTGGTGACCAGAGCCAAAAAACCTGCCAATAAGAATTGTTTAATGCTTTTGCAATAATGCATAAAAAAAGCCGTCATGAGCGATAGAGGGAATCAGCTGACCATGAATATGGATAATGCTTTCTGGCAGTTGATTGGTAGGCAAGGCCGCTGATAATTGAACCGCA
>JAYVFU010000131.1:0-3990 GCA_043772865.1 Methylophilaceae bacterium
ACGCGAAGCTCTACACCTTGCGCATTACGTTTGCTGATGCCGAGTAATTTAACGCGATAGCCTAACTCTTCTGCGTATTTAATATCTTTAGTTGTAAGCTCAGTAATACCTTCAGTGTAAGCACTTTCAAATTGCATGGGGATACCAAATGCAATCGCCGACATAATCGTGAGTTTATGCGCCGCATCAATCCCTTCTACGTCAAACGTAGGATCAGCCTCTGCATAACCCAAGCGCTGCGCTTCACCTAACACATCGGCAAAAGCTAATCCTTTTTCACGCATTTCAGTCAGAATGAAATTAGTCGTGCCGTTAATAATACCCGCCACCCATTCGATACGGTTTGCACCTAAGCCTTCACGTAACGCTTTTATAATCGGTATACCACCTGCTACAGCCGCTTCAAATGCCACCATCACATTTGCTTTTTGTGCGGCGGCAAAAATCTCATTGCCATGCAAAGCAATCAGCGCTTTGTTGGCGGTAACTACATGTTTACCGTTTGCAATTGCTTTTAGCACGAGTTCTTTAGCTAGGGTATAACCACCAATTAACTCAACCACTACATCAATATCGGGATTGTCAACCACCGCAAATGCATCATCCGTCACAACAGCCTTGCCTGCCGTGACTAGCGCTGCAAGAGCTGTATTGCGGTCTGCTACATGGGTGATAGTAATAGTGCAGCCTGTGCGGCGGCTAATTTCATCCGCATTACGCGCCAGTACCGTAAAAGTACCGCCACCCACAGTGCCTATGCCCAACAAACCTACTTTTAATAACTTCATGACAACTTTTTCCCGAAACAAAAAGAAGGAATATGCATTCCTTCACGAAAATAAAAAGCATGTGCTCTTGTACGTTGCGTACCAGAATCCAAGGTCAGCACAGCGCATTTTAATTGCAAAGCGAGCTGCTCTAAGTTTGCTAATAGCGCTTTACCAATACCTTGCGAACGGGATGATTCATCTGTGACCAGATCATCAATATAAAATCTACGCCCTTCATAGGTGTTGACTACAACACGCCAAACGGCTAAACCAACAACCAACTCATCATTTATAGCAACACTCATACGCGCGCCATTTGCAAACACTTGGTTAAGCTCTGCAACATAATCACTGGCTAGCTCGTTACGCAATTGCCTATGCACAGACTCAGCACGCGCTAACCAATCGGGCTGTACAATTTTGCCAGTACTATCGGTAATCTCAATAAACTGAAGCATGCGTTAAACTGCAGCTTGCTCTTTTATTGCATGCTTCTTACGGTAACCATCTAAAAAACGTGCGATGCGTTTAATCGCTTCAGTTAAGTCATCCACATTAGGTAAAAATACTACCCTAAAATGGTCTGTCGCTTTCCAATTAAAACCACTGCCTTGCACTAGTAGTACTTTTTCTTCTAGTAAAAGCTCTAAAATAAACTGCTGGTCGTCCTTAATCGGATACATAACAGGATCTAATTTGGGGAATAAATACATCGCAGCCGCTGGCTTGTAGCAGGTAACCCCAGGAATTGCCGTGAGCATTTCATAAGCTAAATCACGCTGTTTACAAAGCCTGCCTTCTGGTGCGACTAAATCTTCAATGCTTTGATAACCGCCCAAAGCCGTTTGTATCGCCAATTGGCCTGGTACATTGGCGCATAAACGCATGCTCGCCAACATATTGAGGCCTTCAATATAATCCTTAGCGTGTTTTTTCTCACCTGAAATAATCATCCAACCAGCACGGTAGCCACATGCACGGTAGTTTTTAGATAAACCATTGAAAGTCACAAACAATATATCACTTGCAAGCGATGCAAGGGACGTGTGTTGATTACCATCGTAAAGCACTTTATCGTAAATTTCATCTGCAAAAATCACCAAACCGTGATGACGCGCAATTTCAATAATGCCAAGCAAAATGTGGTCAGGGTAAAGTGCACCCGTTGGGTTATTTGGATTAATCACCACAATACCACGGGTATTGGCAGTGATTTTTGCTTCTATATCTATTAAGTCTGGCAGCCATCCAGTCGCTTCATCGCATAAATAATGACGTGCAGTGCCCCCAGCTAAAGTGACTGCAGCTGTCCACAGCGGATAGTCTGGCATCGGTACTAATACTTGGTCGCCATTATTAAGCAAGGCTTGCATGGCCATTACAATGAGCTCTGACACACCGTTGCCGATGATAATATCGTCTACATCTACGCCTATAATATTTTTTTGTTGCGTGTAATGCATAATAGATTTGCGCGGTTCAAATAAACCTTTGCTATCGGTGTAAACACCCGATTTGCTCATATTACGAATAACATCTAATTGAATTTCCTCAGGTACATCTAAACCAAATACACCAGGATTACCAATATTGAGCTTAATAATTCGCTGACCTTCATCTTCCATCTGCCGCGCGCGCTGCAATACTGGTCCACGAATATCGTAGCAAACGTTACTTAGCTTGGTTGATTTTTCTAGCTGTTTCATCCTGTAGTTTTCATGATGTGTATGACAGATTTTGAGGTATTTTTTATAATTTCATAAGTATATTTTACTTACATTTATGCAATTATTTACGACCAGACATATTACATTGCCAAGCAAATACAGGCAATGCAAGCTTTATGATTTTTTACTAGACAAAGTATATGTATTTCAAATATACGTTGACTTAGAAATATTAATCATTATCATTTACATCTTCACATTAAAGTTTAGAGCCTGTCATGTTTGAATTTAAGCACTTAAATATAGGATTAACACTATCAGCACTTGTGGTTTGTACTTTGCTCACTTCAAAGTTAGTAATTGCAGATGAGAATAACTGGGGTTATGTCTATGGTGCAGATACTCTGCCTAAGGGGCAATCAGAACTCTATTTATGGGCAACGGATAGGCGTCATAAAGAGACTGGTAAATATAATGCGCAAGATTATCAACTGGAGCTTGAACACGGATTTACCGATAAATTGCAAGGTAGCGTTTATTTGCTTGGTAGCTCACATGAAATTAAAGGCTCTGCTCCTTTAGACCAAAATGGCAATCCTGAATATGGCGACATTAAACGAAGTGGTATTACTGGTGCCAAAGCCTCAATTAAATGGAATATTTTATCAACATACAAAGACCTTATTGGTTTATCACTTTACCTAGAGCCTGGTTACAACAATCGATTCAAAATTTCAGGTGAAAAACAAGATGAATACTCGCTTGAAGCTAAACTAATTTTACAAAAAAACTTTCTTGATGACACTCTGTTATGGGCAACAAATTTAACATTAGAGGCTGAGCGTAGAAAACTACAAGGTTCAGGAAATAACTGGGAAGATGAGCTAGAAGTAGAGGTAACAAGCGGACTTTCATATCGGTTTGCACCAAACTGGTGGGCTGGCGCTGAAATGCGTTACCATTCAGAATATCCAGATTGGCGTGAGACATTTGAACGTGAACATTATGCAATTTTTTTAGGTCCCAATATTCATTGGGGTAGCGAAAAGTATTGGGCTACTCTTACCTACATGGAAAATATTGTAGGCGCTCCTCATGCGCAGGATGATATTCGTCATTTGATGGAACATGAAAGACATGAAATTAGACTTAAATTGGGTTATAACTTTTAGTATTTATGCGTATGGTTAAAAATTCATGGTTGTTTTTGGTATTGCTGGTATCAACATCTTTAAACGCGCAGGTACTAGCAACTGTTGAACAAGTTAAAAGCGCATCTTTTTCAGGGAGTACTCAATTTATTAGTGCAGATATCACACTTAATAAAAATCAAGCCGATACCATTGAGAAACTATCAGGTGTTAGAGTAAGAAATTTTCAACAAAAAGTTTGGTTGGCTAAGCAACAAGATAAAATGTTAGGCTGGCTGATTATTGACGAAGTTATTGGTAAGCACGAGTTTATTACTTATTCAATGGCACTCAACACAAACGGCAGCGTAAAGCGTATTGATATAATGGAGTACAAAGAAACCTATGGTGGACAAGTTCGCA
>JAYVFU010000132.1:0-11915 GCA_043772865.1 Methylophilaceae bacterium
CCATAAGTATGGTGATAAGCGCGTACTAAGTGATCAGATGCGGCTTTAGAAGCAGAATAAGGGCTGTTAGGCGTGTAAGGTGTGGTTTCAGTAAATGCAGGATCTGTAGGACTTAGTGAACCATAGACTTCATCAGTAGATACATGCAAAAACCTGAAGTTGTGTTTATCATCACCTGACAATTTCCCCCAATAAGCACGTACTTCTTCTAACAAATGAAAGGTACCAACAATATTGGTTTGAATAAAATCTTCTGGTCCAGTAATTGAACGATCGACATGACTTTCTGCAGCAAAATTTAACACAGCACGCGGCTGATATTTATTTAGCAGCTCATTTAGCAAGCCTTTATCGCCAATATCACCATGTACAAAGGTATAACTAGGATCATGCTGGATCTCATGTAGATTTTCTAAATTACCCGCATAGGTAAGTTTGTCTAAATTGATCAACTCCCCAATGCCCAGCTTGACCCAGTTGATGACAAAATTTGCCCCGATAAAGCCAGCACCGCCTGTTACCAAAATACAGTTATTCATAAATGATCCATAATTATAGATTGATTTAATTTTAATATAAAAAAGCTGATAGCAGTTAAAGTCTGTTATTTTTGTTGCTAGGATAAGTGCATTTTACTGCCACAAACTTAACCCTTTTTGTGTTGCAATATATGCTTGATGGGCAGTCAATTCATCCACATCTGCCTGCAATATTAACAATGGCTGGTTACGGATATTGAGCGCAAAATCTGCTAAAGTACTATGTGCATCATCTAAATCCATCATTAAACTATCTTGTCCACGCGTCATCGCCATATACACTTCAGCTAGTAATTCGGCATCTAATAAAGCGCCATGTAAAGTACGTTTAGCGTTATTAATACCAAAGTGGCGACATAAAGCATCTAAATTATTACGCTGTCCTGGCCTTGTATCTTTGGCCATTTTTAGTGTGTCAGTAATTTTGGCAGCAAATTTTTCTATGGGCTGTTGTTCAATTTTACCAAGCTCCATGTTAATAAAACCTACATCAAATGGCGCGTTATGAATAATTAATTCAGCATCGGCTATAAAGTCTAAGAACTCAGCAGCAATTTCATTAAAGCGTGGCTTATCTTGTAAAAACTCGAGTGTGATACCGTGCACTTCTTGCGCTCCGGGATCTATTTCACGGTCGGGATTTAAATATTTGTGGAAGTTATTGCGAGTAGGACGGCGATTAATGACTTCTAATGCCGCAATTTCAATAATGCGATGCCCTTGCGCTGGGTATAAACCTGTAGTTTCAGTATCTAAAAATATTTGTCTCATATTTGATTTAATAATGGCTTGAGCTAATTGATTTAAATAAACGCGGCTGCGCCTTGATTTGCAAGTGCATCGGCACGCTCATTGCCAACATTTCCTGCATGACCTTTTACCCAAATCCATTCTACCCGATGAACGCCAGCCACTGAATCTAACTTTTTCCACAAATCATCATTTTTTAAAGGTTTTTTATCAGCAGTGCGCCAGCCACGGGCTTTCCAGCCTGTTATCCATTCAGTCATGCCTTTTTGCACATAAACAGAATCGGTATAGACTTTTACTTGGCAAGGTCGGGTTAGTGTTTCTATCGCACTTAAAACGCCCATAAGCTCCATGCGATTATTGGTAGTTAATGCCTCACCACCGAACAGTGATTTTTCCGCAGTTTTTTCTTCACCGATAAAACGCAACCACGCGCCCCACCCGCCAGGACCTGGATTACCTTTGCAGGCACCATCGGCATAAATTTCGACTTTACTTAAGGCTTGGCTTGATGTTTCTTTACTGAAAGTTTGATTCATTAATATTTTATTTCTTATTATTTATTGTGCGTATCTTTTTGCGAGGCAGAGGTTGCCAAACGTGTTTTTATAGGAGATTTTTTCCAATTTGGCTTAAGCAAAGTCATACTTACTACCCGTTTTTTTGCCACTATATAATAGATACCGCCTAGTCTTGGCCAGCATTTTCGACCTATTTTATCTAAAATTTCAAATCGGGATAACCATTTATGACGATTACTTGGCAAATTGTAACAAGCATTATGTGTAGAAACCAGTTCCAAGCCTAATAATTCTAGCCAATCTTTAATACGAGCTTGTGAAAAAAACTCACTACACCAAGGGTAGTTTAAATGATTAGATTGAGTTTTACGCGGCGCGAATTTATTGACCAAAAAGTGCTTTAAACCCCAACTACCATAAGGGTTGAAGCCAGATATAATCACGCAACCTTCTACCATTAACACACGCTCTACTTCACGCAACGTTTGATGGGGATTATCACTAAATTCCAACACGTGTGGTAACAAAACGAGATCTAAACTCTCTGCGGCAAATGGGAGTGCATCACTTTCACAATACACATCTACTGCATGCTCAAAAGCTTCCACGATTTCATCAGCATGCAGTAGGGTTGGAATTCGTGAGTTTGCTAATAAATTAACTTCGCAAAAACCAATTTGCGCTGCATTAAAACCAAAAATGTCAGCCACGGCATCTGCATAATATGATTGCTCATGCATTAACACATAGTCACCCAATGGTGAACTCATCCAGTCTTGTCGATTACCAATCTTCATAGTTGTTGATCATTAGTCAGTGCTAGTAAGTATTTTACGATAAAATCAGAATATGGAAAATTCATTAGAAATTATACCCATAGCGGCCTTCAAAGATAATTATATTTGGCTGTTACGTTTGGGCAAAAAAGCAGTGGTAGTAGATCCTGGCGACGCTACTCCTGTCATTGCTGCACTCCGAGAGCTATCGCTCAGTTTAACGGGTATTTTAATTACGCATCACCACAGTGATCATATTGGGGGGGTGCATGATTTATTGGCTTATCAAAATGCTTTAGCAAACAATATTCCTGTATACGCGCCAAGGCTTGAACATTATGATTTTCCGCACATTGCGCTCGATGATTTAGCGCAAGTTGAATTGCCTGAAATACAGCAAACCTTTACTGTCATATCGATTCCAGGGCATACCTTAGGCCATATTGCCTACTACAATGCTCCTTATTTATTTTGTGGCGATACTTTATTTGGAGCTGGTTGTGGTCGGCTATTTGAAGGCACAGCCGCACAAATGTTGCAATCTTTACAGCGTCTGGCGGCTTTGCCTAACGCCACGCAAGTTTATTGTACGCATGAATATACGATGCATAATATTGATTTTGCACTAAATTTGGAACCTAGCAATGCAGATCTCGTTCAACGTAAATTTGATGCGCAAGGTTTGCGAAAACAAGGCTTACCTACATTACCCTCTAACATTGCATTAGAATTAAAAACTAATCCATTCTTACGTTGCAATCAACTAGAAATTATTCAAAACATCACCATAAAAAATAATGCTGAGACTATCGGTAAAAAAACTGAAACTTATGATGATGTTTTAAGCGTATTTACAAGAGTACGTGAATTGCGTAATAATTTTTGATACAGCATTAATATGCTAAAGGATATAAACCTTTACATGTTCTTAAGCAGACTTTACTTGACTTACCACATGTAAAAAACTAGTATTTGGCTACCGTTTATCCTTTAGCAATCAAAGCAATCTTCGTTTTGAGCGCAAATATTAAGGCTCCAATTTGTTTGCTCAAGTACAAAATTTTTTATTAAAAACCATTCGTTACAACAATAAAGAGTCATATATGACTTGTGTTTTTAAAAACGCTCCAGCTAAAAACGTCTTTGTCTGTATCTATTTTGCGTTATGCACATTAGCGTCGCTAAACTCATCATTGGTAATGGCCGATACCAATGCTGCAGGTGTTGAAATCAATGTAGCCAATGACATCGATTTTAGTACTTACGCTATTGACCCTGTGCAAAGCTATCTACCCGAAGATAGCCCCGCTCAACCAAGTACAGCCATACCTAGTGCTAGTGTAATAAACTCTTCAAGCCCGCCGCCAGCAAGCTTTACTCAGTTGAGTTCTGACGATTTATGGGGTCGTATTAAAGATGGTTATGCCATGCCCGAACTTAAATCAAGCTATGTCACTAATCATACAAATTGGTACGCTGCACGTCCAGATTACGTCATGCGCATGACTCAGCGTAGCCAAAAATACTTGTTTCATATAGTAGAAGAAGTACAAAAACGCGGCATGCCAACAGAAATTGCGCTGTTACCCATGGTAGAAAGTGCATTTAACCCTAAGGCATATTCTACAAGCCGCGCTTCTGGCATATGGCAATTTATTCCCTCTACTGGCAAAAATTTTGGCTTAAAACAAAATTGGTGGGTAGATAATCGTCGTGGTGTCACGGCCGCTACTGATGCTGCTTTAACTTATTTGCAAAAATTACATGGTATGTTTGGCAGCTGGGATTTAGCTTTAGCGGCGTACAATGCTGGCGAAGGCACTGTACAGCGCGCGATTAATCGTAATCGCAACAAAGGTTTACCCACTGATTATGAGAGCTTAAGCTTACCTGAAGAGACTAAAAATTATGTGCCTAAGTTACAGGCTATTAAAAATATAATGTCAAACCCAGAGCAATATGGCATCAAAGTTGACACTATTCCTAATCGCCCTTACTTTACTAAAGTGAATGCGCCACAACAAATTGATGTGCATTTAGCCGCCAAGTTAGCTGAAATATCCTTTGAAGAATTTACGGCACTCAACCCTGAGTACAATCGGCCTGTGGCGACTTCAAAAGGTAATGTGCATGAAATTTTACTGCCCGTGAGCGCAGCGCAAACCTTTACCGACAATTTAAGCAGTTATGATAAGCCATTAGTTAGCTGGCAGGCCTACCATGCTAAACGTGGTGAACGCATGGATCATATAGCCAATAAATTTGGTATTAATGTTGCGCAATTACGTGAAGCAAATGGTATATCTGCTGGTAAAAATGTTGCTTCAAAAAGTACGATGTTAGTGCCTAGTTCACCATCAAATGATAACAGCGATGCTAATAATATTGAGGGTCAAGATGAAAATGCTATTGATGCCGATAGTTTAGAAAACAATAATTTATCTGCCACTTCAGATTCTGCAGATAACCCAAAACGGGTGGTAATGCATAAAGTTAAAAAAGGTGAAAACATTGCGCAAGTGGCTAAAAAATATGGTGTTAATACCAAGCTACTCATTGCACAAAACAGCTTAAAATCAAGCAAACTAAAAACTGGGCAAATGATTAAAGTGAGCTATTCGCCATCGGTTGGAAGTAAATCCGCAGGTAAATCTAATATAACTATAGCTCGTGGCAAAACATCTCATGCAACGCATCATACTAGTAAAAAAAGTTTAAGTAAAAACTCAAGTATAAAATCAAAAAAATCTAATAAAGCAAGCAGCGTTAAAACTAGCAGTAAAAGATCAACTGCAAGTAGCAACAACAAGCGAGCTTGATAGCAAGCATTAATTGCTAATTTATGTCTTTAAATAAGATGTAGGTTCACAATAGCTTTTTCTGGATTTGCTCTGCATCAGTAATTCCAGAACTTATTTAAAAATACTTGCTCGTAGTTACAACAATAATTTTACATTAAGCTTATTCAACAATATGCAGCCACCATACTCTTTAAGCTTAAGTTATTTAATAAGAAAATCCAATGTAGCCTTAATTGTGTTTGGTTTATTATCAGCTTTTATACTATCCAGCTGTGGGCAATCATCAACAAATGTTGCAACTAACTACTCCACATCTTACAAAGCACAAACTGGCGGGACATTTATTGATGCAATGACTGCCGAACCTAGTAGCCTTATCTACATGGTGGCCGGTGAGTCAGCATCAGGCACTATCACCAGTAACATTTTCAATAAACTTCTTAAATACGATAAAAATTTAGATTTAGAAGGTGAGTTGGCTGAAAGCTGGAAAGTATCAGATGACCAAAAGACCATTACTTTCAAACTTAAACCAAATCTAAAATGGGCGGATGGCAAGCCGCTTACCAGTGCTGATGTGCTATTCACTTGGCAATTAGTCACCGACGAAAAAACACAAAGTCCATACGCCTCAGATTATCAGTTAGTTAAAAAAGCTGAAGCACCTGATGATTTAACTTTTAGTGTGACGTATAGCGAAGCCTACGCGCCTGCGGTTGATAGCTGGTCTGGCTTGCAAATTATGCCTAAGCATTTACTACAAGGTAAAGATGTGCATAAAACAGGTTTTGCGCGCCAGCCGATTGGCAGCCATTACTACAAATTAGATAGCTGGGTAACAGGTGAAAACCTAAAACTATCTCGTAACCCTAGTTCTATTATGGGGCAAGCTAATATTAGCCAATTGGTTACACGTATTATCCCCGATAACTCTGCACAGTTTTTAGAGCTGATGGCAGACAATATAGACTCTATGAGTTTAGACCCTATTAAATATTCCCGAATTATCCCAGCACGACCTGAGTTACAAAAGAAGCTAGCGTTATACAAAGAGCTAGGCAACAGCTATACCTATATGGGTTTTAACTTAAAGCATAAGCCATTTAACGATAAACGTGTGCGGCAAGCCATTAACTATGCCATTGATAAACAAGAGATTATTGATGGCGTTTATTTAGGCTTAGGCATTAATATTGCCTCACCTTATAAACCTGGCACACGTTGGAGTAATCCAGATTTAAAACCTTATGCCTATGATCCAGCCAAAGCCAAAGCACTTCTTAAAGAAGCTGGTTTTACTGATGCTAATGGTGATGGCATTTTAGAAAAAGATGGCAAACCGTTCAGCTTTGAAATACTTACTAATCAAAACAAAGAGCGTGAAAAAACAGCGGTACTCATTCAACGGCGTTTAAAAGATGTAGGCATAGAAGTAAAAATTCGCGCCATAGAATGGGCTAGTTTCATTAGTCGCTTTATAAAAACTGGCGATTTTGATGTGGTTGTTTTAGGTTGGGGTTTAGGCCTAGACCCAGATCAGTACAATATTTGGCATTCTAGTCAGCAAAAGCCAGGGCAATTTAATTTTATTGGTTATAACAATCCAGCCATAGACAAACTTCTGGAACAAGGGCGTACCGAGCTTAATATTGAAAAACGTACAAAAATTTATCATGAATTTGCAAGTGTATTGCTTGAGGATAGTCCCATTGTATATTTATCAGCTGGCTATGGCTTAATGGCGGTGAATAAGCGCGTGTATGGTATTGACAGCCCTGCCCCACCGGCTGGTGTTGGTTACAACACTGAAAAATGGTACATACCTGAACAATTAAGACGTAACGAAATAAGAGCGAATTAATATGCTGAGCTACCTGATAAAACGTGTACTTTGGATGGTACCGCTACTCATCGGTATTAGCTTAATCTCCTTTTTCATCATGCACTTAGCACCAGGTGACATAACTAACAACGAAGCTAGTTTTAACCCCAAGGCCAGTGAAGAGTCTCGCCAAAAATTACGTGAACTCTATAACTTGGACAAACCTGTGATTGTGCAATATGGCCTATGGATGAAGCGTATGGTCAAACTAGATTTTGGTGAGTCATTTGCATCACATCACAAGCCTGTATTTTGGCAAGCTACTGATAAAGAAGGCAATATCACCAAAGGCATGATACAAGAAGCCTTACCCATCACCTTAATTATCAACTTAATTGGTTTAGTGATTACCTTGGGTTTAGCCATACCGCTAGGCGTGATTGCGGCGAGAAAATATAGTGAATGGCAAGACACTTCTATCACCTTATTTAATTTTATCGGCTTTTCTATCCCAAGTTTTTGGTTAGCACTACTGCTCATGTATTGGTTAGGGGTAGTCAATAATTGGTTGCCTATATCAGGCTTACACAGCATTAACTATGAGTCGCTAGATACATGGCAAAAAATCAAAGATTCACTAAGCCATTTAATCATGCCCGTACTTATTCCATCACTCACGGGTTTAGCGGGTATTACGCTATTTGTAAAAAATGGCATGCTCGATGTATTTCATCAAGACTACATTACCACCGCACGCGCCAAGGGCTTAACGGAGCATAAAGTCGTCTACAAACATGCATTACGTAATGCATTATTGCCGCTTATTACTATCGTTGGATTATCAATTCCTGGTTTAATTGGTGGCTCGGTGATTGCAGAAACTATTTTTGCAATCCCAGGGATGGGTAAGCTGTTTTTTGATGCAGTGATGATGCGCGATTTTCCTGTGATTATGGGTATTTTGACCATAGGTTCTGCACTGACTTTAGTCGGTAATTTAGTGGCCGATATTGCTTATGCATGGGCTGACCCACGTGTAAGACGCGGCTTTGTTAGATAGATTATGATACCAAATAACACCCCCCCAACCCTACTTCAGAAAGCACTAAGCAACCCGCTTGCAAAAGCAGGTTTTATTATCATCATCGCGGTGTTTGTATTGGCGATACTAGCACCGTTAATATCGCCATATGACCCGAACGACATTGATGTTAAAGCCATACTATTAGGCCCCTCTACTCAGCATTGGATGGGAACCGATGGCTTAGGGCGTGATGTTCTCAGCCGCATGTTGCATGGTGGGCGCATTTCACTACTAGTTGGCTTAGTGGCGGTTGGTATTTCTACTATCATCGGTATTGTATTAGGTGCAATTTCTGGCTATTACCGCGGCTGGATTGATACATTTATTATGCGTTTAGTCGATGTGATGTTATCTATCCCTAGTTTCTTTCTAATATTGGCGGTCATCGCATTTTTAACGCCATCTATCTGGAACATCATGATTGTGATTGGGCTCACCTCATGGATGGGGGTTACGCGCTTAGTACGGGCTGAGTTCCTAAGTATGAGTGGTCGTGAATTTGTCTTAGCTGCACGCACATTGGGGGCAAAGGATTTTCGCCTAATTTTTATTCATTTACTGCCAAACTGCTTAACGCCGATTATTGTCAGTTCTGTATTAGGCGTTGCAAGCGCTGTGCTGATGGAGTCTGGCTTAAGCTTTTTAGGATTAGGCGTGCAGGCACCACAGGCTTCATGGGGGAATATTTTAACAGATGGTAAAGAGTATATTCAATTCGCTTGGTGGCTATCACTATTCCCAGGGCTTGCTATCTTAATTACTGTGCTAGGTTATAATCTACTAGGTGAAGGATTACGCGATGCGCTCGATCCGAGAAGCGGGTCCGATAAATAAGCCGTTTACAAAACGCGACCTAAAAATAATATTTAGTAATCAAAAATAGTACTCAATCGAATAAAACTAATTCAAATAAATAGTCATCAGGAAGTAAACATATGGGATTTATGTCTGGCAAGAAAGTTATTATTGCAGGCTTATTAAGTAATCGTTCAATAGCTTATGGCATTGCTCGTGCAATGAAACGTGAAGGTGCAGAGCTTGCTTTTACCTATCAAATGGAAAAACATGCAGGGCGCGTAGCTGATTTAGCAGCAGATTTTGATTCAAAAATTGTATTGCCTTGTGATGTAGCTGATGATGCACAAATAGATGCATTATTCCCAGCCCTTGCAAAACACTGGGATGGTTTGGATGTTGTTGTCCATTCTGTGGCTTTTGTGCCAAAAACCGCATTAGATGGTGATTACTTAGAAGCTGTGACGCGTGAAAACTTTCGAATCGCACACGATATAAGCTCATATAGTTTTGCCGCGCTGGCAAAAGCAGCGCTGCCGATGATGCAAGGTCGCAAAGGCAGCTTACTCACACTGAGTTATTTGGGTGCAGAGCGCACCATGCCTAATTACAATGTCATGGGTTTAGCCAAAGCTAGTTTAGAAGCTAACGTACGTTATATGGCGCAGAGCTTAGGTCCTAAAGGGATACGCGTTAATGCAGTTTCTGCAGGCCCCATTAAAACGTTAGCCGCTTCTGGCATTGCTGATTTCGACAAAATGATTGGATTTAACGAAAAGCACGCTGCTTTACGCCGCAATGTAACAATTGACGAAGTTGGCAATGCTTGTGCATTTTTATGTAGTGATTTAGCCAGCGGGATAACTGGTGAAATCACCTATGTTGATGGCGGCATGAACATTACAGCAGCGGGTACGGTGGAGTAAAAAAACCGCAATATCTCTTGTAGGTGGGGCTTTAGCCTAACAGCGTCGTTAGTATCAACATGGCTTTCGGCACGGTGGGGTAGCCTCTTAAAAGAACCTGCCATGCCTTATTTAGGAGCGATACCCGTCGCGTGCGATATTTCAATGAGTGCTGCGAGGCTAAAGCCCCACCTACAGGAAAATACCATTCGACACGAGGTGTGACACACGTTATCGGCACGAGGCGTGCCTCCTACAAAAACTAGGGTGCGATAAATACCGATTGCCATAACGTTTTAACCGCCTCTGCGTGATTGAGTACTTGCGCTGCCTCCACCTTAGCTTGCGCTATGCCTTGCAGCCTGATGCCATGCTGTAACCGACGATACTCTCGGTAGGCATTAGCGACTCGTATTGCTAAATTAGCATCAATTAATCCCAAGCTCGCACACAAATTCAGCAAAGCGATATTGCCTATATTTTCACTCAATTGCGAATATTGTGCGGCATATTTCAATACTAAAAACTGTACTAAAAACTCCACATCCACAATACCGCCAGCACTGTGTTTTAAATCAAACTCATCTGCTTGGGTGTGATTGGCTAAAAGCTTAGTTTTATTGGCTGCGCGCATTTTATCGCGCATATTCAGCACCTCAATTTGCAACTTTTCACTATCACGCGTCTGCGTAATCACTTCAACACGTATCTGCTCAAAAATGGCACCAATACTGATATCGCCCGCTACAAATCTCGCACGTGTGATAGCCTGATGTTCCCACACCCAAGCTTTTTTGAGCTGATACTCTCTAAAAGCATCCACGCTGCTCACTAATAAGCCACTATTGCCATCTGGCCTTAATTGCAAATCAATTTCGTAAAGCAAACCTGCACTGGTTAAGCTATTAAACCAGTTATTAATACGTTGAGCTAAGCGTGCGTATATTTCTGTGCCGTTACTTTGAGTTGTATTACTTTCAGCCTCATCGTTTGAATTTTTATCATAAAGAAAAATGATGTCTAAATCAGATGCGTAACCCAGCTCCATACCGCCCAGTTTTCCGTAACCAATAATAGCAAATTTTGGTAGCGCAACCAGCGTCACATTGAGGTTGCGCCAAATCACCTGCAAGCTAGTTTGCAATATCAAATCGGCTAACTGACTTAGATAATCAGATAGTCTTTCAACAATGAGCGCACCCAGAACATCTTGAGCTGCAAATCTAAAGGTGGCAGCATGATTAAAATGCCGTGTTATATCCATTTGCCGCTCTACATCCCCATGCGCTTCGTTCAATTTAGCCAGTAAATCAGCTTGCATGGCTACAAAATTGGGTGCTGCATACAAGCTATTAGTATCAAGCAACTCATCTAACAAAATAGGATGCTGGGTTAAATAATTAGCTAACCAAGGGCTGGCACTAGCTAACTTAATCACCAATTGTAAAGCCGCAGGATATTCTGTCAAAAGCGCCAAATAACTGGCACGCCTACAAATACTGGAGAGTAAATCAATCATGCGTAACAGCGTAATATCAGGGTTGCTTTCATCAGCTGCAAGCTCAATCACGGAGGGCATTACTGCATTAAAACGCTGAATACTTAAGACTGGCAATTGTTGGTATTTGGCGCTAGCCGTTAAGCTTTGTAAACGGCGTAAACTTTCTTTTGCATCTTTGTAGCCCAGTAGTTGTAATGCTTGCTCAACTTGTTGCGTTTCTATTGCTTGCAAGCCAGTTTTCTTTAAATTCGCAAGCTCTTGCCATAATCCTTTAATGTTTTCTGACTTACTTTGTGCGCTAGGTGTGGATGGGGCAGTGGCCTGTATCAAGCTATGTTGTATAGATTGGCTAATTTGAAATACCGCATCAAAATGCCGTTGTACATTTATTCTATGATGTTCTAGTTGCGCATAAAAACTT